>CAZORD010000006.1:0-43447 GCA_964582455.1 uncultured bacterium | reverse complement strand
ATCTTTATCAAATGAATCGTTTTGTAAGAATGATCCTGAAACATAGATACCCAGGAAAATACCCAAGGCGATACCACCCACTGCAAACCATGTTCGCTTTCGTCCGGTCATGGAGCGTGTATCTTCCACACCACTGATCTGCATTTGCTGGGTACGGACCAAGCCTTTATCCGTCACATCATACATCCATGAAAAAATGATAATGATGGGAAAACCGGTGATCAAGAGCAAAATGATCATTCGTCCTGCCCAGTCCGGGATCCCGAACATGGGAAATACGATCTCAACCAATTGCATGATGATAAAGGCCACCACGGCGTAAGCAGCCGAGGTGCGGAAAACTTTACGGAGTTTTAGTTCTTCGAAGAAACTCATCACAAAATCAAAAAAATTTCCCCTCTCTGTAATAGAGAGGGATTACCTGCCTGCCGGTAGGCAGGGGAGTGAGTAATTAAATACGTTTATCATTTCTTTAAAAAAGGACATAAATATTTTCCCCATTATTGAAAAGTGTTTTTGTAAGCCAAGCTTCTCTCCATTCCTTTAATAAAGCTACACAGGAGAGGCGATATAAAACAAATTATGGATTTAGGAAGGTTTTAGAAGGACAAAACGCAGATAAACTGCTGAACCATCTTTGAAGGCACTATATATCTTACTGTCCTTTACTCCTGCAAAATCCTTAAATGCTGATTGTATCATGGTAGGCACATTATCTTCAATCATTTTCATTTTTTGATCATGAATAATATCAAGAGCATTTAATACGTGGGGTGTGATTATTCTCTCCTGTTTTATTTCAAATCCGGCAGTTTTAAAAATAGAAGATAGTTGTTTTCCTTCTTCTACACTTCGTAAATCCGCCCACGAGAAATATCCCCCGGGTTTGAGAATGCGATATACTTCATTCACAAATTGCTGCATATTGCCGTAACAATGGGATGATTCCACATTCAGGACTACATCATATGATTCATCTGCAAATGGTAACGCTTCGGCATCTCCTTCAACGAACGATAAATTAGCTCCGGCATTATTTTTGTTCGAGAAATCCACAGCATTGGCGGAATAATCCAATCCAACCATATCTCCCGGATGTAAAACACGAGCAACATAACTAGCTCCACCGCCACGGCCGGAACCAACTTCCAAAACGTTCTTCCCCTCCAAGTCAACAACAGATGCAACAAAGTGATATAGTTGTATGAAATATCTATCCTTCTCTGGATCACCTTGCAGATCCAATTCAGTACCGTCCAATTCAGCATAGCCGTAATTCATAAAATTCCAATCCGGCAACTGGTATTTTTTCGCCATCAACTGGTACCACTTGCGCCATAAGGTTCGTTTTATTGCAGGCGAAAGGTCTGTAAGAAATTTGAAAAATTTGACGATCATTGTGTGGGGAACATCACAACGGTATATAGAAAAATAGTGTTAGGTTGCAATTGAGGGAGGCGTACTTACCTCCTTGGTTGTCGAATTCAATAACCTCATTGGTCTGCCTCCCCTTCCTCCTCCGCAACTGCTTCTTCAATTTCACTAGTGATCAATTCTACAGAGTGAAGAGGTACAGTCCAGATATTTCCATCAGCGTCCTGTAACCGATAGCGTGTGGGGAAATGAATGATCGCTTCCACAACGCATTCACTTCCGGCGGTTAAACTACCGCCGATCCCATGGAGGTCTTTAAGCAGACGTACTATTGTTCCTGTTGTCATTCCTGCGTGTTCTTCTGATTGTTTATGAAATAGTTTTTCCATGTTATTACCTGTATGAATTTATCATTTTTGTAAATTTTTAACCAAGATTGTTATAACTGTAATTTTGAATAAACAGCTTTCGAAATTTCCAGAGCATTGGGTGTATCACTGTGTATGCAAATTGTCTTTACGACAATGTTTAATTCAGTGCCGTCGATAGCAGTACATTTTTGATTAAAGGCCATGTTCCCGGCTTGATATGCTGCTTTTTCTGGAGCTGTAATTAAAGCATCGTCAAACTCCCTGCTGCGCAATGTGCCGTCGTTTTCATAAGTCCTGTCTGCAAAACCTTCACCTAAAGTTTCCAAGCCCATCTTTTTCCAAACGTTTAGCATTTTCGACCCGGCCAGTCCTACCAATTTCAGATCTTCATTTATTTTTTTAACGCCATCACCCATGGCAGCTGCAACTTCTTCAACATGGGAGGCTGTATTATAAAGAGCACCATGTGGTTTTACATGGGTTAATAAGCAACCATGTTTTTCCGCAATGTTTTGCAAGCGCACAATTTGCTCTGCAACTGTATCAACAATGTTTGTTGAGTCCAAATCCATCTTTTTGCGACCGAAATTATCTTTATCCGGATAACTGGGATGAGCACCAATATGCACTCCGTGTTCTTTTGCCAACGTGACCATAGCCTCCATAATTTCATCATCCCCGGCATGTCCCCCGCAAGCTACATTAATGGAAGTGACATAAGGCATCATTGCTGTATAGGTACCGTCATCCAAAAGCTGTTGTATTTCCCCCATATCGCTGTTGATATCGATCATTGATTTAATATTTATTATAAATTATGGATAAAATTTAATTGCTCGGCAAACAACTGTTCTGCCGCTTCCAATGTTACCAATTCAAATTGAAATGTATCTCCCGGTTTCAATTGTCCCACCTTACACAAGTCAGCATTGATCACATTGACTATGCGGGGATAACCGCCGGTTGTTTGGTGTTCAACGAAAGAAATGATAGGTTTTCCATTTCCCGGTACTTGAACTGCACCCAACGGTATACCCTGGGTCACGATTTCATTCCCTTTTGATGATTGGATAATTGCACCCACCTCAAGCCTGATGCCCATGCGGCTGAATGATTGTGATACTGTGTACTGTTTATTCAAGAAATCATGCCAAGCATCATCATCAAACCAGTCTCCCTCTAATCCTTTTGTAACCCGGATCTTGTCACGGTTGAGATGCTTTTGAATTTTTTCCACATTATTTATTCTTGTAATTTTTGTTTCATTTTTTTGCCCAAAATCCAACACATCTCCTTTCTGCAGCGCTCTCCCTGCAAAACCGCCTAAACCGGTTATTAAATGCGTGGAACGGCTGCCCAATAATGCAGGCACATTGATTCCTCCTTGCACGCATAAGTAACATCGAGCACCATTACTGCTGCTGTTTATCTGCACGCACTGATCTTTTTTAACTTTAAATGCAGCCCAATTTGACACTGGTTCATCGTCAATAGTGGCATCGAATTCACTGCCCGTTATTGCAATTATTGCATCCACATCAAATTCATATTTTCCACCAGAAAGTGTTATTTCCAATGCAGCATCGTTTGGATCATTGCCCACAAGTTTATTCCCGATTTGAAATGAATATGCATCCGCAGCCCCGGAAGTAGAAATCCCCAAATGAGCAAACCCCGGCCTGCCCAAGTCCTGGATTGATGTCTGCGTGCCTGCTTTTAAAACGTGAAGACTCATGAATGCAATTGCTGTTCAAATTCAGCTTTACTTATTGGATTGAATTTGATGCGATCACCCATCTTAATGAGTGCTTTTTCAGGATGTTTGATATCAAAGATCTGGAGAGGTGTCTGTCCGATCAAATTCCAACCTCCCGGTGATAGAAGAGGATAAATTCCTGTTTGATTCCCACCGATTCCAATCGATCCTGCCGGCACGTTCTTGCGGGGATTTTTAAATCGAGGAGTTACCAATGTTTCATCCATCCCGCTGATATACGGAAAGCCGGGTGTAAAGCCAATAAAGCTGACTTGGAAGTCGCCGCTGCTGTGCATTGCAATGACCTCTTTTTTACTTAAGTCAGAATGTTCAGCAACTTTATTTATATCTGGTCCATGTTGACCACCATATAAAACTGGAATGTCCACCAACACCGGTCCAGGCAATTCCATTGCACGGGCATTTTTTATTACCTGCTGCAGACTTTTTTGGACAGATTGAATAGATTTCTTTTCTACATCCACTGCAACCATGATTGACGTATACCCCGGATGGATATTTAAAATTCCCTCCAAAGGATTGTTCAATAAATAATGGGATAATTGAAATACAGCTTTTTGAATTTTTGGTGAATGATCATCGCCAAATTTGATCAATAATGTACGGTCCGAGGCTGGAGCAATTATAAAATCTGTTGAATTCGTCACACCATTAAAACGTTGTTGTTGACACAACATTTTTTTCCACATCATGGCGATAAAATAAAATGGGCCTTAACTTTTTGTCAGAATACAACTGCAGTTGGTCAGTGCGGTGGGGCGAACCAGGCTGGCTGAAATTTCCATAACCCAGTACACCATTGGCACGGATTGAATCTCCGAATTCCACCACAGATACGTAGGTATCACCCGCCACAAGGACCTGTTTATTATCTTCTCCGGGATAAAAATAAGACGTCCGGAAAACGCCGTACGGATCACCAGGAGCACCGTTAGCCGGTAGATCCAGGCTGTCTCGCTGCAGGCGAAATACTTCACCCCAGAATACATCTAAACGACCGTATTTTTCTTTCACATCTTTGGCAGCGCCAAATAAGCGGTGTACAGACAGAGATCGGTCTTTCAATCCATCCGGTCGCTGTGTTGGGCTCCGTTCATTCCACTTTAGCGCAAAATCATCGGGAAAATTCATATCATCCACCCAGGTCTTGAATAATACGCTGCCCCGACTGGCGTTGTCAGTTGTACGGTCCCAGCGCTCCAGCACGCGGACGGCGTCTTTTATTTCCTGGCCACGTGCTGTAGATGCAGCATCCAAAAGGTCATCCAACAAGCGGTCCGCCAATTCCATGCGCGTGGAAAATTTATACTCCACCAGTTCATCATAAGAGATGCTGTCATCCTCGTCCAGCATCCTGGCCGAGCGCTGGGCCCGAAAACCCATTTTCCTAGGTGACAAATAATCAGGAAAATCATCGGCGTCTATTTCTTCAGGAAATGTGGTTGTCCACGGCGGATCATTGGCATTTTGGAGCCAGCCGCTTTCAGGATTCAACACACGAGGTAAATCCTCGTAAGGATGGTGATTATACCATAACGTCGCAGATGTATTACCCGACACAATTCCAGACCAGTCATAATCTCCTGGGGGACGATGGGGTGTCTGCCCGCCAAAAAGATGCATAATGTTTCCGAATTTATCAGCATACATTACCGTGAACATGGGTGTTTGCAAATCTTGTAAACTGTTTTCGAACTCTTCCAAGTTAGTAGTTAAGGCCATATTCCATCGTTCCCTGAAAATCTGGCTGGCATCCAAAGCAGCAACTCGTAAAGCCAATGCCCTATTATCCTCCTCTTTAACCACCGGTCCGTGAATCGATCGTTTTACTACAAATGTTTCAATACGTGTTGAATCATTTTCTTTAATGAGTAATTCAACAGAATCAACATTAAAAGATCTGACCACGCCATCGAATTCATAACCGTCATCAGCAAGTGTGAGTTCGTAAAGGTCAGCGCCATCGTGGGTATTAACTGTGTGTGTCCAGCCCAAGTATTCATTGAACATGATACCCAAAGCTGGGGAGCCCACAAGGCTGGCACCATAGATATTCACTTCAGGAAGATTTAAATGGACTTCAAACCAGGTGAACAGATCACCCCAAAACAGATGTGGATTTGCCAACAGCATGGCATTACCAGACGTAGACCGAACGGGAGCTATTGCCCAGGCATTGGATCCTTTTTGATTAGACCATGATTTTGCATCTTCCTGCAGATCTTCCGGACTGACTACAAAAGTATATTGCAGTACTCGCAGTGCATGCGCCATCAGATCTTCCATATTAATGGGTAAAACCACCTCAAAATCATCACTGATTTTTTCTGCATGTTTTGCAGCATAATCATTCACACCTGCGATATAACTCTCCAGCATGGATTTATTGGGATCCACCTGCTCTAGAGCCCATTGTTCTGCTCTGGCAGGTACACCATTGGCCCACATCCACTTGTCACTATCTAAAAACTTCTCACCCCAATATTCGGCTCCTTTTCCTCTGGCCTGACCGTACAACCTTAATAATAGATCACCATGAGCGTGGGCCTGGGCCCAGCCGTAAGCATAAAAAAGATCGTCAGAGGTTTGGGCATAAATATGGGGAATACCGTATTGATCCCAAAGGATCTCGGCATCTCTTGGCGGTTCTATGCACGAAATTGTGAACAGAACCATGGAAATGAATAATGTAAATCGCACAGCAATCGATGATTAATTACTGTGAATATAAAAAGTCCTGTTAAGACTTTGGCTTTTTTTCTTCGTCTTTAAAAGGACTTTCAAATAATCGTCCGGCCCCGGCAACAACATCTTTGAGAAATTTATCCAATGCTATAAGAATATTTTCACCCGCATCAGATAATACTTTATCCACCTGGGGTAAATTTTCTTTGATATCTTTTCGAATTTTATTCATTATTGAAGGGTTTTGCAGGTACGATTATCCACGCAATGATGTACCCGAATAGGCCCCAAAACATCATCAGAATAAATAAGAGCCGAATGAGGACGGGGTCGATGGAAAAATAATCAGCGATTCCAGCACAGACACCTGCAATTTTACCAGTATAGATATTTCGATATAGTTTTTTTACTTCAGCCATACATTTACCAATTTATGAATTTTTGACTATTTTTGTCACTAAAAGAACCGATGAGTATCATTATAAAATCAATCACTGTCCAAATTCCCAACCCGCCAAGTGTAAAAAGCATTAATAATCCTGTACCAATTTTACCTACATAATAACGATGCACACCCAGGCAGCCTAAAATTAAACAAAACAATATAGCACCTAAACGACTTTTTTCTGAAATTGGATAACCCGGATCTATAACAACATTCTTGGGATTTAAGGGAACAATAATTAATGCGATCAAATAAGCCAAAAAGCCTATTCCTGTAAATAAGAAAAATATAAACAGGACACGGACGATGACGGGATCAATTAGGAAGTATGCTCCAATTCCGGAACAAACACCTCCTAAAACCGCGCCCTGTTTAGTTCTGTATAATTTTTTTGTTGTCGCTGACATATGCGGTTAATGACATTAATTATAATAAAAAGTTGTCATCTTTTTTGACAGCGCGGACAGAAATACGTTCCCCGACCGGAGGCCTTGATCTTTTCAATAGTTGTTTTACATCTCTTACAAGGGAGTCCTTCCCTATCGAATACTAGTAATTTATTGCGGTATGAACCGGGTACGCCATCCTTAAATGTAAAATTTATAAATGTAGTCCCGTTGTAAGAAATGGCTTGTTCAAGTATTACTTTAATTGATATGTATAATTTATTTGATTTAATAGTAGATATATTTTTCGAAATATTTAACGGATGGATCCGTGCAGCCCAAAGCGCTTCATCGACATAAATATTTCCTAATCCTGCAATAAAGTGCTGATCCAGGAGCAATGCTTTCATTTGTCTTTTCTTTGAATGCAGTAATTGTTTTAACCAGGCTGGAGTAAAGTGATCTCCCAAAGGTTCAACACCATGCTTACTATCAAACTCCTGCCAGTGATCGTACCAATAGATGCGCCCAAACTTGCGGGTATCCTGGAAAATCAACATTTTATCTGCCAACTGGAATATTGCTGAAATGTGTTTTTCTTCCGGTATAATGTTATTGGGATACAATCTTCCGGTCATGCGCAAATGAATAGGAATAATTCCGTTCTCAAGGTGCAAAACAATAAATTTAGCACGACGTGTAACATCGCATATTTCCCGGCTTATTATAAACTCTTGAAAGTGATTATTCTTAACATTACCAAGGACTTTGGGCCAAATGGATTGAAAAGATATTATTTTTTGACCGATAAGGTCAGGTTTGAGATGCCTGACAACTGTTTCTACTTCAGGCAGTTCTGGCATAACTAAATACGATTAAAAAGAAATATTGAGCGAATATCCGCCAACGCTTTGGAGGACTCCAAAATCGCGGAGCACATAATCGATCTGGATACGTGGGCCCCGGGGTATTTTATAATTCAGACCCGCGCCAATAGTGAATTGGTTTTTTATTTCTTCAGACGTATCACCTTCTTCTAAAAAGACATTGGATTGCCCAGCTCTGATTGAGGCCATACCCTTGAAGGTATATTCCAACCCCAGGTTTAAATATTCATAATTATTATTTGGATGAATAGCATCACCGGCCAAAGTCAATTTATGTATTTTATCATTTATAATATCCTTACTGATCCCAGCACGGAATATGAGCGGCAGCGGCCAGCTCTGTGTATCTAAATGAGAATCAATTTTATCATTATTACCATAGATTGTTTCATCAACATCGAAATCTCTTTCAGTATCGTACCCATCTAATTTCATTTTGCTGCCAAAATTAGAAATACTCATACCAATGCGAATACCTTTGTTCTTTGTCACAAATAAACATCCAATATCAGCTGCGATAATATTGGCATTCATATGCCATATCTTTTCCTGGACCAATTTAATATTCAGTCCAAAAGAGAATCTGTCAGTGAGTTTCTTGGCGTAGGTAGTGGCCAATGCAAGATTGCTAACCTCAAACAATTCACCGGTTCCCTCTGGATCTTGCAAAGTACGTACTTTCATTTCTTCCATAGTAACAGACGTAATGGCTATTCCTATCGTTCCCATGCGACCCATGGGAACTACAGCAGCGCCATGAGTGAAATCTATATCTGCGAACCAAGGGGCATAGTAAAAATGAGTGGAGGGGCGCGAAATATGAGTTATTCCTGCCGGATTCCAGTACAACGCTGTTACATCATTGGCTACAGCAGTGAACGCTCCACCCATAGATAAAGAGCGAGCACCTATACCAATATCCAGAAAAGCTGCAGCAGTCGTACCCACATTGCTTTGCCCTACCAATAATGTGGAAAGCATCAATATCTTTAAGCTTTGACGGAATATCTTCATTTAATCAATGCAAATTTCCCTGTGAATTCGCCAATGCCTTCAGCCTTTACATGGTAGATGTACAATCCATATGCAAGTTCCAGACCATCCTTGGAAAGCATGTTCCAGGAATAGGTACCGCTCTCATTAATACTTTGATGATCTATTGTATTGACAAGATATCCATTTAAGGTAAATATCTTGATAGTGCACTCTGTAGGCAGATTAATAAAATCAAGTTTTCTTTCTCCACGACCAGATTCAACAGTAAGCCTTGGTTCCCAAGCAGCTGCGACTACATATGGATTAGGAACTACCGCAATATCTCTCAATGCATCTCTGGCAAGTGCGTTGTTGATCCTTGAAGCAATAGTGGTGAAATGATACTTATCATTTTTAGTAAAAGGTATATTAATGGCAATCTTGAAAACATCGCCTTTTTCAACATCCACAATATCGTTGAACGCTGTATCAATGATCGTTGTATCTCCCGTACTATAAACCGTAATAACAGATTCATACGGATCAAATACGACAAACATATACGGAGTTATCATACCTTCATAGGGCATGATCAATATTGCTTCTTCTCTATCCCATTCACCATCACCGTCTATATTAAACACCCTGAAACCCATGGTATCACCATCAGTGACATTCTTAATAAAAAATGGTACAGCAATATTATAATTATCTGAATTGACTGAGTCGCCTATATTTCCTTCAAAGGTGATCTCAAAATCAGCTGGATGAACACGGGAATCAATGATCTCCCAGCCATAGTTACTGTTGCCAACCGTAAAACCAGAATTGTCTGTATTCACACTCAAGGGCGAGTTTTTTACTTTGATCTGCATACCATCAAATATTTTATTGTCTTTTTCACCATTTAAATATTGACTCTGATAGATAGGATAGTGTTTATAGGATACAACATATTGTGTCTCTTCCTCTATTGTACTCATAGAATCGATGGCAAGTATTCCACTCTCATAGTCAGCGATAAAATCAACAGTGTCAGAATATGTAACCGTGTTTTCCAAGTTGGTAAGCACGAGAGAGGCCGAATCAATATTTATATGGCTTAAACTGGCTAGCCCGCCGAGAAATATGATGTTTTCCATTATTACTGTTTCATCGCGCACGTTGTATTGGATATTTGGCTGAACACTTATTTCTTCAAATTCCACAGAATAGGTGCGGTCTTCCGGGATGTCCTCAAAAATGATCGTTTCAAGCTCGATGGAACCAGTAGATGTGCCTGAATCATGGACGACAATACTGCTACCATCCACATTTGTATTTGGCGGTATATATCCTGCGGCTGGGGCTGCAGGCAAGGCAATACCGGCATTTTCACTCAAATTGATCACACGCCCCTTCCGATCCAGATCAACAATGATAGAACATTCAGAAGGAGCAATGGGCAATAGATTATCTGATTCACTAAAACCTAGATCATAAAAATCCAGATCGTAACCTTTATCAAATGCAGTTACTGCATAATAATATGTTTGACCATTGATGAGATTTGAATCCACATAAAGATATTCTAAACCTGAATCCGTGCCCATGTCGAACTGAACGCCGTTAAATCCTATTGGATGAGGACCTTTAAGACTATCTACAATGTCAAATACTGCCAGCGGTTTTTTAAATGTGATGTTTCCGTATGTATCAGTAACAACATACGCATCAATAAATCCAGGGTCTGTACTGCGATATATGCGGTATCCTTCAAAGTCTTTACCATAGATCGGATCCAGAGAATTTTCAGATTTACTATCCCATGAAAGAATTACCTTTTTGTCCCCCGAGCTCACATTCATAGTCGGCTTGATTGGTGGTTTAGCAAAACTGTAATCATTATCATATATATTCTGCATGGTTACTGTATTGCGTAAAATATCATCAAAATCATTACCGAAGACCATGGCAACAGCAAATTTCTTTTGCTCACCAGGATCCAAGGAGATAAAAGCAGAACCGTATAGATACGTTTGATCAATATTCTGCGACGGAACATCAAATTGTCCGGGCTGCAACTGGCTCCACATGACCTCATCGTTATGTGGTTGAATACTGGGATATGGAGCAGAATAAAAGCTGGTCAAACCTATCTGGTCTGATTCATCATTATCTGTGTACTCAAAATTGGGTTCACCTAAATCTGGAATTCCATTTCCTTCAGTACCATCTGCATCAGGACCGGGATATTCATAATGATATTCGCCTAATCCATCTGCACCAATATCATCTCTTTCTGCCAGCCAGTCACCATCATTATCAATACCGTCAAACTGGCTTTCATCAATCATACCATCACCATCATTATCAATACCGTCATTTGGATTGCCCGGAGATTCAAGGAAGCTCCAGCCAAAGTAAACTGGATCAAAACCACCATAGGAAGTACTCCAACCATCATGGTCCCACTGGTAAACAATATCATTATCAATATCAAACCAGGCATCATCATCGCTAAAACTGCTGGGACCGCCTACGTCGGCATCACCATACATACCAAAAATCACGCTGTCCAGAGTTGATGTACCTACATTTTTTATCCAGTAAGTAAAAATAATTATATCTTCAGCTGCTGGATGATTCCATTGATATCCGCGTACTTGTAATTCAACACCAAGTCCTCTTCTTCGTTCAGATTGACCAGCGTCTGTAGAATCAGGGTAGTAATCAAATTCGTCGTTGTAGTAATCGTCCATAACGTAGAATGTTTCCTGATCAGCTCTTACATATTTTCCATATTGACCGTTCCAAAAACCATTCCAATCATCATCTTTATCCGGCCATGATTCAGGCCAAGAATCTACATTACTAGTTAAGGCTAATATTTCCTGGTTCGGGTTCGCATAGCCTGTCAATGGCTCAAAGCCCCATTGATATCCTTCGGGTGAGTTATCCGTTAATCCTTTTGGTCCATCAGAAACGATATGCACGCGATAACCATTTTCATCAACAACGCTGGCAGCAATAACCGGTGTGAACTCATAAAAATAAGAGTGGCTTGTTCCAAAGGGATATACACCAGACACATTGTTGCTTAAGTCACCGATCATGCCATAATTATAAATTCTGCATAAAACGCGGTTGCCGTTATGGTCAGCATATTTGCGGTCAGTAACGTCCATGAGCGCATCCATTTTTGCTCTGTGTTCCATCACACTATTGCCGTACTTGGATGGAATCTGTCCGAGAACGAGGCTCGTTATAAAAACAAGGATCAAGAATTTTTTCATACTATAAACTTACACTCATTCCAAATTTGATCTGACGTGGGCTGGAAAATGAAGCTGGGCTCATGAGGTATTGATCTAGCGTATTAAGTTGACGACCGCTGAGCTGCGGAGTATATGTTGGAACTAAAGTATACGTTGAACGGCCTGTATCGCTAAATACCGATAATTCATTACGAATATCAAACAAATTATAAATATTCAAATGCAGAGAGAATCGAATACCGCTTATATTAAAATTAAAATAACTACGCATATCCACATTCATCGTATTTGGTTTACGGGCATTGTTTTCAAATGAAGTGCGTACTCCTGCAAATTGAGATGTGTATGGGAGTCCACTTCCATAATTGTAGATCAGACTGATACCCGAATTCTTTACTGGATGGTATGTTAATGTGGTATTCAGAGTATGACGTTGATCCCAATCCAGTGGTACAAGCATTTTTTCCGGCTCAAGATTTGACTGTTCATCCAGAAATGCCGCTGCAGGATCCGAGGCAACCCCTTCTGCTATAGAGAATGTATAATCAATATTTCCTGATATTTTGCCGGTAGGTCTTTTTGAAATGGCTAATGTTATTCCTTTAGAGTTTGCATGATCTCTATTAATGTAAAGTCCATAGAAATCACCACCCACGAATGAATTGACTATTCTTGTGGAATTCAGATTTCGAATATCTTTATAGTAGCCTGTTACTTCGATGCCGATATCATTACCGATCTGTTGAGAGAAACCTATCTCATATTGAGTCGTCCGTTCGGGCTTAATATCCGCATTACCCATGGTTGCAGATGTTCCGCTTCCTGGTATCACCTCGAACTCCGGATTTGTATATATATAACTGTATGTAGGCATCTGGAAAAAATGTCCGTAAGAAACATGTAAGAATCCGGTGTCGGTGATTGGGAATGCCAATGCGAAACGTGGACTCAATTGCTGTTTAGCTTTCACTTTTTTAAACCATGGCTCACCAAAAGCATTGCTCTCTAACCTATCAGCAACTGTTTTAAATGTATTATTGATATACCCATAATACATTTCTTCTTCAGATATTTCATAGTCACCATCCATGTCAAAGAAAATATTTATTGGTTTTACTGGATCATTAATATTAGGGTCAGAACCATCATTTAATGTTTTCCAATCGGGATCAAAATAATCCCAGCGCAAGCCAACATTCATTACCAGGTCATCAAACTCAATCTTATCCTGCAAATAAGCAGCATATTCCACAGGGTTCCGTCCATCAGATTTTTGATCCCACGGTGCAGGTCCATACGTATTGTGATTTACACCATTGACGTTGGGAACATTCGGTTGGTTTCTAAAGTCATTGTAAATGATCGTAACATCTTGTAGCTCCATATTTGTAAATCGACTTTCTAAACCAGCTTTTATAAGATGAAAGCGATTGAGCTGACTCGTACCTTCAAGCTTGAGCGTTGTGATTGTTGATGTTCGATCATAAAAGCCCATGCTCTCTCCACCTAGTAAATAATTGTTACCAGGTGACAAATTTCCAACATCGGGGTTCACATTATATAGATCCGCATCCAATACTTCTGATTCATAATAAATCGTAGTGTCACCAAAAGTAAATGTATCTAATTCCGTTGTGTAGGTCAGTTGAAAATCGGGATCATCACTTAAATGGCTTTTATAATTTTTTTTCGATTGTGAAATCATTGCGTTGAAAAATGTGGTGGCATTTAAACTATAGTCCAGCCTTAAACTATGATTCATTTGTTCAGTAAAGCTGTGCGAACGTCCATCCGGGTTCCATAAATAAGCTTTTGAATATCCTTGAGAAGTTGTTTTACTACCCATAAAATTGTATGCCAGTTTTATCAGCGGTGTTATGCGCCAGGACAATTTGACCTGACCAGTTTCCTGTTTAGACCAGTTCAACCTTACCAAAGCTGAATCTGGAGGAGCATCTCCAACCTGATCCCAATAACCACCGGTTGTATCATCGGCATCTGTCATGAGATCATAATTATTGATTAAGGGATTCCAAACATGAGACGTTGGAACAAAAAATCGTTGACCAAATAGATATCCGCTATTTTCTTTGATTCTTCCTGAAGCAAAAATAGATAGTTTTCCTGGTAAAATTGGACCGCTAATACTTCCCTGTATATCTTTTATTGTTGTTGGTTCGAATGTGTCCAAATGAGGGAATAAATTCATTGTTGAATCCTTTGTAAGGACACCATTGTCATTTAAAAGATCCACTTCCTCCATCAAATAGCCATCTGTAAAATAACTGCCTCCATTTACAGAAACATTGCCATTATATCTGTTAAAATCACCATCCTTGGTAATAATGTTGATAATACCGGACATGGCTTTACCATATTCCGCATTAAACGTACCGCTGATGAATTGTAATTCCTGGATGGCATTATTTTCTATCTCAACAGCCATTCCAGCATTGAACGGATCAGTAACAGTGATACCATCAATCATATAAGCGATCTCGCCGCCGCGGCCGCCGCGAACATGCATTTCACCACCCGATTGTACCACACCGGCCTGCAGAGCAATAATATCTTCAAATTCCTCAACAGGCAGCATTTCGAATTCATCACTACTGATATTGGCCTGGGAATAGGTAACGTCAACCTGAACCATGGGCCGCTCGGCGGTTACGTCTACCGCTTCCATACCGATAACACCCTCGTCTAATTTAACATCGATGGTCGTTGTCAAGTCAACACGGATGCGAACGTCACGCATAATGACATCCTGATAACCAATCATAGTATAGCGAATATCGTATTCCCTGGGAGAGATTTGCAGGATTAAATAATATCCTTCGAGGTCGGTTGCCGTACCTATACCAGTTCCTTCCATAATAACATTGGCGCCAATGAGAGGTTCGCCAGTTACTTTGCTTGTAACTCGGCCAACCAGCTTACCGGTGGTCCCGGCAAAAGTTACTTGCGCTGCAAAACAAAAAAGCAGAATTTTGGAAATGGTGAAATTTCTAATATAATACGTCATCTATCGGAAGAAATTATGGCTGGGAATATATTATAGCAAATAATTGCAGACAAACGGCTTTTAACATATGCACCTTAAGATAATAACAATAGCCAATACTGTTTAAAAATTATATTCATTTTCTTCAGGAAAAATAAGCACATTTAAAAAAATGACACTGGGTATTTTAATTAATTTCAAGTCGTCCATTTCGATAATATAGTAACGGTCGTCTGGCAGTTCAAATTCACCAATGACTATGCCATTCTTTTCTGCTAATTCTTCCCACATATACTGCCGCCTGCCGCTGATGGATGAGGGCTTGTAATTGGTGTCGTTTCCGCTAAAACGTATATGTTTACCATCGTATAAGGGATAATCCGCTGATACAATTTTAACTTCATCCGGTATATGATAATCAGATATATAATATGGTGCACAGGTGACAACAATGCATAGTGGTAATAATTTTTTGATCATCTTAACTACTTGGTAAAATCACTGCTTGCCAGCCAAGCATTAAACTGATCTAATTTTTCAATATGAACCAGGCATGTGATTTGATCATCTTTTTTTAATTCTGTTAAATGACCCAAGGGTATGGTTTTGGTATTGCGGGTTGACGTTAATGGAATTAAGACACCTTCTGTTTCCTTGCCAAACGCATTATTGGCTGTTATTACATCATCTTCCCGGCAAGTTAATGAAATTGTTTCCACTTGATCACGGCGAATCCAGACTGACCATTTTTCCAAATCACGGGCGCGGCTAAAGGGAATATTACCGCCGACTTCAGCCACCATATCAGCAGTCACTCCTTCATCATCCCGTTTGATACCGATAAATGTTTCCGGTACTTTTCCTTCTTCCTTGGCCCGTTGAGCAAAAAGCATATTCACTTCTTCATTTTCCGATAGACCTATTACACCTTTGCGAATGTCAATTTCAGCCCGCAATAATATATGTTCTTCTAAACCATTTCCGTATATGACTTTAAGCTCATCTTTTTCAGCCAGCCTGCATAAGCTGGGATTGGCATCAATCAACACTACATCCTCACCTCCATCCTGCAATGATTTAGCCAATTTCCGGCCGACTGCATTGGCACCCAGGATCACCCAGCCGTGTTCGCTTTGGCGTTTTAAACCCAATAGTTTGGCTACGAATCCGCCGGTTAGTCCCGCTGATAATACTGTTACAGCAATTAACAAAAAGACCATGGCTCGTAATTGTGAACCGTCTATACCGTGTTTTTCCAGTTCAATTGCAAAATAAGAAGCCACTGCTGCCGCAACAATCCCACGGGGAGCGATCCAGGCCAACAGTATTTTCTGTTTGGAGGTAAGATTTGAATTGAAAGTTCCGGCAAATATATTTAACGGACGAATGACAAACATCATAATTATTACTGTATAGATACCTCCCCAACCCAAAGATTGCACTGCACTCATACGGACATCAGCCGCCAACAGAATAAACAGCATACCGATGAGCATTACCGTCATCTGTTCCTTGAATTCCATCAATTCCCGCCGAATGATCGTTTTCCGATTACCAACGACCATACCGGCAATGGTCACTGCTACAATTCCGCTTTCATGACTTAAAACATTTGAAATCTGAAACAATGCGAATACCAGAGAAAGTGTAAATACATTTTCCAAACCCTCCGGAACCAGCTTGCGAATGCTCAACATCCAAGACATAATGAATCCACCTATTATTCCAATCAAACTGCCGACAAAAAGACGGCTCAATATAATAAATGGGCTGGCTAAAAATGTAAATCCTGATGGACTAACCACCACTTCCAATGCTACTACGGCAACGATAGCGCCAATAGCATCCAATAAAATCCCTTCTGCTTCCAAAACAGTGGCTACTGATTGACGGAGTTTGATGCGCCGCAGTAGTGGTGTAATGACCGTTGGGCCCGTTACGATTACCAATATTCCGAATAAGATCGCAGTATTCCACTCCCAGTGCAGGAGCATTTTAGCTGACAATGTTCCGCCAATTGCTGTTACCAATGCACCAATGGAAATGAGTTGTCGAATGGTTCGGCCTTCTCTGCGCAGCCGGGCAATGCGCAAGTTCATCCCCCCTTCAAATAATATTACCGCAACAGCAAAACCCACCAGTATTGGCAGAGCATCGCCCAACAAATCAGGACGTATAATATTGATTCCGTCAGGCCCCAGCAATACACCAAAGGCCAACAACAAAACTATACCAGGAATTTTGATATGCCGGGCAGCGGATTGAGCGATCATTCCCACAGCCAGGGCAATGGCAATGGTAAAAGCAGGATTGTTCAAATCAATCTCCGTAGGAACCGTCCGGAAGGACTGTTGGCAATTTGTATTGCGGATCTGTAAGCAAGGTATACATTCCCGGATCTCCTGTTTCAAGTTGTGCTGGTGTACACAATTCCCATTCTACAGAAATATCATCACAGCGATCAAGATCGGACTGGGCGCCAAGCAATGTTGTCAACGCCCAATAAAAATATTCAACAATCATACAGCCGTAATCACAGGTCCCGTCATCGTAATGGTACCATGCTTCTTCAGGGTAATTATTTGGAATTGATGTGAAATGTCCGCCTCGGGCCAAATCCATATTATTTGCAATCAATGAGCCACTCCAATCACCAAAAACATCCGGATATACCATCATATAACCATTGGTAATCAAATGCCATATTTCCTCAAGGCTGGCGTCAAAGCGATTGCTCGTACCGGGAAGGATTGTTTCTTCACCATACAAATCCTGGGCAATGAGTTGGCCGTTGTCAAACATCTCCATCGCTGTTTCCGGGGGATCATCAAAAAACTGCTCGGCCTGGTATTCTGTGGCAAACATCACCAGGGATGGATGATATTTTAATAATGAATCTAAAACGTCTTTATTATCCGGCGTTCCGTCTTCATCATTATCCGTGTATTGGGCCAGCACATGTGCAGCATGGTTGATTTTAATGTCTGCAGTGGATGCAGTAGCAAATATGTGAATACCAAAAATATTTACATATTTAGAAAAGTAGCCCCCAAAAATATCAACATCCGCTGCCGGTTCTGAAATCGTCCAATCGAGTTCATAGATTGTGACTGGTTCTTCTTCTTTTTTGGATTCACTACATCCAAAAATAAAGATAAGAAGTATTAATATATTTGTGCGCTGTTTCACAGAGGAGAATATACTGAATATGTTAGTATAACATCGAGGGCGACCTCGCGGAGTCCCATACCTTCCCACGAAAGGCGGACGAAGCAGTCGCCCTTTTTATTGTTACAAATAAAAACTAAAACAAGTTATATGAAGTGTTTTTTACGCCTAAAGCCAGATTCATCTTTGGCCAATAATTACGAGCAGTTCCGAAGGTCCTTATACTTGGTAATAAATAAGTTGCTATAGATTCAAAATTTATTCAACAATTACCAGATTAGTAGGCCTTGCTCTTATGGCGGGGAGAGCAATTCTACCATCTGAAAGCATTACGGGGGTCTCATAAAATTGATAAGGAATTTCAACAGACCAGTTCAATTCACCTTCCTGACTAAAACTGCTGAAATGCCATAAGTAAAAACCTGAATGGCCAGATATATAAACATTATTATTTATATCACTTAACAAACTGGTGCCCTGGTAGTGTAATAAAGGAACGATCCAGTTAAGAGTACCATCATAACTTATAGACAGGAGTTCATGTTCATCTTCGGTCGTCAAACCGACACTATAATAATTACCATTATAATCTAGAGTACCTGAATCAAAATATACTGCCTTACCGTTGTTTGCACTTCTGTTCGTGTTCTGCACATCGTGATTATAGATGGGCCAGGGAGTATCAGCTAGTGAAGACCATTTAATATTTTCTTGGGCAAAGGGTGATAGTTCATCATCATTTTTATCACCATCGCAAGAAATAAATAGTGCCATTAAAAAAACTAGAATTGTTTTATGAAAAAACTTCATTTTGCAAACACCAACTTTCTGGTTTGGATTCAAGGCACCTGAAGATACTTCATTACCATAATTATCCAAACCATCCCAGACAATCTGATTACTTGTTTTTAGATCAAAGTGTGTATACTCCTTTATAGTTTCATACAGAAAATCACAAAAAATAACCCAACAATGTGTGTCCGCCTTTTATTTCCGTCCCTACCCCCGTGGACATTTTTATTCAAATTTTTTAGAGTTCAAATCTTTATTAAATAATATCCAATAATTTTTTATCAATACCTTCAAACGCTGTTATTTTTATTTAAATACAAAAACCATCGATTTCTCGATGGAGACCAAGGGTTTTAGGGGATGCCGGGATCAGAATGAATAAACTCGAACCTACGTATCCGCCCTTATTTCAACAGGATCAATTTCTGGATATGTCTATTATTTCCCAAAACTAATTCTGCAAAATATACACCGTTGGCATGTTGATCAGCATTCCATTGCACATCATATAATCCTGGCTCTAGTGCATCATGCACCAAGGTTGCTACCATCTGTCCTGATATATCGTAAATCTGTAAGTGCGAGGTTTGCTTCGCTTCTACGGAAAACCGTATGGTTGTGATAGGATTAAACGGATTCGGAAATGCAGGATAGAGCACAAATGAATTCGGTAAATCAATATCATGTTCATTGGCTAAAATAGCGTAAGCTTCTACGTTAAAAACATAAGGACCATTCATAGCAACAACCGAATCGGCTCCATCGGTCACAACCACATTCCATACAACATCCGCTTCAGATGCAGAGGCCAAGCCCAATTTTTCTATGAACCACGTATTTATAATATTGTAAAGATTAGAAGTGGATGAAAATGTATAATTGCCCATGACATCGCTGTTGATCTCCAGGATATACTCCAGGCTATCTCCGTCACTATCTTGCGAAGCAGACCAGAAAAAGATGGTATTATCAGCTACATTATCAGACGTAATACTGATCTCTGAATCATCACTGGGTGTAATTAATGCAAAATCATCGGGCGGTTCATTGGTCCCGCCACCAATAAGCAGCGGGCGATATGTATTCAATGCCCAATCAATGCGGTCTACTTGGCCGCTCGTAAAATGCTCCAAGCAATCGTCATCCATATAATCCATGTAATTACCTACGTCATCATAACTGCCGCAGGATTGCGGCGCGGAAGGACAGCCATAATTAGCATCAATCTGGTATGGTGTATCATCTACTTCATCTCCCGGAGCAGAACAACCATTTTCAAATGTATGGTATAAACCAAAATAATGGCCCACTTCATGAACTCCAGTGATACCTAAATGATAAGGGAAATCGCCTCCCGGGATCGTATAGTTGGAACAAAATAAACCATTCCTGGGATCATCTTCACCAAATGACCATGGATAAACACCCATACCCTGCATATAATCTTCACCTGTAAAATAGAAGTTTACACTCGTGGATATATCCACTCCCAAAGCGCTGGCCATAGCTAAATATTGATCATCATTGTTCCATTGCCCTGTATCATAATGATAACTTGCTGTGGCGTAATACCACCCGGAATTGTTGGCGCTGTCAATATTTGCTGTATAAAACGAATAACCATTGTCATTAAAAGCTGTGTTTAAAGCAGTTGTCTGCCCTTCAATTTGAGCACCAGTCAACAATCCATTCATAAAAGAGCCTTCCGGTGCAGTAAACTGTAAAAAGGTATAATAACTATATGATCCACCTGTTAATGTCGCTAATACTGTGCCATCACTTGTTGTTACAGTGCCACTTACACCGCCTGTACCAAAATCATCATAAATGAATAATGCATAATTCCCCGGTGTGAGCACACCGCCCAGGGAATAAGAATGGCCCGGGTAATCCCAACCAAAACCGGGATAGAGTAAAAATGTATTATTGTCGTAGCTCCAAATATCCCACATGCAATGCTCATAAGGTTGATTGTCAACCTGGAGGTTCATATAAACACTATCTCCCCCTACGTAGATCAAGTGATAATTAATGGGAATACTTACAGTATCTGGTAGTGTTGTTCTATTTAATGGAGAATTGTATGCATCTAAAGGAGCTGTTGGCAGTTCATTGGGATTTTCATATGAAGCACAAACACGATTGTTTTCCTGTTCTGCTCGCAAATTTTTCAGGCGCATGAAATGTTCAGAAACTGCTGCTTCATCCGGCAATGGGTATTCTGCTGCCATTGTCATTGATACAATTATGATGGGAATTATTCGTTTAAGCATTTTAATCCTTTTGGTTAAGATAAGTTAATAAATAAATTTATTAAACAAAGATTAAGATGTAAGAAAATCCAAAATCTTAATTCTAATAGAGTACCCGGGGCCGGACTCGAACCGGCACGGCAATTCAGCCAACAGATTTTAAGTCTGTAGTGTCTACCAATTCCACCACCCGGGCTTAAATCATATACGGTTAAAAGAGGCGTCGATCGGATTCGAACCGATGAATGACAGTTTTGCAAACTGCTCCCTTAGACCACTTGGGTACGACGCCATAATCCTTAATTATCTTGAAAAAAAGCCCGCAAATTTAATGAGCTTTTTTACACAAAGCGGAACAATAATTCTCGAATTGCTTCCACTTTTATCTCTAAGGCCTGGATGGCTTGGTTTTGTAACCATAATTGTACTGAAAGAGACAAAAAACCAGCTATTAAAATGATGTATAGGTATTTGATATGTTTGTCCATGAAAGCTCCTTTAGGATGAAAATTCTTTGCCGTAGTTTACACTATGGATTTGATAAAATTAAACATGTATCAGCGCCTCCGCGACTTTGAAGTTCCATCAGTTATTTTAGATGAAATATTTGCTGACGAAGGCGATCTGGAAGTATTGGAAACTAATTGGCAAGAGCTGGAAAAGAATGGTTTGAATGGCGATGAGATTGCAAGTGAAGTTGCCAATATTATTTTCGAACAGCTCGATATCACTCCCGATTAGTTGGCCGATGAGAATGAAAAATAAGTTACCCTGCTCTTTTCCTGCTGCTCAGGTAAAATAAGTATTTTCTGTATTTGATTTTTATTCAACGCTGTTAATACATCTACTCCAGTACTCAATAGATTTTTTTCCAAAACAGGTGGGTGTATTAAAACTGCATACAACTTATCATTCGCATCGCGAACAGACTGCAAACCATAAGACTTATATACATCCATCATATAATATTCATGATCTGATCTGATCATCCATTCAGTCCGAGTACATAGTTCTGTGTATCGCTCCCAAATATCCTGGTCTACGAAATTTTCCTTGGCTTGTAAAGTGAAAACAAGGATTAAAACAGGTATCAACGCTTTAATCATTCAAGCCCCATGCTTCTTAAGAAAGCGTCCGAATTCGATTCCCGGCCCAGGAATTCCCGCACAAGATTGAGTGGTTCTTCCGTTCCCCCTTTCTCTAAAATGATCTTACGGTAGCGCATCCCCTGCTCCGCATTCATTATGCCTTTTTCCTCAAAAATGGAAAACATATCCTGGGCATAGACTTCGGACCATTTATAACCGTAATAGGCCGCGCCGTAGCCATTCAAATGTCCAAAAGCCGCTTCCATATGTGTGCCTTCCTGGTAAGGATAAAACGTAATCTCATTCTGCAATTTCGCAACAATATCGGTAGTGGTCGCATCGCCATCAGGGTTATAACCATCATGGAGGGTGAAGTCCAGGATACCATAATAGACCTGCTGTAATGCCTTTGTACCGGAATTGACATTTTTCGCGGCGATCATTTTATCTAATAGTTCATCAGGGATGACTGCTCCAGTTTCATAATGCTTTGCAAAAAGAGAAAGTGATTCTTTCTGCCAGACCCAATTTTCCAGCATTTGCGATGGCGCTTCCACAAAATCCCGAGCTACGGATGTTCCGGCATAACTCATCAGCGGCGCTTGCGTCAATACACCATGGACCAAGTGGCCGAATTCATGAAAATACGTTTCCACATTGTCATGGGTGAGCAAAGACGGCTGAAATTCTGTTGGTTTAGGAAAATTACATACCAGTGTAGTGGTTGGTTTTTGATACCCTTCTGCTGTCATTTTGCCCATGGTAACAGAAAATGCCGCAGCGTGGCCGTATTTATTTGCCCGGGGAAACATGTCCAGGTAAAAGCGCCCGATCATTGCTCTTGAAGAATCATCGTATACTTCAAACATTAATACATCTTCATGCCAAACAGATGGATCTTCCACTTTTTTGAATCTAACATTAAACAAGTGTTGATAAACTGTAAAGAGTCCTTCTGTTACATTATTGAACTCGAAATACTGACGAACTTCTTCTGCATCCAAGCTGAATTTTTCCTTCAAAAGTAACTGCTCATAAAAACCGGCTTCCCACACATCAATCGTTGCGGCATCAGTTCCCGTTCTGCTGGATTTAATTTTCAGCATTTCTGCAATGTCTTGTTCTCCTTTTGAACGAAGCTTGCTTTTAAGGTCTAATTCAAAATCCCATACATTTTGTGGATTTTTTGCCATACGGTCTTCCGTGCGGTATTCCGCATATGTACTATAACCAAGTACTTCAACTAATTCTCGGCGCTTACGAATAATATCATTCAAAACATCCAGGTTGGCATCAACAGCACGATTATTGAATTTGAATTTCAAATTCTTCCGAGCATCATTCGAAACAGCATAATCCATAAAAGGTACGTAAGACGGATAGGACATATCGATGGCATAATTACCGTCTTTTTGTAATCTTTCCTTTTTATAATTTTCTGGCAAACCGTTTATATCTGTTTCAGATACAAAAAGGGTATCCTGGAATTCAGCAATATTCTTACTGAAAGCCAAACCTAAATCAGATAATTCATTGAAAATCTGTTTAACTGCGTCCCGTTTTTCTTTTGGCAAACCAAAACCGCTGCGTTTATAGTCAAGCAGTGTATCATCAAGGAATTTCTTTTTATATCTTGTTAATTGTTGTGCTTCTTTGGATTTTGAAAATGATACAACTGCGTTATAAAGATCTTCGTTTAATGAAAGGTCCGTTATGTATTTTTGGATGGTTTGACTTGATGCAAGCCCTTCTTCTCGAATATGCTTATTTGTATGGGTGGATCCCATTAGGTATCCGGGACTCCATACTGCTTCAATGGCTGCATAAATATCATCTACCATCACCATCGTATTGTCAAATGTTCGGTCTTTATCTGATATGGCAAGTATGTCATCCAAAATTGCATCTGCTGATTCGAGGGCGTATTGGGTTGCTCTATTAATATGCCCTGGGCGCAGCTTCGCAAAATCATGCACTTCGTTAAAATCCACAACCAATGGATTTGCTGCCGGCCTGTGGACTTGAGGATCATCCATACGCTGGACTATCAATGCGCCAATTAGTATTATAATAACAATTGTTAATATATTTTTATTCATCATTTTTCCTTATTTATAAAATCAATCACTGGATAATTTAACAAAATAAAAGATCAAAACAGATGTTGCTGCACAGTATGCACAAGAAGAAGTAAATCCTATAAATTTTGCAGAGTTTTCTTGATCCACTTCATAAGTCCTTTGGTTGATCCGCTGCATCGTTTTTTTCCCGACTGTTTCCTTTCTACATAACCAAAGATCAATTAAATATTGGGGTAATTCGGTCGGCTTGATAGACCGCATTCCTTCTTTTTTGGCTTTTTTGATCAAATCTGATTTACATGCATTTTCAGTTTTTTCAGCATCCTGGCCCAAAAGAAACGTAAATAAAAATAAAATAATTACTAAACGCATCACCAGCCGTACACCAATCCAAATGTTATTACCGGCAAATCTTCTATGTCAATTTTGGGGCCTTTGATATCTTGATCCTGGAATTTCCAATTATCTTCAGAATAATAATTTTCCATGAAGCCGATCTTTAATTCTACGGCAATATAGGGTTTAACATAATACCTGGCTCCAATAGCACTGGTGATACCGATAAATGTGGTTGTCATTTGATCGGAGGCAGATACCTCAACCCCGGAATTGTTGAACTCTCCCAACAATTCATCCCAGGCTTCAATCGTCTGTTTAGTTGCCAGCGATATGCTGCCTGAATTTATCATCGGTCCCAACGTAAAATTCAATTCCAACTTTTTCATGGGAAAAAAATAAGTTTCTAAAATCAAGGCTCTGTATTTAAATGAACGGCTGAAATCTTCACCGCTATATTTATCACTCTTAAAAGAAATCCATTGGCTATAACCCACACGTGCATTGGAATAAAATTGATATGTAAATGAAAAATTAAACATCAAACTTTCCAGGGTGCCCAATGAAGGAAAAGGGCTTTGAGCAAACGTTTTATAATTCGGGGATGAATAACCCATACCCAGCCGTCCACTTATTTTTGGCTGGGCAATGATAAATGATGTTAATATCAGGATGGTTATTAAATGATATCTGCAGCGCATACCGGACAAGAATATAAAGCGAGATGTGTGGATATTTGCAGCAGAATGATCCGCAATTTCTTATTATGTACAGTTTTTATAACATTGTGTTTTTGTCAAAATAATGTAAAACATATTGTTATGAACCTGGATGGGACATCGATTGTTGGACTGATCGATTCCATGAATACTGAATCAGTCTTTATTGCTCCCGAAGATACCAGTCAGCAGCAATCCATATTATTGGATGATGTGTATTACATCTATAATTCATTGGGTAAACTCTATTATATAAGCCCCAATTATAAAGATCGACTGAACCTTATTGAAGAAAGAAGTGGATTTCTAATTACTGTTGAGGGTGATACTCTCAATTACACAGCCATCGAAATTGACCGCAGGATGGATAAACCTTATGTGTACCTCGTGACAAAAGAAAGTGAATTGGGGTATAAATTGAGTTTATTCGATGTCCATTTAATCCGCATTGACGCTTCCTACATGGAGCATTCTGTACGTCGTGGCTGTATCACTGGTATATGTTTAGTATTGACGGGATTAACATTGCAGTCTTTTTCTTATTATGGAGATCGCAGTGAAAATTTGCCAAAAGACGCATCATTTTTCCAAAAAGTAAAAACCATGGGTGGAGCAATGGGAGCCAGTGTCATGAACTTCATTCCCGGCCTTTCTTCTGCCGGGCAGCAGTATCAATCGGTAACAATCATTTTTCCTGTTTCGACCATAGGCTGGATGGTGTATGATTATATTTATGATAAACGTACCCATTATTTCCGACCGCTTATAAGGGAAGATAATTTCCCTCATTCTATGTATTGGTTTAACCCCTGGCGAATTGTTAATAATAAAATCAATGAAAAATTAGAACCATTAATCGCTAAAATAGAACCAATATTGAAAAAGCTGCCTTTTTAATCAGGTGCTTTTACCCTGGCAAAACCTTCATAAGTCAAACTTCCCAAATATAAATAGCCCTCGTGTTCTTCTACACTTGTAATTGGCGAAAATGATCCGGGATCAGGGTCTTGCAAGTTGTGAATCACATTTCCTTCACCATCAATTCCAATAATAAAACCATAGCGATCAGGAGCCGGTTGGAGTTTTTCAGGAAGTCTCATTATCATTTTTCTAATAAATGGTTTGCCGGCTAATTTATCAATGATGGTTTTTCTTAAAGAAGGAAATGCTACCCAATAAATCCCATTTCCATTGGACGATATACCATCTGGAATTCCCGGAAGGTTATTCAATAAAACCTCAACCTGTCCCTTTTTTTCGCCAGCGATCCAAAATTTTTGAATCTGGTAAGCCGCAGTTTCATTTACCAGTACAAATGATTGATCGGGGCTAAGAGCTACTCCATTTGCAAAATACAACCCGTCTAATAGAACTTTTGATTCACTTGTTCTTGGATTGTATAAGATCAATCGGCCATATGGACGGTGTTCTACAATATCATCGCGATATTGTTCGATTTTCCAGCGTGTAGAGGCATCACTGAAGTAGATCGAACCATCTTCGGCTATATCTACATCGTCAGTAAAATTCAATGGCACACCATCCACTGCAGTCAATAAAGTTTTTAATTCACCATCAGGGTTTGCAGATAATAATCCATTATGCGCATCACAAATGATCAAGTTACCAGCAGCATCAAATTCCAATCCCAGTGGCCGGCCGCCAGTGTTTACAAATAATTCAGGATTTTGCCCATTGCTGTCATAACGCAGAATGCGGCCATCTTCATATGGTGCATAAATTCGTCCTTCGCTATCTACATCAATATCTTCCGGACCTATTCCATCACCAATTCCAAAGATTTCTGCAGCAGATAAATCTGTATTCGGCTCATATACTCCGATTAACCCCTCATCAATTGGTGGATCCCAAACAACAGGATCTATTTCAACTGGCCAGAAACATAAATATAAAATTAAAGATCCAAATAAAATTCCTATTCCTTTAATTATACTTATCATTTAATACGTTTTTTACTGACTGCCAATACACCGAACATGCGCACAATTGCATCACCAAACTTTGGCGAAATTTGATTAATGGATAGTAAAGGTTTCATTGGACCTTTGTTCACAATGATCTCGGCACTGTTATTCTTGATAGCTTTAACAACAGCGTCTGCTACTTTTTGCGGTTTCGATGTACCTAACATTGCTGGTGGATCCACATGAGCATCATAAAACATTCCTGTATCTGCAATATATCCAGGGCAAATCACGGAAATTTCAACATTCGTTTCCTGCAATTCTTGGCGCATACCATCCGTCCACATAATCAATCCGGCTTTGCTTGCTGAATAAGGTGTATCATACGCAACTCCTTTTTTTCCAGCAAGTGAGGAAATGGAAACAATATGCCCACCTCTTTCAATCATAGCAGGCAATAATAATCGGGCCAGTTCCATGGGTGCATGAAGATTAACTGTAAGCACGTCGCTGACTTCAGCAGCAGAATAATTTTGGTATTTACTGTATCGTTCAATCCCGGCATTATTCACAAGAATATCAATCTCGCCATTTATTATAATAGCCTGCTCATGAAGTTCAGAAAAATTATCGACATTTTTTAGATCGAAAGGTATAGAGTGAAAAATTCCACCCTCCTTCTCCACTTCATTTTTTGTAGTATTAAGGCCATCTTCTGAACGAGCAACACCAATGATCACAGCTTTTTCATTAGCGAGTGTTTTTGCAATGTAGGGGCCAATTCCTCTTGAAGCTCCGGTCAATAAAACAGTTTTATTTTTTATATCAATTATCGTGAAATCCTTTCATCTAAATAAATTATAACATACAATTTAACAGATCTGGTTACAAAACAGTGGTTTTAAGCAGCTTAATCCGATTGATCATCCACAGCTTTATTTACTTTCCGTCTTAAAAAACCTTTAAAAAATACGTTTAAAAAGGGTACCCACCGCAGTTTTCGTGGGATATAAATTGCTTTTTTGTTTGCTTCAATTCCTGCTATGATCCCATCGATACATTCTTCCAAGTTTATAGATTGGCTGGAGTGTTTCAGTTTAGATGTTCCCAACTTATGTCCATTATTACCGAATGCATTTGACCTTAATTCTGTATCCCGAATCCAGCCCATGATCACTTCAAGAAAGTTGATCTTACCACGCATTTCAATATCCAATGACTCCAGAAATCCATGTAGAGCATGTTTTGATGCTGCATACCCGGAATGATTTGGAAATCCCATGAGTGCTTGTGCTGTAGAACAACTGACAATCAATCCGCTACTTAACTTTAAATGCGGCAAAGCTGCATGGCAGCAATGCACGGCACCCATGTAGTTCGTTTCCATCAATTCACGGAAAAAACTCACATCATCCAATTTTTCAAAAGAGGTCCACATGCTTATACCAGCATTCAAAACTAGAGCATCCAGCTGCCCATATTCCAAAATTGTTTTTTCAACTAAAGATTGACAATGCTGCAAGTTTGTAATATCAGCTTGAATCGCCAGTGCTGTACTACCTTGGGATTTAATATCTGATACAATTTGTTCAAGCTTGTCTATACGGCGGGCAGCACAAACAACATTTGCTCCATTTTGAGCCAGTTTTTTTGAAAGTGATGCACCAATCCCTGATGAAGCGCCGGTAACGATAAATGTTTTTTTAAATAGGTTCAATTCAGAAAGGAAATCTAATCCGAGAATACGTTATTACGTATCCCGAAAATATTTTTTGGATCATGAACTGTTTTGATATTCTTAATCAGGTCAATACTAGATTGCGATAAGGTGTCGGCCATAAAATCCTTGCGCAATTTTCCAACACCATGATGGTGAGAAATTGAACCGCCATTTTCCATGATTACTTTTCGCAGTTCATGTTCAATAGAACCAAATACATCTTCAGCTTGAGGAACACCCTTTACACTCATCCCTAGCATAAAATAGATACAAACACCGGTATGATATATTTGAGGAATGCGGTAGGACATATATGGAATTCCAGGGAATTTGTGTTTTGTGTGTAGTTCAACCAGCTTTTTTTCTGCAGCTTGGCATGTTTGGTTAATCTTACTCCAGGGAACAGACGTTTCCATTGTTTCACCGATAATATGGAAATCTGTCAAAAAATCACGTACATAAGCAATTGCAAAGGTTAACATGTAACCTCTTTTTCCATTTTCCGAACCGCCAATAAGCCCACCATGAGCTTTAGCAAGTTTATTTATGTTCTTTTCCTGATATTCTACTTCTTGCTTAGAACCTTCCATCACAAACGTAGACGCGCACATCTGATTCGGGTCGAATCCTTTAACATTTAATACCATAAATTTTTTCAGATCATCAATAATCTTTTTCGATCCTTCGGTTTTTGGTTTCAATGCTTGGCCAAAGCGAAACTGGACATTGTCTACCAGCCTAACACTGGCTGGTATAAAACTAGTTTTCGAAAGTTCATAAAGGAATTTGACACCTGTCAACCAATCAGGAAATACAGCAGAATTATACTTTTTCACTTCCGGTATTTTATGAATTTTTAATGTCGCTTTTGTAATCAAGCCCAAGTTACCCTCGGATCCGAATAAAATATTTTGGGGTGTTATACCGATTGATGCCCTGGTGATTGCATCCACCTGTTCGATTTTACCATTGGGTGAAACCATGGAAACATTTTCAACAATGTCTTCAATATTACCGTAGCGATTCTTTTTCATCCCGCTGGCATTCGTGGCTATCCAGCCGCCCAAGGTAGATAATTCAATACTATCCGGCTCATGACCAACTGTGAAACCTTTTTCAGCCAGTAATTCTTCCAACCGGCTTCCGGTGATCCCGGCTTGCACACAGACCCTGCGGTCCTCTTCATTTATCCATTCAATTTTGTCCATTCGGCGAGTATCGATTGCAACAACCATCCTTGTTTCGGATTCAGGAATTTTCAAAGCGCTGCTTACACTGGTTCCGCCACCAAATGGAATGAGGCACACATTCCATTCTTGGGCAAGGTTAATAAGCATAACAGCTTCTTCCTCAGACTCAATATAAAAAACCATATCGACATTGCGGTCAATTTCCGCATACAAGATCTTATATACTTCTTCAGAAGTGGTCTGTCCATGGCTGTGAATCAACCGGTCTTCATTCGCAAAAGAATAGCGATCCTCTTCAAATGAAGATTTCACTTGTTCAACAAATGTCTCATTCACATTAGGGGTGCGAACAGTTTTAGCCTCCACTTCAGGCAGCATATCATTGGGATCAATGGTGATACCCAGCATTTCCTCCACATATGGAACAAAATCCGGCATGTCCTGACCACATAATTCATAGCGGTCACCAATCATTCGAACCGTACGATCATCATTAAGGATAAATTTTGTATCCTTATACCCCCATTTATGTCCCCAGGTATTGTGTATATGAGCAAAAAACTTCTTCGATTCTTGATGATCAGTCATAAAAGATCTTTCCTTTTTCCCTGATCCTGTTCTCCAGGTCAGTGGTCATTAATTGAGCTGCTTTAGTTAAATCAACATCATCCAGTTCATGAATATTTTTATTATTGATGTATTGCTCAGGAAAAAGAGGTTCCAAAATATGGATTTGAATACGAGCAGGACGCATAAAAATCTTATCTTTTGGCCATGCTTTATGTGAACCATATATCAATGCCGGTAAAATAGGTACATTCAATTGCAGGGCAAACTTTGCTATACCATTTTTAAAAGGAAGCATCTCGCCGGGATTTCCACGAGTCCCTTCAGGAAACATGATAAGATTTCGTTTATCAACATCCATGAATTTCTTACAGAGAGCCAAAGTATCCTCAATGGGAAAATTTAGTTTCCCATCTACTTTTCGATCAATGGGTACCAAGTTCATCACAATATTGACCAGGAAGCGTTTGATCCAGGTGTCAAACCAATAATCTTTTGCGGCCAACATTCCAAAATAGTTGAAACTTTTCTTAACAGACGCAGCCAACAATGCCACATCCATGTGACTATTGTGGTTACAGGAATAAATGAATGATGTATCTGGAATGTTTTCCCGACCATATACTTTTAATGGGGTATACCAGAGGAATACAAATTGGCTGTAGTAATAAAATAGTTTTTTCCAGATACGGAAATAGAATGGTTGTTTCTTGACCAAATAGGCGTATTTGGTATTTTCAAGAACGCTTGGCTGCTCCATTTACTTTCGACCATATTTCATGTGCGACATAGCAAAAGTGTCAGAAGCAATAGCTGACATTAAGGAAATTTCCAATGCCAGTGCAGATGCACCAATGATCTCAGCCAGTTTCCTGGAAGAATATTCACCATTGTGACAACCAAGCAATTCCAGGTTTTGCTGTTGGGGTAGCAGGCGTGTACCGCCACCCACAGTACCCACGGTGAGTGAAGGCAGGGTTAGCCTGCATTTCATTCCGTGATCCACAGGTTCAGTCTGAAAATGGCCAATGGAATTTTCAGCGACGCAGGCAGTATCCTGCCCAGTGGCCAAATAAATTGCTGTTAGTGCATTGGCAACATGAAGGTGACAGCCTGAGGTACCGGCCATTGTTGTAATGGTGGGTCCTAACTGTTGGAATTTTTCGACATCCTTGGGATAGATCCCTAATATCCGTTTCATGACAGAATTGGAGAGAGTAGTCTCCGCCACTATGCTGTGCCCTCGTCCCATGATCATACTGCGGGCCGACGCTTTTTTATCACTGTTGAATCCAGACTCCAGGATAAATTCATGGCCGGTTTGCTCCTTGATATAGTCACAAGCGACTTTGGCGGACAAGGTGACCATATTCTGCCCGGCAGCATTTCCAGTATTCAGGATAAAATCGAGGATAACATAATTTTGGACAGGGTATAGATCAATCCTCAATAGTTTTCCATACCTGGTGGTAGATTCAGCTACATTTTTAATTTCATCTGTATGCTCATTCACCCATTGCATGAATTTGGCTGAATCTTTCAAATTCTCAAAAATGAAAACGGGTGAGCGGGATAATTCCTGTTTTATGTGCAAAACTTGAATACCACCTGAAACAGAGGATGCATACATACCACGAGTCATTGAAATGGCCAATGTACCCTCCAGGGTACAGATGGGAACATAAAATTCACCCTGCGCATATTTACCTTCCATCTGCAGAGGACCTGCGACGGCCATTGGGATTTTCATATAACCGATATGATTTTCGATTATACCCTTCAACTCTTCGGGTTTATTAACTGGCGAGTCTTTATAATTAAAACCAGTTTTATCCTCAATCCATGTGATTCGTTTTCCTGTATCATCAGAATGATAACCACCGGGAATTTTTGATCTATTGTTATTTTTTAGTTTTGCCATAGCGCTAAATATACCTGATTTTAACCCAAAATAAAGAATAAAGAAAAACGTACAGAAAGTTTTTTTGGTTCACTTATTGTTCATAAAAAGTAGGATAACTATCTGATTTATAGATAGTTATTCAGATTTATTTTCCAAATCAATCATCGCGGCAGCCTTTCATCCATGTCTGCCACTACATATGCCATAACCGCCAGGGTGGCTACACAGCGGTTGAATTCATCTTTATCCAGTTTATCCATAGCATCGGCGTTGGTATGGTGATACCAGAAATATTTTGAACCATCCACTTGCAAACCCATCCCCGGAACACCTTCTTTCATAATAGGACCAATGTCAGCTCCGCCGCCGCTGTCACCAATGAAATTTGATCCAATAGTCTGTAACAAGTTAGCTATATCCTTTACCAGTGCCCGCGCTTCATCGGAGCCGGTGAATCCAAATCCTTCCGGACTAAATACGCCACCATCTGATTCAATAGCCAAAATATGATCATCTAATTCATCATGGTGTGCATCGCGATATGCATTGCCTCCTCGTGTTCCATTTTCTTCGTTGGTCCACATGACCACACGAATCGTTCGTTTTGGCTGCATGCCTAGTGCTTTCAGTAAGCGTACAGCTTCCCAAGCGGCCACACAACCACCTCCATCATCCATGGCACCCTGACCAACATCCCAGGAATCAATATGGCCACCCATAACAATCACTTCTTCCGGAAATTCTGAACCGGGGAGTTCAGCCACAACGTTTCGGCTCCAGCCGTCTGGGAGATAATGGGCATCCATTTTCAACTTCACCACGATCTTGCCTCCCCTGTCCTGGATCCGTTGGAACATATCTGCATCTTCCAAAGTGATGGCAGCGTGTGGGATCTTTTTCACCCCATCTTCATAGGACATATTTCCCGTGTGTGGTGTGTTCATTGAATAGGGTCCCACCGATCGTATCAAACTGGCGACCGCTCCTGCTTTCGATGCTGCAATGGCGCCGCTCCGTCTGTATTGAACGGTTTTTCCATATGTCGTGAATGGGACATTGAACAGAACGATCTTTCCTTTGGCTTTAGCTGCATTTGCTTCCAGTTCTTCAAAACTGTTGACGACGAACACCTCGCTCCTGATACCTTTTTTAGGTGTGCCGACACTGCCGCCTAAACCCAGGAAGTGCATGTCCTTATTATAGGGTTCTAATAATTCAAGTGTTTCTTTTCCACGGACCCAGCGGGGTACTTTCACCTTTTCTCCGTGGACATTGGACAGGCCGTCTTCTTCCATCATTTCCATGATCCAGTCAATGGCATCTTCCAGGTTTTGTGTCCCGGTAAATCGAGGGCCAAATGTATCGCAAAGTTCAGCTAACCTATCAAATGCTACATCACTTGTTAAACATGCGTTAATGATCTTATCCGCATCTGATCTGTAGGCATCAGCAATGTCTCTCGAAAAGACAAATGCATTAATAATAATAAATGTAGTAAGTATTCGTTTCATGATCATTGGTCGAGTTTGTGGGTTAAAAACAGGTGGGAATATACTTAAAATGTCAATGTTTATAAATACTCACCCCTGATTCCCCTCTCTTTTTAAGAGAGGAGACTTCACGCAGTGAATGGGGTGAGTTATAATAAAAAAGCCTTCCATTTATCGAAAGGCTTTCCTAAGCGAGAGACGAGGTTTCCCGACTAGTCGGGACGACATCCACCTATATTGATCAAATTTTCTATCAATTTTCAATTTTTCCATCGCTTAACTTCATTTCACGTTTAATAGCTTCACTTTTTGTTTTATACTCTTCAAAGAAAACTAATTTCCAGGGAATACCAGATTTTGTAGAACTTGACCAACCTTCATTATGTCGTTTTAGACGAACTTTTACATTTGCTGAATGACCATAATAAAAACAGTCTTTTCTTTCAGAGTATAAAATATAGAAATAGTACATAAATTATAAAGCCTTCCATGTATCGAAAGGCTTTTCAGAGCGAGAGACGAGGTTCGAACTCGCGACATCCACCTTGGCAAGGTGGTGCTCTACCAGCTGAGCTACTCTCGCATAAAATTGGGGTGCAAAATTAAAGGATTAATTAGGTTCAATCAATCGGATTTTGGGAGAAATTCAAACTTTCTCTCCTGCCTGTTCAGCACAATAAAACTCATGACCAAAAACACGATATCACGGATGATCGTATCCAACCCAAGCTTATCGCTGTCGGCACTGACCTTGAAGCAACCGCAAGTAATGTCAATTCCCCGGAGCATAGCTTGAGAAATCGCTAAAATAAAAACCAGCATCATGATGATACTTAATAGCGTTGCACCATCCACCAACAGTCCAGCCAGTAAACAAATGCCCACTATCAATTCTGTCCACGGCAGCACGATAGCCAACACATTCTCCAAGCCAAACGGCAATGCTTTATAATAACCGATTTGTTTTGCAAATTCTTCAGGATTAGCGATCTTATCCAAACTGGCATAAATAAACATAAACCCCAGGAAAATGCGGCAAACCATCACCAGCAAATTTTTCATATCATTTTTCATTCGACGGGATATCCTGCGTTGTTCCATTCCAGCCAGCCGCCTTTGAAAACAAAAAGTTTTGTAAAGCCTTCATTGTATAAATCAAAAGCCAGTTCTTCACTTGAACCGCAATCATCGTCACTGCAATAAATGACCACTGCTCCATCCTTCGTTTGCAGGGAATCGAGCTTATACATGAGTTCCATAAAAAAGCCGCTGTTCCAGGCATTTCGAATATGGCCGTCAGCAAAGTATTCGTCCTCCCGTGCATCCACAAAAATAATTCCTTTATCAAACAAATTTTTGGCTTGAGCCAACGATACAGTAACAGGCTCTCCGGATACTTCTTCAAGATCTTCAGCAATAACCATATCCTGGGCAAGGAACGGGATTCTGTCTGGCCTTATTAAATTTGTAAATAAGCCTATAGCCAGCGAAAGGATTAAAACCGCCAGCATCTGGTTTAAAGGAACTCGGAGCATGAAATCAGTTTATGCTGATTTTCTTTTTAAAAGGGCCTTCTTTTGGCTTAAAAATACTTTTAGAGGCCTTTATCGGCTTTTTTCGGAGTGCAGCGCAAGTAGCCAGTGTTTCATCAACATATGCCAGAAGTTCAGAATCTTCACCCACACTCTTACTTAAGGCAACACTTTCAAACTTTGTTGTATTGACTGCGTTGGCCATGATTGTTTCATATTTATCCAATTGCTGACGATAGTCAACTACCAATTTTAAAACATTGGGTTTATCAGCATAAATTTCTTCTATGCTCCTGTCAGGATCTTTATTCTGGAGTTTTTTCAACCGTCCTGTAATTGACTTTATCTTACCCTTGGCTGCAGAAATATCTACAATAGGCTTTCGCGGATTTTGTAATGCGATTTCCACAACAGTTAAATATTTACCCTGGTTGCCGCTTGAATACACATATGGGCCGCCTTCTTCCTGCTTTACTTCAGGGCGTGTTCGCTGGGTATCGCGGCTGATAAAGATATAATCAGCATCTGGAAAATTTTGTTTCAATCCTCTTACCTTTTTACGCGCTACATTTGCCAGTAAAACAACAAAATCTACCTGGGGTGAAATTTTTGCTATCACTTCATTTACTGTTTCAATATAGGGAAGTTTTTTGACATCCTTGACATGTTCGGGTATAAGATCACTAAATCCAGTCACACCAACTTTGAAGCCATTTTTTTCAACAATTAAAAATGATGGAAAAAGCAGATTATTCTCTGCATCAGTTAAATTAGCAGAAATAAATGGTATGGATGAATCGTTTGCCAGAGAAAGTAAAAAGTCCTTACCTGCTGCGAGGTCAAATCCGCCAATATTCAAGGCATCACAGCCGATCTTTTCATAGCCCTGCAATAATCCTTTGGCCTGAAGTTTATCACCTGCGGCATTTTGGCTAGCTAAAACAGCGGCAGCGAAAAAGGCATCACCCGCATCAAGGATCACCGGATCTGCATTGTACTCGGATCGGTAATTATTAACAATAACTGACTTCCTGGACAGACCGCCCAAGGGATTCTTTTTTCAGCCGCAGGGGTCCAGCTGTGCACGGACATTCGCAGTTACCATCATAGTGATAAAGCCGTTTTTGGCCGGTTTTCCGCAACTCGCCAAGCTGATGCCTAGTGCCAGTAAAAATGTATTTTTAAGGATATTCATAATTTGAATTTAGAGAGTTTTATATTCATACTGTAAGAATCTTATTATCCTCCACTAGGTTTTGCTTTATATCCATTATGATTAAGAAAATTCACAATTTTATCTCTATGGTCGCCCTGAATGAGTACTTCGCCGTTTTTGACTGTACCGCCTGAACTGCATGTCAATTTTAATAATTTTCCCAACGATTGCAAATCTTCATCACTACCGACGAAATCTTTGACTAAAGTAACGATTCTGCCTCCACCAAGTCGCTGACGCCACACGCGTAATTGCTGTTGCTCATTTGCCAATTTTTCTTCCGTTTTTTCATTCACACCCTGTAAATCAGGATTCGTAGAAAAAACGATTTTTGAATGTCCACTCATTATTTTAAAAGAACAACTTTAAATGTGCGCTGAAATTCATTATTCTGAATATTAATAAAATATATTCCGCTAGCTAAACCATCCTTACTGAAATTTAGCTCATGGGTACCACTTCGAAAATATCCATCTGCAAGCTGCTTAACAAAACGGCCATTAATATCATACACTTCTGCGAGCAAATGTGTTCTGTGATCTAATTCTATTTGTATCACTGTTTGAGGATTGAAAGGATTGGGATATGGTGCTGATATTTTAATTGTAGTTGGAATTATAGATCCTCCAATTCCCACTTCACCAGGAATTTTTATATCCAACACTATTGGTGAATGATCAGAAGAATTATAACTATCCATTGCTTCAAGGCCGTATCCCGCCAAAGACGTTGAATCCATTGTCAATGTATTAAAGACAAAATGTTTACCTGTATCAATTATACTGTCACTGTACAAAACGTAGTCCAGTTTCCCCGGGCTGAATGAACTGTTATCCCAGCGCCAAGTATAACCCATGCGTTTATGTGAATGCCTGGAAAAAAGATCGGCTATAGCTGTACCATCCCAATCTAAAACAAAATCCTCGCCAAACGTACTCTCATCTTCAATATCTCCTGCTGTAAATGTCGTAAGTTGCTGCCGGTAACCCACAAGATTGAAATCACCCACATGAATAAAAGGTGTGCTGTCAGGTAATGTAAAAGGCCCATTGCCATCTTCCCGCCATTCCCGCCAATTAGCCACAAACTCATCGGCATCGTACTGCCTGCTTTCGTTATTTCCGCAACAGGCCAAATGAGAATTGAATATCATTAAATTTTTTCCAAGTTCTGCTTCTGTATTTAATAATGCAACCATTGTTCGTTCCGAAGAAGTAAAGAAATCCTGCTCCAAAACCGGGTATTTTGAAATGATAATATTATCTCGAAATTGACTGCTCACATACCATTGGTCATTCGGAAACCAGGAATTGAATAAACTTTGGAGCTGGTTTGTGTTTTCATACATTTCCTGTAAGCAAACGATGTCTGGATCAAGGGCCTGGTAAATTCTTTGAAAATAGCCTTGGTAATATGAATCCATCATACTTGAATTCCATACATTATGTGTAACCAGACGAATATCAGTGGAATCATTTTTTGCAAATGCTATAGGAGCAGGCGGAATAATATAATCTTCGCCAATGGAAAATTGAACTCCGCCGTATTCATTCGGTACTATATCAGAGTTTGGAGGCGCTTCCGCTAAAACGACTTTTCCCTGGACTAATACATCTGAAAGTTCAGAATGTAATGCTGTACTTATCCTGCTGATTGCAATCTCAAACTCATTCGAGGTAATTGTAGGCGCCATGCGTAAAGTTAGATCATTTTGATAAATAGTGGATATGCCATCCATGTAATAATGAGTACCACTGCGTTGGCCAAATTCCCAGTCCAACTCTGCACCTATACCAAAAAAATCAGTACCCGTTGTTGTATCATTGTCTGCATCAATGTATAAATGAATCGCATTATCATCCTGTAACAATGTTTCACCAAAATGAAGCGAGAAATATATAAATAAGAATTCATTATCATAAGTGATCTTAAGGTCAGCAAAATCCAAGCTCATGCCGTCTGCCTGGGGATCTTCATATGCTAAAGGTACTTCAGCCCAATCTTCAAACAATCCATCAATTGAAATGGGATGGCCGGAAAAAAGTAAAGATGAAAAAATGACCGCGAAAAATGCGGTTTTGGAGATCATTTAAAGGGAATATCGTCTTTATATGACCATTTCGTAAGGTCTTCTGAAACGTATGAACGCCCGCTTTCAGTAATGGCCATATAAAAATGTTTCTGCCCTTCACCGCCAGATAATAATGATAGCGAAACAAAATCATCATGTTCTGCAACACGGACAAGCAGTTCGAAGTTATCACCCATCGTAACAGGATTTTTATTTTTAAGTTGGTAAATGTTACCGTAATTCGTCATGACAGCAAAGCCCATTATCGGCGGTGCAATGCCGAACGAAAAATGGACAGATGCAGTAACAACTTCTTTCGTCTCTTCTGAAGAACTGGCAGCAAGAGTATTTTCCAATTTCTGAATTAAAGCAGAATCTACTTCTCCTGGCTGGCCGGGATTACCTTTTTGCCCCGGCTGGCCTTGTTCACCTGGAGGTCCTTGGGGGCCAGGTTCACCTTGGGGCCCGGGAGGTCCTTGGGCGCCGGGTGTCGCACAGCCCAACCAAAGTACCGATGCTAATAAGAAAAAATATTTCATTATCCCGGGAAAAGAAATGGTAGTGCCCTACCCCAAGCCATGGACATAATAATAAACAGTTCAGACATAATAGCTACCGCAAAAAAGAGGATAGCCTGCTTCAAATTTTTATTTTTGTAATTATTGATTTTTCCCAAGGCAAAAACTTGAGTCGCAAACATATTGTAAGTTTTTGTTTCATCTTCGGCAATTTCAGCAAGATAATCGGCATAATCATCAGCTTTAGAAAACTGGCTGATGCCGCCAAAAAATGTTGCGTTTATTTCAGGATTTTCCTCCTTTTCTTTATCCGTTAATACTCTCGGTACAATAACAAGCACCAAGTAAACTATTGCCATAAACGCAGCGATAAAATAAACAATAACCAGGATAAACCGCAGCCAGTCCATTTGAATCTTTAAAAAGTGAATAATAAAAAATACCATAAATACACCCAATATTGATAACAGCGTAAACGCTTTTTGGTCCGTACGCATCAAGATCTGCTGTTCACTGCTCAACACCTGGAATAGTGATTTAAAATTATTGTTATTCATTCTATAATCCTTCTATTAACATTGTGAAGTTATAAAGTTACATAATTCAATTTTTTAATTACTACTGCTAATTACAGTACTTGGCAATAGATCAGTATTCTCTTTTTTGATGATCAGATATTCCCAGTCCTTTATTTCAACAGTAGCATAATTAGAAATTTCTATACTTTTGGTTTCAATACCGGGGAAGATCCGCTCTTCTGATTTATTGACCAGTAAATTCACCGGCATATCAAAACCATTTATAACATCAACCCAGCGATAATAAAATTTATCATTTTCCTGTGCATATTCCAATGAGGGTACCATGCGGTTAAACAAGTATTGATCAAAGAAAATGGTGAGATCAATTCCGGTTTTTTCAGCAAAGTAATCCCGGACATCTTCTGTGCAAACGATACCTTTGGCGTTATCCACAGCAAACCCTTTCAGCGTGGTAAAGAATAATTCATCATTATTGATCACATTCCGCAATGTATGTATGATCCAGGCGCCTTTATTATAGGCATCGCTGAAACCCCAGTAATTCTGGTTCCGTGGTCCAACGATTGCTTTTTTATTACCGATGCCCCTTCGTTTCTGAATCAGGTAATCAATACTTAAATCATATCCCATTAAATATTCCACATACAAAACTTCAGAATACGTGCCGAATCCTTCATGAACCCAGACGTCCGCAGGGTCACACGCAGTGATGCTGTTGCCCCACCATTCATGGGCCGTTTCATGGAGGGTGATATAATCGATGAATCCATAAATATTTCTGGACTTGGATTTATCATAGATCCTGAAGTCATTCCCATATGTTACAGCAGACTGATGTTCCATGCCGAGATAAGGAGCCTGAACTAGTTTATAGCCATCCTCCCACCATTGATAGGTTCCAAAATAATATTCCAATGCCCGGATGACAGTGCGGGCTTCTTTAAAATGTTCACTAGCCACTGCTTCATTATAATCCAAAACATAATAGGTAGCATCACGTACCTTACCCAATGAGTGGATTGTATCCTTGATCACCGCATAATGGCCAATGTTTACAGACACATTATAATTATTAATAGGATTATTCACGAACCAGCGGTATTCAGTTTTCCCATTATCTAAATCAATCGTTTCTTTTAACTGGCCGCTGGACACACACATTAAGCCAGAGGGCACCGTAATATTTATTGCCATACTATTTGGCTCGTCAGAAATATGGTCTTTACACGGCCACCAGTGACTGGCTCCCAACCCTTCGCTGGTAACGGCGATAAAATGTCGACCGGCTTTGTCCTTATCCCACACGAAGCCATCGTCCCAAGGCGGTCGGGGAGCTACTCGGGGAGTGCCATTATAATAGACAGTGAACGAAAATTCAGTTCCCTGAGTCATAGTTGGAAATTCAACAAATACAGCATCTTCTTTGCGGGTATATGGCAATGATTTATCATCATACTTAATACTGTCAATGTTCATGTCCTTGCCTAAATCAATCTGCAGTCTCGAAAAATCACTGATCGTTAAAGCAGTGATCGAATTATATCCCGCAATCTTTTTGTTATCCACATCAATATCCAGATTCAGATCATAACTGCTGACATTATAACAGGTGCGTTCCGGGGATAGCTGCCCCATCAGGCGGTTGCGCTCTGTTAATTCAGGATATGTATCCGCTTCTTCAGGATTCGTAAGCCCAGTACTGTAGTAGCTTTTAGCTTCCTCAAGCATCTTCAAGCTGGCGCAGTTAAATGATATAAATGAAACGATTAATAGAATCGTGAGTCTTTGCATAGATTTAGTTAAGTTGCCTTGAAATTCTTTTAAAATAAAATTTTGATAAATTTGACGCCGGGAAATATATTACAAATTCATTTAATCGGACGCATACTTATACACTGTCTGACCTGATGCATATCCCAATTGACCGGATAAAAATCGAATTCGATTCACATGCCAGCCAAAACTGGATTCTGTCCACGATTCTCCCCCGTCAGACGTAAAAAGAGTCGGCTGGTTAACGTAACTGCCCATCCAGCCTACGTCTTTATTTATAAAACCAATAGCTTGTGAGGAATACCAACCATTTTCAGTGCTTTGAATACTGGTATAAAAAATATGCTCTGTCCATGTATTTCCCCCATCGGTCGTTTTTAAAAAATATTCATCTTCATTTTCACCCCAGGCCCCTTTTTGAACAGATACATAACCAGTTTCCGCGGTTGGGAAAGATATTTTCCAACACCATTCCCGTTCCCTGTCACCTTCATAGATTACTTCCCAATTTTCACCGCCATCCTCTGTACGCAGTATAATAGCATGGGAATCCTCGAAACCTGCTGATGTGCCGCCTGCAATTATTCCGTTCATTTCATCCCAGAAATATAGGTCAATAAGCATTTCAGCTACATCATTCAGATCCAACGTGGTCCAGCTTGACCCACCATCCTCGCTGCGCATAAAATATCCAGGACCGTAAATTCGACCGCAGGCATTGATAATATTGCTGTTATATACAAAAATACCGCAAAGTCCTGGTGGAATAGGTTCAGGTATATTATTCACCATTGACCAGTTTTCTCCGCCATCAGAGGTTTTATAAAGTAATTTTCCGTCATCGCCTAACTTATTCCCAGCCCAACCAGTTTGTTCATCCGCAAAACCCACGCAACGCCAATAAATATCATCCTCAAATTGTAGACCCCATGATTCGCCGCCATCCATGGTATTATAGATCTGACCGTTCCTGGTTACAAGCCACCCTTTTTGTTCATTCACAAAAAAGACATCATCATGCTTGATCATGGAATCCGGAGCAACCGGAGCTGGAAGTGTTTCCCAGTTTGATTCATAGTTAATGTCATCATCATTATCTTCCACTTCACAGCCGACTACTAATAAACAGATAAGTAAGACGAAAAATTTTCTCATAATCTTTTGAATCTAATAATAAATGCAGCTACTACGACATTTTGAAATGGTGGAGCCAGACGGGATCGAACCGACGACCTCTTGAATGCCATTCAAGCGCTCTCCCAACTGAGCTATGGCCCCATTTGTCGACATAAAATGACTGCGAATATAAGCAATGCAAATTTACGTAGGTAGCATATAAGTAGCACGGGAAGCCATAAAATGAAGGATAATTATGGCATCATTATACAAAAAACCCCGCTAAT
>CAZORD010000005.1:0-66227 GCA_964582455.1 uncultured bacterium | reverse complement strand
AATTCCAGTATATTTTTTCTCTCTTGGACCACGAGATCATTCTGCGTATCCACCACCATATCATACTTACCGTCTACTTTGCGTTCAGGAGGAACATCCCCTACAAAAGTGTTGCATGACACTTGCAGTTTAGGCATTCCTTCTACCTGTACAAGGCACATGCGGCAACTCCCCACAATCTCCAGAGCAGGATGGTAACAGTAGTATGGTATCTCAATACCACAGGCCTCAGCTGCCTGCAGTACTGTGGTACCACTTTTTATCTCAATTTCCTTACCGTCTATTTTCAATAAGGGCATCAGGCGACCACCTCTTCCCGGGGTAAATAAGCTAGGAATTCATCCTTAAACTTTTCCACAAAACTCCTCACTGGCCAGGCCACTGCCTCACCAAATGGACAAATGGTCTTACCGAAACTGCCTTTTGAAAAATCGATAAGACCGCCGATGTTATCCGTAATTTCTAGAAGCATATCAATATCCTTTGGTTTGCCACCTCCAGCAACCAAACGGGTGAGCATTTTTACCAGCCATGCTGTACCTTCTCTACAGGGAGTACATTGGCCGCAAGACTCATGGGCATAAAAGCGGGCAATATTGAGGCAGGCCTGCGCCATATCAACTGTTTCATCCATAACAATAACTCCAGCCGATCCAAGCATACTTCCTTTTTCGACCAGCTCTTCAAAATCCATTTTTACATCCATAGCTTCATCAGCTGTTAGAATCGCCGATGATGAACCGCCTGGGAAAACGGCTTTTAATTGTTTGCCATCAGTTATACCACCTGCCCTATCAAAAATCAAATCTTTTAAAGAAACGCCCATAGGTTCTTCAAAAACACCGGGATTATTAACGCACCCTGAAATACAAAACAGTCTCGGGCCTGGTCCTTTTTCAGGACCGATGGATTTAAACCAACCAGCACCACGATTGACTATATGAGGAAGGCAGGAAAGGGTCTCGACGTTATTCACTATTGTAGGGCTTTGAAGATAACCTTCGATGGCAGGGAAGGGTGGCTTAATCCTTGGCCAGCCTCGTTTGCCTTCAAGAGATTCGATCAACCCAGTTTCTTCACCACAAATGTAGGCTCCTGCTCCGCGATGTATAACAACATCCAGACTGTAATTTGAACCGAGTATATTATCACCCAGAAGGTTATTCTCATACGCTTCAGCTACTACCTTTTCCAGTAACTTATATTCTTTGTAAAATTCTCCACGAATGTAAATGAAGGATGTATGACAGCCGATAGCATTGGCAGCAATGATCATTCCTTCCAGCATTTGATGCGGTGCTTTATTCATGAGTAACCTATCCTTAAAGGTCCCTGGTTCACTCTCATCCGCATTGTTGATCAGGTATTTCTGTTTATTAGTTTCTTTAGGGATAAATCCCCATTTCACACCGGTTGGAAAACCTGCTCCTCCCCTGCCGCGAAGATTTGAATCCTTCACTACTTGAGTAACGTCCCCAGGATTCATTTTTAATACTTTTTCTAAAGCAGTGTATCCGCCAACACTTTTGTAAAAGGTCAGCGTATGACAGTCTTGCTGATGGATATATTCGGTCAGGACAGGTTTAAAGACATTCACTGCAGAGACTCCAGCAGATCAGCCAATTTTTCTGAAGATAACCCTTCATGATATTCATTATTTATTTGGACAACAGGCGCCGTTCCACAAGAGCCAAGACATTCTACTTTCATGAGGGTAAATTGGTCATCTTCTGTTGTTTCGCCCGGTTGGATTCCATATTTATCCGCCACCTGATCTACCAAAGCATCAGACCCATTCAGGCTGCATGAAAGTGTCTGGCAAACTTGAATTATATGCCGACCATGAGGTTTTGTATAGAGCATAGTATAAAATGAAACACAATCCATGACAACGGCTGGATGGCAATCCACCAAATCGGCTACTGTATTAATCACAGCACCAGAAATGTATCCCTGCTCTGCTTGGGCCAGGTGCAGCAGGGGCAGCGTGGCAGATTTATTATCGGTATATTGGGAAAGGATTTGATCCACTTTATTTGTGTCTGCGAAGGTAAATTTTTCTTTGAAACTGCCATTGGAATTCATCGGTCCAATTCTCCTGCGATAATGTTTATACTGCCAAGGATGGCTGGTGCATCGGAGAGCATATGTCCTTCAATAAGTTTTGAGAAAATCGAATAGTTAATCAGTGATGGCGGACGTGTGCGGACTCGGTATGGGGTTCTCTTTCCATCACTTACAATATAAAATCCGAGTTCTCCGTTTGGCGATTCTGTTGGCATGTAAGCTTCTCCTACCGGGGGTACCATACCTCGGTTCGGCATGGTAACTTCAAAATGATATATCAGGCCCTCGATAGAGTTGTATACTTCATCTTTGGGTGGTAGACTATATCCTAAACCCGGATCTACAATCACATCACCTGAAGGCATTTTTTCCAGAGACTGCCGGCATATTCTTATACTCTGGCGAATTTCCTCCATCCGCACCAGATAACGATCAAATACATCACCATTTAAAGCAATAGTTACATCAAAATCAAACTCTTCATAACTGGAATATGGTTCATTTACACGGATATCCCAATCTAGACCGGCAGCCCTTGCCATGGGTCCAGAAATGCCGTAGGAGATTGCATCCTCTTTGGAAATGATGCCAATGTTTTTGGTTCGATCATGCCATATTCGATTCTTATTCAATAAAGTTTCTATATCATTGGCAACTTCATTTACTTCATCGAGAACTTTTAGGACAGCCTTGTCAAATCCCTCCGGAATATCCCTCATCAGACCTCCCACAAGAGTATAACTGGTAGTAAGGCGAGTCCCAGTGGCTATTTCAAAAAGATCGTATATGTCTTCCCTAACCCTGAAGCCATAGAGGAATGCAGTCATTGCACCCAAATCAACGGCCAGCATGCCTACACTTAAAAGATGGTCAGCAATCCGGCTCAATTCACACATTAGAACACGGATATATTCCGTCCGTTTTGAAACTTCCAGCTCCATCAATTTTTCTGCTGCCAGAGCATAAGCCACATTATTACACAGAGGTGACAGATAATTCATTCTGTCTGTAATAGTGATATATTGGTTGAAATCTAGATCCTCTCCCAGCTTTTCGAACCCGGAATGGAGATAACCGATTTCTGGTGTTGCTTTCGTTACAGTTTCACCATCCAGTTCCATAATGATCCGAAGTGTTCCGTGGGTCGAAGGGTGTTGAGGCCCAAAATTGAGGATCATTCTATCAGTTTTAAGTGTCTTTTCAGTTACTCTAGTCATTCTGGACGTTTCTTTTTTTGTATGCCCCGTTCAATCACAGGAAAATCGTCTCTTTCTTTGCGACCCAATCTAGGATAGTCCTTTCTCAAAGGGTGCCCCTCATAGTCATCGGGATTCATGATGCGGATCAAATTGGGATGTCCTTCGAATATTATACCAAATAAATCAAATACTTCCCGCTCCTGCCAGTCCGCTGTTTTCCATAAGGATTCAACGGAAGGTAAGGATGCCTTTTCTTCAGGGACGTAGGCTTTTACTGTTAGTCTCTCTGCCGTCTGATGGCATAATAAATGATAAACCACAGCAAAGCGCTCATATCCGCCGAGGGTCAGATTATCAATCGCGGTGAGATCTGCCAGAAAATTGTAACCATCCGCTTTTAATGTAGTCAATACCGTCAGTATATGCTGGCTTTTGACATGCAAGATCTGCTCACCGGCAAATTCTGACGTATCGATAATAGCGTCTGGAAACCTTTCTTTCATCTTGGAAAGCGTTTGTTCTAGCAACATCTATTTGGAAGATGAAAGTGCGTAGTCAGACAGTTTCTCTTTGTCTATCAAATTTTGGATTTTCATTAGACTTTCAACTACCCCTTCGGGCCTTGGTGGGCATCCAGGCACATATACATCAACCGGGATAAACCGATCAATACCCTGTATCACACTATAAGTATCGAATACACCTCCACTGGATGCGCAGGCGCCCATAGAAATTACCCACTTCGGTTCTGGCATTTGTTCATAAATGCGAATCAGTACTGGCATCATTTTGATGGAAATCCTACCTGCGACAATGAGTAGATCTGACTGCCGCGGTGAAAAACGGATCGCTTCTGCGCCAAAGCGGGATATATCCGTGCGTGACGCCAAAACCGCCATAAACTCGATCCCACAACATGCGGTGCCAAAGGGCATGGGCCAAAGTGAGTTTTTTCTACCCCAGTTAATAGCACTTTCAAGTTTTGTCGTTAATACATTTGATTTAATATCGTCGTAATTCATGGTTATAGATTACTCCAAGTTAGATTATAATAAATAGCCCATCTTCAAGATTAAATCACATTCTTTTCTAGCCCTGATTTCTATTATTCCCAATCTAAAGCTCCATTCCGCCAAACATAAACAAAACCGAATACGAGGATAGCCAGGAAAACAACCATCTCAAAAAAGATGAAGGGGCCAAATGAAAGGAAATCTTCAAACACTACCGCCCACGGATAAAGAAAAATAATCTCAATATCGAAGATAATAAAGAGGAGAGCAATCAGGAAAAAACGGATTGAAAATCGAATTCTCGTCTCACCTACCTGGTCTACACCGGACTCATATGGCATCATTTTTACAGCATTCGGTACACGTGGACCTAGGAGATGGGTTAAAATGAGACTCACAAATGCAAAGCCCGCAGCAACAACCAATACGATTAGAATAGGGAAATAATTTTCAATCATAATAAGAAAGATATGCAGTTATCTTCAATTTACACATGTCTCTATAAGACAAAAAAGATGGCAATTCGACCTGTTGATAAGTGACTATGGCAGCTTGAACACTGTTAACAATATCTTTTGCAGGCGCACCGGCAATTTGAATGCTGGAGGCTTTTTCATTGGAAATGCGTTCCACTTTAAGTCTCTGCCATTAATTGATTATATAACTTGTGTATATAATACCAATGAATGTGACACCCAATTTGCTATCGGTGTCCAATAGACACCAAATACAACAGATGGTATTGCCAAAGCCATTAAAATAAGAAAGACTGCTGTGGGCGGGACTAATATCGTTTCACTGGTTTCACCTTCCAGGAACATGACTTTCACTACCCGCATATAATAATACAACGATATTACACTATTAATACCACCTATGATCGCCAGCCAATACAATTGCGGGCCAGCATTTATAACTGCAGCAAACAAATAAAATTTACCTATAAAACCGGCCGTTGGTGGTATTCCAGTTAAAGATAACATGAATATTGTCATTACAATTCCAACAATAGGCATCTTCCAGCCCAATCCACTATAATCTTCAAACGATTCACCTCCGCCCTGGGATTTTACATAGATCACCACAAAAAAGGCGCCAAGATTCATGAATAGGTACATTACCAAATAAATCATGACAGCATATACTCCCTGGGATGAAAGAGTCGGTAGGGCCATGAGCATATAACCCGCATGGGCAATACTGGAATAAGCCAGCATCCGTTTTATGTTGTTTTGCTGTATTGCTACAAGGTTACCCAAAGTCATGGTGACCACTGCTAATACAGCCAGCAATTCCGGCCAGGGAATTTCTGTAAATGTTGTTAAAGATGGATCTAAAAAAGATCCGCCATCGCCAAACACCTGGTTGAAAAAGCGAATTGAAACTGCAAACCCTGCAGCTTTGGGTGCCACCGATAAATAAGCTGTAATAGATGTCGGTGAACCTTCGTATACATCCGGCGTCCAAAAATGGAAAGGAACTGCTGAAATTTTATATCCAAAACCAGCCAGTATGAATATGGCCGCTATGGTAAATGCAAAATTGGCGCTGCCTTCTAAATTCCACATAGCTTCCTGGATGGCAAAAAACTTTGTTGATCCGGCTAGTCCAAATACAATGCTTAATCCAAAAAGCATAATCCCGGATGAAAATGCGCCATAGATGACATATTTCAAAGAAGCTTCATTGGAGCGCAGATCGCCGCGTAAATAACCAGCCAGGATAAATGACGTTATCGATACAATTTCAATCGCAAGGTATACCATGATTAAGTCAATGGCTGATACCATGAGGAACATGCCGAAAACCATAATGGCCATGAGCGCATAGTATTCCCCGGTGCGATAACCATCCAATTCACTCGAACGCTGTGAAATAAAAATTACTAATATTGTAGAAAAAATTATCAGTGTTTTGAAAAATGTTGAAAAGGGATCAAAGGCTAGATTTTCCATGAACAATGTTGTAATAATTGCACTATCCTGTAAATATATAGCTGCCTGGGTGAGCACTAATCCACCCAACACCCACAGAGCAGTTCGACTGGCTTCCTTATCGGAATAAAATAAGTCTGCAATAATTGTTACAAGAACTGTAACGGTAAGAATCAGTTCCGGCAAATACAGGCTTAAACTTTGCAAATTATTCATAGGTATCTAACCTTATTAATTCACCAGCTTCGGAACCAAGTTTTTACCGGATTCCATTTTTGAGAATTCCATCAAAGATAAAACGTTAATATATAAAACGTAATCGGGATTCATTGCATTATTACGTTTTAAATATTTACTAACTAACATAATTCTTTTATCCTCACTCATTTCGGTACTTGGGGTAAAAATTTTCTATCTGAAGAATAATCCAAATTAAAATACCACAGCAATACCGCTAAAGTTGGCAACTGTATCAATTATAACATTCATTGTACTACTTATCAGATCGAGAAAAGGTCTTGGATAAATTCCAAAAAACACGGTTATTACTAATAAAGGCACAACTGTAAACAGCTCCATTTTGTTAATTTCAGGTAATTCTTTATATTTTTCATTTAATTCTCCCATAAAAATGCGCTGGAAAGCCCAAAGGAAATAAGCTGCATTTAATAAAATTCCCAATGTGGAGGCTATGACAATGGCTTTGAATACCGGGAAGGCACCAATAAAGCACATTGCTTCACTGACAAAACCGGAAAGTCCGGGTAAACCAAGGCCTGCAAAAAATGCAACAGCCACAATTCCGGAATAAATTGGCATTTGTGCGGCCAAACCGCCAAAGCCTTCAATATCCCTGTGGTGAGCACGATCGTAGATGACACCAACCAGGATAAACAGCATCGCTGAAATAGTCCCGTGGTTAAACATCTGGAATACTGCGCCACCCAACCCAGCCTGTGCCGCAAGAATATTATTATCATTCTCTGCTCCACCAGCTATGACTGCAGCCATACCAATGAGTAGATATCCCATATGGTTAACACTTGAATATGCGACCAGCTTCTTCAAATCTTTCTGGGCCAATGCGCACATGGCCCCCCAAATAACATTAATGAGCCCCAATAGGGCAAGCGTACCAGCAAACCACCAAACTGCATCGGGCAGCATAGTGTAATTAATCCGTAGGATACCATATACACCCAACTTTAATAGGATACCAGCAAGTATTACTGAAATAGCAGTGGGTGCTTCTACATGGGCCAAGGGCAGCCAGGTATGAAATGGAAAAACGGGCACTTTGATGGCAAACCCGATAAAGAGTAAGACCCAAATTACCTTAATAGCGCTCATGCCCCACCACATAACACCATCAAGCGCAATGGGCGCAGTCTGCATCAGCAGCAGCATGTCAAATGTCCTGCCGCATGTAAAATACAATGCTAGGATTGCAATGAGCATCAATACAGAACCAAATAATGTATACAGGAAAAACTTTATTGCGGCATATTCACGCTGGGGACCACCCCACATGCCAATTAAGAAATACATTGGCAGCAGCATTACTTCCCAGAAAACGTAAAAGAGGAAGAAATCCAATGACAGGAAAACACCCATCACTCCAGTATCCAACAATAGAAAGAGGGCAAAATATCCTTTATGTGCTCGGGAAATATTCCAGCTGACAAATGTACATAAGAAAAACAAAAGCCCCGTTAGAATAACCATTGGCAGGCTTAAGCCGTCTACGCCTAATATATAAGTAATATTAAATGATGGAATCCATTCTGCCCGTTCCATGAACTGGAAACCGCCATTGACCAAGTCGAACTTATTCCATAAAAGTAATGTAAATAAAAATTGAATTCCAGTGGCGGCAGCAGTAACCATTTTGATCATGCGCACATTTTCCCTGGGAATGAAGGCGATCGCCACCATACCAATTACAGGAATCCAGATGATCCAACTTAGAATGCTTGTATCCATTCCATTTCCTTTAACCTTTCAAATCTTTAAAATGATTGTACCAGAACAATAACAACAACTCCCAAAAGTGCAAAAAGTAAGTAGTTTTGCAAACGGCCTGTTTGTAAAAACTTTAGCACACCCCCAGCCTGGCGGGCGCTACGGCCGATACCATCAACGATTGTCTGGTCCAAACCATCGTAGTCCATGCGGCCGGTAAAGAATGAAAATACTTTTGTCACTCGGCCAAACCCGTTAATAAAATATTTATCGTATAAATCCCAATCAATGTGGGCAACAAGACTGGATAATTTCATAAATGGTTGATACAGAAACCGATCATAGTTTTCATCAAAAAAATATTTATTCAAGGACAAGTTATATATGGGTTTGAGTTTTCCTGACCATTCGTCTGCAGAAAGTTTTTTCTTAAAATAAAATGACCAGGATAAAAATATCCCTAATGCAGCAACAATAAGAGATAAAACCATGGCCGGATAATGGGCATGATGAACACCTTCAGCTATATAATGAGCTGTGGGATTCCCCGGTACTGCTGCATCAGTGGCAACAACCAGTTCTGTAAACCAGCCATGATCTGAAATAGGATTAAAATAAGGGAGTGTGTAAAAAATAAAAACACTCAATGTGCTCAATAAGATCAACGGAAAGGTCATTTCCTTGGGTGATTCGTGGATATCGTCATAGAGTTCTTCCATTTGCGTTTCGCCGTGGAAGGTCATAAAGATCAAGCGGAACATATAAAATGCAGTAATGGCAGCGGCGCCAAAACCGAATATGGGCAATAGGAAATGTGCAGGATGATGCGAAGCGAACGATAAAGTACCGGCAAGTATTGCGTCTTTGGATAAAAATCCGGAAAATAACGGTACCCCTGAAATAGCCAAAGTGCTGATGAGCATGGCCCAATATGTAATGGGCATTTTATCCTTAAAACCGCCCATATTGCGCATGTCCTGAGGGTCGGTTTCATGGTCATGCTTTTTATGCAGGGCATGGTGCATGGCGTGGATCACAGAACCGGAGCCATAAAATAAGCATGCCTTGAACATGGCGTGGGTGACCAAATGAAAGAAACCGGCAATGTATGCGCCTGTTCCGACTGCCAATATCATGTAGCCCAATTGACTGACAGTGGAGTAAGCCAGCACTTTTTTAATATCATTTTGGGTAATGGCAATCGTAGCGGCAAAAAGAGCTGTGAAACCACCAACATATGCAATCACAAGTAAGACATCTGGAGTAAACAATGGAAATAAGCGAACACATAAATACACACCGGCTGCTACCATTGTGGCCGCGTGCATCAATGCAGATACTGGTGTGGGGCCTTCCATGGCATCCGGTAGCCAGATATGCAATGGAAACTGGGATGATTTACCCATGGCACCGAGAAATAAACCGACACCGGCAAAAGTCAAAACAGTTCCCCCCATTTTTCCAGCAGCAATGCCATCAAATATTTCTGAAAATACAAATGTACCTAATGTTGAAAAAATGAGCATAATACCAATAAAAAAGCCAATATCGCCGACGCGGTTTACGAGAAATGCTTTTTTAGCAGCGTCGGCGGCTGAATCTTTTTCAAACCAGTGGCCGATCAATAAATAAGAACTCACACCCACCAGTTCCCAGAACATATACATGGAAATCAAATTATTGGCCAGCACTATGCCATTCATGCTGAATGTAAATAAACCCAAATAGGCATAATAACGGGAATAACGGATGTCTCCTGCCAAGTATTTGATGGAAAAAATATGGGTCATACTGGAAATGAGCGCCACCACGAGCAGCATTGTAATGGTTATATTATCCACCAGAAAGCCCAGCTCAATCTTAAAAACGCCCATATCAAGCCAGGTGAATGATGCTTCCTGGGCAAAGTGGGTATCATGACCGATCAACATGGAGGTAAACATAGCTATGGATAAAACCAATGTTATCAGCACCGCACCAATGGCAACCCAATCACCCTGGCGGGGTAAGCGTTTACCAATAAATATCTGAATGACAAATGCTGCCAAAGGTAGGAAAAGGATCAACAGCGAATAATCCATGATCATATTACCGGTCATTGCCGCAGCCCCCGGACATCATCCACATTGATTGTGTGGAAGTTGTTATAAATGTTAATAATAATTGCCAGGGCAACAGCCGCTTCAGCCGCAGCCATTATGATGACAAACAGGGCAAAAATGTGGCCGGATATATTCATCCCCCCATATTTGGCAAACGCCAGGAAATTTAAATTAGCCGCATTTAAAATAAGTTCGATACCCATAAGCACTGCCACGCCATTGCGACGGGTGATAACACCAAAAAGCCCCAATGAAAAGAGTATAGCTGCAATGAATAAATATGTATTTAAACTATCCATCAATCCTCTCTCCGCGATAACATTGCAGCGCCCATCAATGCAGCTAAAAGTAATAGTGATGCTACTTCGAAAGGCAGCAAATATTCCATCATCAGCAATGTACCGATTGAGGCGGTGGTTTGCACCGGTTCGACAAATTCTGTTTGATGCCAAGGTGTATTGAGAATCATAACTCCCAATACGAATAGAATTCCCACCACTGCTATTCCGCCAATACCTCTTTGTACACTCGTATGGGAAATATTCACCGATGTAATGCGATTGGTGAGCATGATCCCAAAAATGATCAGCACCAGGATACCACCAACATAAATCACCACTTGCACGCCGGCTAAAAAGTCAGCCCAAAGGAAAACATATAGCGCCGCCACACCAAAGAGTGTAAACAATAGCGCGATCGCTGAATAAATCAATTTTTCATTCAGAACTACTGTCAAAGCTGAACCGATTGTCAACAGAACAATAAACCAGAATGCAATATCGACCATCATGCTTTAGCCTTTTCTTGCTGAGGTAAATATTTCGACATTTTTTCTTTATCTACTTCTTTGGCAAATTTGTAAATAAGGTCATTGCGATCATATTGAGAAAATTCATAATCAATGGGATGTTTGTGGGAATTTGGGCCGCCGGTCATATAAATACATTCTTCGGGGCAGGGATAAACACAAAGATTACAATAACAACACTCACTCATATCAATGTCAAAGCGGGAAACGATTAGAGCTTTTTTGGTCCCGCCAGACGTGATACCTGTATGGCCAATATCCGGCAGATCTTCGCCTTTTGTTTCAGCTTTAGTTGTAACGATCTTTATACATTGAACCGGGCAGACTCGTTCACATTTCAAACAGCCGATACAATCATCTATATCCACCTGCAGCCGTGAACGAATTACATTGTAATTCTCAATATCAAAACCGATATCCCGCTCCGGCCGCGGCCAGCGTTCTTCAGGATATTGCAAGGTCACATTGTCCTTACGGATATTCATCATGTGCCGCCAGGTAACAGCCATACCTGTAAATAAAGTCGATAATGCTTCAAAAATATTGCTGAAATATTTATACATGTCTTATCCTAAAAGTAGGTTCCAAATACCAACACCGAAAATGTTGACTAATGAAAATGGTAGAAATACTTTCCAACAAACACTCATCAATTGATCCACTCGTAATCGCGGAAATGTCCAGCGAAACCAGATCATTGTGAAAATAAGAAACATGGTTTTACTCATGAACCAGAACACACTCCAGAAGGGGCCCTCCATGAAACCGGGAATTGGACTATTCCAGCCTCCAAGAAATGCCGTTGCAGCAACTGCGCTTACTACAAACATTTCAGCATATTCACTCAAAAAGAAAAAAGCATAACGCATACCGGAATATTCTGTAAACGCTCCAGCTACCAATTCTGATTCAGCTTCAGGAATATCAAAGGGAGTTCTGTTACACTCTGCCACCCCACTTATAAAAAAGATGAAAAATGCGATGAAAGTGAAGGGATTATTGAAAATGATCCAATTAGGCAAAATGCCCCAGATTATGCCCTGCTGAAATTCAACAATACCTTGCATGCTAAGTGTCCCTGTCAGCATAATAATAGCGATGATGGACAACCCGGCGGGAATTTCATAGCTGACAATTTGCGCTGCAGAACGCATGCCTCCATATAAGGACCATTTATTATTGGAACTCCAGCCAGCTAAAATAATACCGATTACACTCAAAGAACCGACAGCCAATATATAAAAAATCCCGATATTCATGTCCGCAATAATGGTATGCTGGCCAAAAGGCAAGGCGGCAAATGAAATGAAGGCTCCAACAAAAACAACAAAAGGTGCAATAATAAATAGTTTTTTATCTGCTGATTCAGGAATGATATCTTCTTTGAGTATGAGTTTCAATGCATCGGCTACTGGCTGCAGTAAGCCCCATTTTCCGGCGTGTAAACCAACACCCTGCCCCATGGGACCTACTTTGTCCTGCATGAAGGATGAAATTTTCAGTTCACCATAGATAGCAACCAGGGCATATACAGCGATAAAAAGAAATACCGGTAAGGCACAAAGTAAAACAGCGGTAACAAATGTGATCACCGGCCATTCGGCGCCAAAAGGAAACCAGTTGATCAAATTATCAACTGTCAACGGTCAATTTCTCCCAGGACAATATCCAAGCTGCCCAGAATGGCAATCACATCAGACATCATCCAACCCTGTGAAATTTCACCCAAAACACTCAATGCTGTAAACGCCGGGGAGCGCATTTTTAATCGAAAAGGGACTGGTGATCCATCGCTAACGATATAATATGCCAGGTCACCCCGGGGTGATTCTGTTCGTTTATAAATAGACCCTTTGGGAGGACGAATTTTTTTCGGTAGCGCCTGGTGCACATCGCCAGCCGGCAGACCTTTCAATGCCTGGCGGATAATCTTAATGCATTCTTCCATCTCCAGCATGCGCACATAATAACGGTCCCAGCAATCTCCAGTTGTACCCATAATGCCGGAACCGACTGGTATTTCAAAATCAAATTTGTCATAGATGGAATAAGGCTCATCCCGGCGAATATCCCATTTGACACCCGATCCGCGCAAGTTGGGCCCGGAGACACCATAACTAATAGCGACTTCCGGCGGCATAACGCCCACATCAGCTGTACGTTCAATAAAAATTTTATTGTAAGTGAGAATTTCGTTGTATTCTTTGATCTTTGGCTCAAAATAATCCAGGAATTCAAAGATTTTTTCTTCAAACCCATTAGGCAAATCATGGGAGACTCCGCCCACCCAGATATAATTGTATAGCAGCCTTGCTCCGCATAATGTTTCAAACAAGTCCAGAATCCGTTCACGATCACGAAACATATATAAGAAAGGTGTGAAGGCGCCTACATCCAATCCGTAGGTCCCCAAGGCTAGCAAATGGCTGGCGATGCGGTTGAGTTCAGCTACAATTACGCGAATATATTCGACGCGATCAGGAACCTTAATCTCCATAAGCTCTTCGACTGTTACCGCATAACCAAAGTTATTATTCATGGAAGCGATGTAATCACAGCGGTCGGTATACGGAATTACCTGGTCATAGGTTACATTTTCGCAATGCTTTTCAAAGCAGCGGTGCAGGTAACCAATGATGGGCTCTACTTCGGAAATGATTTCACCATCTGTTTTAACCTTCAGGCGCAGTACACCGTGTGTACTCGGATGCTGGGGCCCGATATTCAGGGTCATTAGATCGCCGTGTACTACTCCCATCCGTCCTTCACCTTGGGCACTACAATGCCATGATACGTTTCCTGGGTTTCATAATCTTTGCGCAAGGGCCAGCCCTCCCAATCCTCGGGGCATAGAATCCGTGTCAAATTGCGGTGGCCGCTAAATTCAATACCGTACATATCGTATGTTTCACGCTCGAACCAATCACCAATACGCCACACCTGTTCAATGGAAGGAATTTGCGGATAATTGCGATCAATTTTAATGCGGATTTCAATAGCATGGTGGTGGGTCATGGAATGGAGGTTATAACGCACTTCCAAATTCTCATTTTCGCCAAAATCATAGCCAGTGACGCATTGCAGTGAGTCAAATAGAAAATCAGGGTTATCCCGTAAATACTGCGCAATTTCAAACCAGTTTTTGCTATTCATTTGAATATGACCATTAACGTCTTCTGACTCTAATGTATTGGGAAATTTTTTCTCCAGGGCAGCAGCTACTTTTTCCGATAAAGATTGTTCTGTTGGAACAGTTTTTTCCTGCTTGGATTCTTCTATTTTAGGGGATTCTTCTGCAGTAGTTGCTTTGGCCAGCCGTTTGGCCTTAACCAGTGCTGCTTTTGCCTTAGATCGGGTGACACGATCTTCAATATTATTGATCGCATCCATATCTCCCTGCAGAGCTTTTTCGACTGCGTCTGCTATTAACTTATCCTGGTCTGCGCTCATGCAATCTTTTTCGTCAAGGGACGTTCAGTCTGAATCTTTTCCTGGAGTTTTAAGAGGCCTTCTATCAGTGCTTCGGGACGGGGAGGACAACCTGGAATGTAAACATCAACCGGAACCACCAGGTCTACACCTTTTAAGACATGATAGCCGTACTGCCAATAAGGACCGCCGCTGGTGGCGCAGCTACCCATGGCGATAACATATTTTGGATCAGCCATTTGTTCATATAATTTTTTGACGCGTAAGGACATTTTCATTGTCACTGTTCCGGCCACAATCATAACGTCTGCCTGCCTTGGCGATGAACGGGGGATCATGCCAATGCGCATAAGATCATAGCGGCTGGCAGCCGTAGCCATCATTTCGATGGCGCAGCAGGCCAATCCAAATTGGAAGAACCACGGGGATGTGGACCGAGCCCAGCCCAATAGTTTATCCATGGATGCTACAACTACATTATCTTGGAATTTATGTTCAAGGAGTCCCAACTGGTGTCCCTTCTTTTTCAGTTATCACTTTACGGTAGCGGCCACGGGCATATTTCACGCGGTATTTTACCCAGTCCAAATCACCCTTTTTCCAGACGTAGGCAAGGCCCACTATCAAAACCAGCAGAAAAATAGACATTTCCACAAAGGCCAGCAGACCCAATTCCTTGAAAACAACAGCCCAGGGGAATAGAAAAACAACTTCCACATCAAAAATAAGGAAAATGAGAGCGATGACGTAAAAGCGAATATTGAACTGCACCCAGGCAGACCCTTCCGATTCTTCACCGCATTCATAGGTGGATAGCTTGTCTGCTGAATCATTTTTTGGTGCAACTAGCCGTTGAATTAGCAGCGGAACGTAGACCAAAACAATGCCGATCAGGATGAAAAGAAATATGGTTCCAAAGTCGCGATACATGTATAAAATCTCGTTGAATTCGAGCGTTGAATTTATACGTTTGCAAGTTCATCTTGCAAGGCTATTTCCCTTTAGAAATTAGCAATTTTGTGTTTGATGAGCCAGTAGTGCTTCTACTAAATTCAGCGCCAATGAATCCCTTAAATTTATTACTCGCCGCTGCCCTCCCTATTTTTCCCCGCTGGCTGATCAAACCATTCGCCAAACCCTATGTAGCCGGGGAAGTCATAGCCGAAGCGTTGCAGCATATAAAGGAATTGAACGACATGGGTTTCGCTGCTACCATCGATATCCTAGGTGAACACGTACCAACGGTAGAAGAAGCCACCGCAATAACTAAATCCTACACTGAAATTTTAACCGCCATCGTTGACCAGGGACTGGACTGCAATATTTCCATCAAACCCACCCATATTGGCTTGGATATACATTACGATACAGCTCGAGATAATTTGCTCAGTTTATTAGAGACAGCATCAAAAACGAATAATTTTGTGCGCATTGACATGGAAAATTCACACTATACGGATGCGTCCATAAAACTGTATCTTGAAGCATTGATAAATTATCAAAATGTGGGTCCCGTTATCCAAGCCTACCTCCGCCGCTCCCAGGATGATATCAGCAGGCTGAATGGTACTTTATTGAACGCGCGCATTTGCAAAGGCATATACCTTGAACCAGATGCCATCGCATTGCAAAAAAAAGCAGAAATCAATGAGCAATTTGTTAAACTGGTTAAAACGATTTTAAACGGCGGCGGCTATGTGGGAATTGCCACACATGATCTTGCATTGATCAATGAGTTAGAAAACTGGATTATTGAAAACAAAATCGCACTTGATCGCTTTGAGTTCCAGGTATTGTACGGAGTGCCCATGGGCGGAAAATTAGAAGAATTATTATCTAAAGGATATAAAGTACGCAAGTATGTCCCTTTCGGTGAAAAATGGTTTGATTATTCTGTGCGCAGGTTGAAAGAGAATCCCAAGATCATCACCTACGTTATAAAGAACCTATTCAAAAAATGAATTCAATTGAAACCATCAAAAAGATTTTTGCCATGAAAACCATTGCTGTCGTGGGTATGTCTCCCAAACCGGAACGCCCCAGCCACTACGTTTCAATGTACATGCGGGAGCAAGGCTATGCTATCATTCCGGTCAATCCCGGCCAAACAGAAATTGCAGGTGAAAAATGTTACCCGACCTTAAATGATATTCCAAAACCGGTGGATGTAGTTGATGTGTTTCGCCGGCCGGAGCATGTCGGCCCCATTGTGGTTACAGCCATTGAAATCGAAGCCAAAGCGCTATGGCTGCAGGATGGCGTCATTAATGATGATGCGGCACAATTAGCTGAAGATGCAGGACTGCTGGTGGTTATGAATGATTGCATGCTGCGGCGACATAGACAATTATCATTATGAGAATTTTAGATAATGTCAATATGAAGAAGCTAAAATTACATAAGCGACTATCTTTACTCACTATTGTGATCGGAATCGCAGGTATAATAATTGTGGGTTATGTGGATGATGAACCCATCCTTTTGAATCCACTGCTGATCGTCATTGGGATTGGATGGTATCTCATCACATGAAAACGAATACGGGCGTATGGGAAAGTCCACAAACCGTCGGATTCGTTACGCTGAAGCTGTAGGACCGGTGGTCATGAATAATTGTATGTTGTGGAGGCATCGGTAAATGTATTGATTAAAAAATTGAAAAATATTTATAAAGCAACTATTCATTAGTTACTAGTTACCAATTAACCAACTACCATTTCTCATCATCCATCTCCCACATTCCATGTTCCATCACTCCCCTCTTTTCCCCCAACCCATTTTCTGGCTCAAGACATCAAAATAATTTGTATCTGAAAAAATAACCATCTGTGTTTTATAACTAGCCTTGCGTATGGTTACTTTGGACTGCAATTCTAATGATTCCTGTACTTGACCATCAACCGCCAATGCCAAACTTCCCGAAGGGTTGCCAGGGAACGTGATCTCAATTGTTCTATCATCAGGCATGACAATGGGCCGCAGGGATAACGTATGGGGACAAATGGGTGTAACCACCATGGCATCCAGGCTAGGCATAACGACTGGGCCTCCTGCGGAAAGGGAATAGGCGGTGGAACCTGTTGGTGTAGACACTATGAGCCCGTCTGCTTTATAATTGGCCACATGATTCCCGTTAGCTGTTAACTCGCAATTGACCATACGATGAGAAGATCCACGATCTATGGTTATATCGTTGAGGGCATGGAAGTTGTGGGGTTTATTACCATTCTGAACTTTACACACCAAAACCATGCGCTCCAGTATCTCATAATCCCCTTCTGCTGCACGGTCCAGTTTTGTAAACATATCATCCGTTGTTATTTCTGCCAAGAAACCAAGCTCACCTAAATGAATCCCCAAGATGGGTGTTTCACGGGAACCAACTGCCCGCGCCAAAGCCAACAATGTACCATCACCGCCAAGCGAAAGAATAAAGTCTAATTGTTTAAAGTCGTCTGCAGATTCAATTACATTATAGTCAAACTCCAGCTTGTTTCCAATTTTGGCAATAATGCGCGTTGTTAAAAATATATTTAGTTTTCTTTTTTCTGCCCAGTTCGCAATGCTGGGAAGCAAGTCCCAGAAGGCTGGTTTTTCAGTATTACCCCAGATACCGATCTGTTGTGGTTTCGCTGCCATGCTAATTATCCTGTTCCAGCTTGTCCATCAATTCACTGATTTTTTGTTCAGCACCTGATAATTGACCGCGTAATTGTTCCGAAAGTTTAACTCCTTCTTCAAATAATTTCAGACTCTTCTCCAACTGCAGGTCTTCCGATTCCATTTCCTGGACGATCTCTTCCAACCGCTGGAATAATTCCTCAAATGATTTTTCATTAGTCATATTTCAATTTACACCTATGTTTTTATCCCTTTCAGTATTCTTTTCTTTACGCGCCGCCATTTTTCCTTTGGCTAGCTGCAGTTGAAATAATTCACCGCTTTTTAAATCTTCAGGGTTATGAATGATGTTGCCTGATTCTGCCGTGGCAATAGCATACCCTCGATCCAATATATTGTTGGGATTAAGTATAGACAAACCCCCGGACAGCATTTCCAAATGGTTTAAATGTCCTTGTAGTTTTGTGGACATCAACCGTTTCAATTCCGAACTTAAAAATTTGTTCAAATCACCCATGCGGGTGATCATTGCATCCGGGCGCTGATGGGCAAAGCGGTCCTGGAGGTGATCCATCTTTTGCCATGTCTGTTCTAATTTATATGCGAGTGTTTTCCCAACTTTTTCTTCAATTGTAGCAATTAATTGTAACAATTCAGTTACGCTGGGAGCGGCCAATTCCGCTGCCGCTGACGGTGTCGGTGCCCGCAGATCAGCCACCATGTCCGCAATTGTTATATCCGTCTCATGGCCTACAGCGGAAATAACGGGTGTTTTACACTCAAATATGGCTCGTGCTACTTTTTCCTCGTTAAATGGCCAGAGATCTTCCAGGGAGCCGCCTCCTCGGCCCAAAATGATCAAATCCACATGACCGCTGTCATCCATTTCCTGCATTGCTTGCACTATATCATCTGCCGCACCATCTCCTTGGACCAAAGTAGGTCGGAACACTAATTCAACAAAAGGTGCACGGCGTTCCAATACATTGATCATATCCTGTATTGCTGCACCGGTCTTTGATGTAATTAAACCAATTGTTTCAGGTATTTTGGGTAATGGTTTTTTGAATTCATCATCAAAAAGGCCTGTAGTTAAAAGTTCTTTTTTCAAAGCTTCAAAGGCCAGGAAAAGTGTTCCCAATCCCGCCGGTTCCATACGTGATGCTATAAGTTGATACTGTCCCCGGGGTTCATAAACGGATATTCTTCCATTTAGGAGTACTTTCATTCCGTTTTCGGGTTTAAAGCGCAGGAATTGGTTATTACCCTTAAACATGACACTGCGTATTTCAGCATCAGTATCCTTTAAGGTAAAATACATATGGCCTGATCCATGGTGAATAAAATTGGAGATCTCCCCTTCCACCCAAAGTTGGGGAAACGATCCTTCCAGCAATTCTTTTATCTGCCGGGTAAGATCGCTTACAGATAATGCAGTCTGTTCTATTTTCATTTAGGAGGTGCAGGTGATCCGGCTGCCAGCCAGCATGAATACCAATAGGATGCCACAAGCACAGCTGCCTGGCCTAGCCGATCATGGACAACATCTTCTGTTTCAGCATAAAGCAATTTTAAATATCGGTCTTCAAAATGAAGCACTTGATACGTGTTAAGTTTCTTGGCTTGTTCTGGTGTTAAATGTTTCCGGGCTATGCTATCCGCTTTTAATAAGCGTGGATAGAATTGAAATGAATCCCGGGTAATATTCAAGGCGGCTGAAACATAATCATTGATCTGATGAATATTTCCCACAGGGTCAAAATCTGGAATAAGTTCATCCACCATACGCGATTCCCAACGGAAATGCACGCCCTGATTTCCGGTAAATTGGCCGTTATAATTGGCACAGGTGTGGAGGGGCATGTGCAGGTCAGCCACGTAATGTCCAAGATGGCCCATATAATACAGTGCTTCATCCCAGCGTTCTTGTTTGAACATTTTAGTCAGTACTTCTGCAGTTTCAGCGATAGACCAGGGAGCGATCCCCCATTGTTTCAGATTGTCATCACTGTATCGTTCAACCAATTCTGCATAGGTAATATCCAATTCTGTAAAAGGAAATTCTGCATATAAGTCCGCATCGATGAAATGGCGATTGAATTCACCGCTGTGGACGTCTTTGATAAAATCAGCTACGGGTGCATACAGTGTCAACTCAGCAGCATGGGCTTGTGAATAAAGTCCTAGCTCACCCTCCATAATTTGAGCAGCTTTATGATTAATCCTCCCATGAACATCATAACCCCAACCCCAGGCAACACTGGCCAGGATCAGGTGTAAGATCCAATAAAGGGTTCGCTGGCAGCGCCCCAAATCTATCGTCCTTTAAATTTTCTTTTTCTTATGTCGATTGGCACGCAGACGTTTCTTACGCTTATGCGTGTTCATCTTGCGCTTCTTACGTTTTTTACCGCAGGGCATTTCTTACTTTCATTTATTGGTTAATGTTTCATTTACTCGTTCCCGCATATGTTTTGCTGGTTTGAACGTAGGTGCATTGCGTTCGGGTAAATAAATCGCTGCACCCGTTCCAGGATTACGTGCTTTTTTCGGTTTGCGGTGTTTCACACCAAATGTACCGAAGCCACGTAATTCCACGCGATCATTCTGTGCAAGAGATTCAACAATGGCAGTCATTACACCGTTCATCACGGCTTCAGTTTCCACTTTTGTCAATCCCGTTGCAACTGAAACTTGATCAATTATATCCTGTTTAGTCATGGTTCATCTCCGAGATATGGTTATGCATTATCCCTGTTTCACCCATAAAACAAGTTTTTGCCCGGGATATATATAATTACCGTAATCTATATTATTCCAGCGCCTGATTTTTCCCGCTCGGGTGCCGTAATCTTCGGCAATATGGCCCAGGGTATCGCCTCTCCTTACTGTATATACAACTTTAATATGTCCAGGCGGTCCATCATGAGTTGCATACGCTCCGCGAATAGGTATGGTCAATTTCTGGCCTATTTTTATTTTATGCCTGTTCCGGACTTTATTGACAGCTGCGAGATCATGGATGGATACTTTATATTTTTTAGAAATAGAAGACAGGCTTTCACCGCGTCTTACTTTATGTACAATATATTGTGGAGCAAAACGCTGTTCTTCCGGCAGGGCATTGAAATTAGCAGTGAATTGACTCGCCGCTCCTTTCGGCAATCGTAATGTATAAGGTCCATTTTGCGGAGTAGCCGATTGGCGCAGTTCAGGGTTAAAATATTGCAGAGACTTTAAACTGGTACCTGCTGCTCTGGCCAACACTGACAGGTCGGCACTTTTTTCTAACTCAATGATATCAAATTCAAATGGCGCTTTCCGTTTTTCAGAATAGGTTTCAAAACCATGTTCTTCCGGGTTAAGGGCAATAATAGCTACAGCCAGGTAATAGGGAATATAATTGCGCGTTTCCCTAGGAAGAGAATGAAGCTGCCAGAAATCGGATGTTTGGTGCAAACGCATGGCGCGGTGCACGCGGCCCGGTCCTGAATTATAGGCTGACAAAGCTAAATACCAATGATCAAACTCTTCAAAAAGATCTTTCAAATGGGCACAAGCGGCGTAAGTAGATTTAATGGGATCCCGGCGTTCATCCACATACCAATCCCGTTTGAGGTCATAAATCTTTCCAGTAGAATACACAAACTGCCACATGCCTGAAGCACTGGCCTTGGAATATGCTTTCGGATTCAACCCAGATTCAATCATAGCCAAGTAAACCAATTCTACAGGGAGTTCCTGTTCTTCCAGGATCTCTTTGATCAAACCGCCGTATTCATGCATGCGGTCCAGCCATATCTGAAACTGTTTCCGACCTTTGGTTTGAAAATAGCGGATGAACTGGTCCACCGTTTTAGTACGTACCAAGGGAATATGTCCATCGCGGTCATCCACCACAATCAACTTCGTATTGCCCATTTCCATTTCGATTGGAATTAAAATATCATCGATCATTTGGCGGGCATAAGCCGCTGTAATGGGGGCATCCGCAAGGTCCAGGGTGGTCAGGCGCTGGGTATAAATATCATTTAAAGATGCAATAAAGCGATCAAATTCTTCCTGGTCATCGGTTGTTTTTTCACCCAATTGATCAGCTTCACCCATCAAATCATAAATACGATCCAGGTAATAGATCACTTCCAGAGTGTCCTTGTGAACATCGGCGATCATGGCCTCTGTCAGCAAAACTTTTACATCAAGGAGTAATTGTGGTAAACGGTTAATAGAACCGTTACCATTGGAATAAATATTATTTGGCGTTGGTACGTTTTCAGGGCTTTTTAATTCAACAGTATCGTTACTTGTTGAATCTTGGGCAGGCGACACAACAACCAGTAAAATTAATACCAGCAAAAAACGTGTAAATTCTTTAATCATAAGGTTTAGAGCAAATTTTGGAGGGCAAAATTAGACGACAATATGGGGGTCAGTCAAGTGATTTACTTGACAAAATCCTGGAAATTATATTTGATGTGCTTGCCCCTTCCACTAATGGTATTATTTTTACTTCTCCCCCATTGGATAATACTGTATCACCACCAACAATTTCATCTTCAGTATAATCTCCACCTTTCACCAATACATCCGGTTGTAGAGCTGCAATCAATTCAGCAGGTGTATCTTCAGTAAATTCTACAACTGCATCTACACATGCGAAGGCATCCAGAATCGCAACTCTATTTTCTACACTTTGGATAGGCCTGTGCTTTCCTTTTAACCTGCGTACAGACTCATCGCTGTTCAACCCGATAATGAGTTTGTCTCCTTCTGCTTTTGCTTCCTGTAAATATTTAATATGGCCGCGGTGCAGTATATCAAAACAACCGTTGGTAAATACAACTTTATGACCATTGTTTTGCCAGCTTAGGACTAATTTTTGCGCTTCAGTTTTTGAAATCATAATTCATCTTTTTCAACGGACAACACATGCAAAATTTGGGTGTACAGTATTCCTTTTCCAGCTGCAATAAACCCTGGACATAGCCTACAGTGCATAATTCACGTCTCGTTAAGAATGGGTTATATTTCTTTTCCAAACGTCCGTATGGTTGTGGAAGTTTCAATTCCTGCCAAGATTTATACCATTGTTTATATTTCCTATGGTCATTTTTCGCCAATCCTCTAACAGCCATTAGAGGATAAAAGTAATTTACACAACACTCTGTCAAAATGCTTCTGCCGCCACTCGAACAGGCAGTAGTTAAACGCTCGAAGAAACCAGATTGATTTACATCATTTTTCAGGAGTAAATCTGTATCAAAGGATATTATTTCAGCCAAAAGTATCAACCGATTTTCCGGCCATTGGGCTGGCCGAATTCCGCAATGTTCCCAGACAATATATTCAGCTTTTCTTTTTATGTAATTTATCTTTTCGTAGAAGGATAAGGAATTAAGCATAGGAATGTTCAGTGTTTCGATCAATCGCCTAAAGTCATCCTCATTCCCTCCACAGCCTAGTGGTTTGGCTAATTGCTCGAGAGCGTGCCTGCTTCTGCATGCTTCAACTTTTTCTTGCCAGCGCATTGTACCCAGCGCTTCCAGGGAAGCAATAAAACTAGGTGCAATATTTTCCTTATCCAGCGAACACCGCCATTGTTTATCAATTGACAATACAACCGTATGTCTGATAGGGGAATTTTTTGCGGATACGTTTCTGACTACATGGAGCATAACATCTGTATAATTAACATCAAGATCATGCCCGTGGGTGTACCAATCCCTTTCCTGAATATGGCATTCAACATCACCTTTGAGCCATTGATCGTCAATGAATAAGATAACCCCTTTAATATCCGGACCCTTATTAACATTTCGTTTACCATGGTTGACAATTATAAATGAAATACCTGTTTGTGTTTGTAAACGTTTACCTTTTGGTAGTGAAAACCATTGTCGAACAAGATCAACTTCTCTATCTTGGAAAGGTTCACAAATTGCTTGAAGCGAACAGTTTTGAATCTCGGGGATCAGGTATGGGATGGAACTGATTTTTGTACGGTCCATGATGACTTCAAATTTACGATACGATTACGAAGAATTTCAGTAACTCTATTGCGGTCATCATATACATAGTTAGATGTATCTATTGGTTGGCCAATATATAAATGAATGGGTTTGGGCTCAATATTAAATGAACCTTTTTTAACAACATCAAATGTGCCGCAAACTGCCATAGGTGCTAAATGAAGCCCTGTTTGTATAGCCAAAATAGCTCCTCCCTTTTTAAATGGTTTCAAATTTCCATCAAGCGAGCGTGTTCCTTCTGGGAATATCATAATGGAGCGGGGATATTTTTGCAGTGATGCTTTGGCGACCGTCATAGAAGCGAGTGCAGCTTTATGGTTACTGCGATCAACGAAAATATGTTTTCCTAAAACCATGGCCAACCCTATAAATGGTATTTTTTTTAATTCAGTCTTGGACATAAATACAAATTTATAAGGCAATGAAGCATATACTAATAATATATCAAACGCCGATTCGTGGTTAGCTATAAAAACATATTGTTGGTCTGGATCCAGATTTTCTAATCCATGTACCTGGTAGTGAATACCGCTAACAAATAATAGAATTTTTGACCATTGTTTTCCGACCCAGGCAACAGGCCTGCCGCTCCAATCAAATAAGGAAAAAATAATGCCGATGGACGCCCAAATTGGGGTCCAGATAAAAATATTAAATAAGACCCAAATAGATCGAATCAGCCTATGACCTCTGTTCCAACATAGGGTTGCAAACGTTTGGGAAGGAGCACCTTACCATCGGGAGTTTGAAACGATTCAAGAAGAGCGATCATCAGCCGAGGTGTAGCCACACCTGAGCCATTGAGCGTATGGACATAATCTGTTTTATTATCATTAGAACGCCGGTAACGAATATTTCCTCTGCGAGCCTGAAAATCTTCAAAATTACTACAGGAAGATACTTCCAGCCATTGATTCTCGGCCGGTGACCAGACTTCAATATCATAACATTTAGCCGCAGCAAAACTCAAGTCACCTGTGCACAATTCCAGCACTCGGTAATGCAAACCCAGGGATTGTAAAATAGCTTCTGCATTTGTTAATAATTGCTCCAGTTCATCGTAAGAAGATACCGGAGTAACAAATTTGACCATTTCCACTTTATTAAACTGATGGACACGCAGTAAGCCCCGGGTTTCTTTCCCATAGGATCCTGCCTCACGGCGAAAACAGGCTGAATAAGCTGTATAATTGATTGGCAATGTATCTTCATTCAAAATTTCGTCAGCATGAATATTTGTTACAGGCACTTCAGCAGTGGGGATTAAATACAATTGATCCTTTTCTGTATGATACATGTCATCTGCAAATTTGGGTAATTGACCGCAGGTAAATGGCGACTCACCCCTGGTTAAAAAAGGTGGAAATATTTCTGTATAGCCATGGTCATTGATATGAACATCCAGCATATAATTGATCAAAGCTCTTTCCAGCTTTGCTCCCATTCCTGTATATAATGGGAAAGCCGACCCGGAAATTTTTGCGGCCCGTTCAAAATCAAAAAGGTTGAGATTTGTACCCAATGCCAAGTGATCTTTAATCTCATAATCGAAAACAGGTTTTGCACCCCATTCTTTAACAACTACATTATCTTTTTCATGCGTCCCAATAGGAACAGATGGATGGGGAGTGTTGGGTAAAACCTCTAAAGCTGACTGAATTTCATTATCAATAGCATCTCCTTTTTCTTCCAGCGCCTTAATTTTATCTCCAACGTCGCGCATGGCCGCAATCGCATTATTGGCATCTCCGCCAGATCGCTTCTCTTCAGCTATCTCTTCAGATACGCGATTACGTTCTGCCCTGAGTTCATTGACTTTCGTTTGAATGGTCCGATGCTGCTGGTCCAGGTCCAACAGGCTGTTCAGATTGATTTGTTCCCCTTTGGTTGCTAGTGCTTGCTGAATAGCATCAGGGTTTTCACGAATTCGGGAGATGGATAACATGTGCTTAGTCTAATTATTTAAGCACAAAAATTAGAGCGCTTGGGAGGGAATTACAACCGTAGACTAACGGCCTTTTCCAGACAGCATCACCCACACAGTACTTAACATAATCTTGAAATCAAGGGAAAAACTCAAGTTTTCTATATAATAAAAATCGTATTTCAATTTTATGCGAACATCTTCAATATCCTGATCGTAGGGATGCTTGATCTGAGCCCAGCCAGAAATCCCAGGGCGGATTTTGTGACGGCGGTAATAAAAGGGATATTCATGGGCCAGTTTCTCCACGAAGTAAGGTCGCTCCGGTCGGGGACCGATCATGCTCATGTTACCTTGTATCACCATCAGCAATTGCGGTAGTTCATCCAGACGAAATCGTCGTAAAATCCGTCCAATCCGTGTGATGCGGGTATCTTCTTCCTTGGCCCAGACAGGCCCGGTCATTTGTTCCGCATTTTCCACCATGGTCCTGAATTTGAAAATGAAAAAATGTTTGTGATTCTTACCAACTCTGTCCTGCTTATATAAAACAGGCCCTCTGGTATCAATTTTTATACATGCTGCGATGATGAGCCACAAAGGTGATGATACTATCAGCATCGGTATCGCCATGCATAAATCTATTAAACGCTTTATAATAGTATTATATACTGTATCCAGATTGGGATTGACCTTGATTAATGGTACACCATAAATCTGTTCTGTCCGGGCCAGGCCGCTGATTACTTCATGAAGATCAGGAACAATTTTGATGGAAACGGGTGAACCGTTGGCCCGAGTGATAATGCGCGTTACGTGGGTATGCTCCAATTTGACTGGGGCAACAATAACTTCAGATACTTGATTATCAAGAATAATCTGTTTCAAGTCTTTTTCATGGCCAATGACGTTTATATCTTCCTTGCCATTCAAATTAGGATCATCATCAGAATGCACAAAACCGAGTAGATCAAATCCCTGGTGATCATGGGCTACAATATCATTGGCGACTTGAAAACCACGGTCATTGATGCCCACAATAATTGTTTTCCTTAAACCAAGTCCCTTGGTCAAAAGGTATTTCTGCAATGTGCGAAAAATCCATCTTGACATTGATAGGCCAAATGATAATGCTAACCAATAGCGTAATATTTCCTGGGCTGATAGCAGCCAGGATCTTGTTGTTAATGCATCGATAAAAACGGCCAATAACGCAATCAGGAACGTGATGCGAACCATTTGCTGTATTTCATAAAAGCGGGATACTGTCGGTTCACTTCTGTATAGATTCATGGGCAGGAAAATCACACCCAACACCGTTTGCATGGCAGCAAAGATTAAAAACAAATAAAATATGGAATAATCTGAGTTTCTAGCAAGAATAGGGACCAGAATCCACACATACGCTATGGCAGAAAAAATGGCATCGGAGAAATAAATTCCCCAAGCCACTATCCACCGTGGATAACGTATGCGTAAATGTTGGAATGTTTCCAGCATGATAATGAAATATTATTGAATTATATACTTCTGTTAAATGTGCTGGATCACACCAGAAAAAAGGGGATCGCTGTACAGTTATGCATGTTGATTTCCATTTGTTTTTTCAACTAACTGTTAGCGATTTAGGGCGATAGGACTCCTTGAAGTTGGATGAAGATACAGCCTATTTATAGACTTTGTCAAGTAGTTGAATAATTATAGAAACCAATCTTTTAACGGGTGTAGACTTACTAATAGATGCTTAAACATACTCAACTGATTTATCTTCGTGCTGCTGTGATATTATCATTCATCGGAATATTGAATGGGCAGACTGTACCTGTTCCCATGGATCATCCCATTAATGACTTTATTTTGCGGCTATATACTCTGCAAAAAGTCCATGGTATTCACCCCGGGACTCGACCTTTTACAGTTGGTCAGGTTATTAATGCCCTTAATGAAATATCAACTAGTGACTATACAATAACAAATCAAGAAATAATTCTCCTGGAACGCTTTAAGAAAGAATTTGGAGTGCATGAAATTGAGTATGGAATCCACGGACCCTGGCAATTGGACAACTTATCCACATCCTTAAAGAATGTTGTCAACGTATACGATGTGGATTTTCCAGAAAACAGATTTGTCACATATCATGATGAAAATCTAATACTGTGGTCTGACTGGGAAGAATATTTCAGTATTGATTTTCAAGATTCAATATCCCGGTCATTTTTTACAGACCGCGTAACTATTGCTGGTGTATTTGATAATAACCTTTCGTTTTATAGTCGTTATACACTACATAGAGTAGGTCATAAGGACAATTATCCTTATCCCTATGAATACAAACAGGGTTATGCTCTAATTGATACAAATACTAATTGGCTCGTTTGGGACGTTTCTGATGCTTCCTTGCGGTGGGATAATTCAATTCTCAATATTGAGCTAAGTAAAATTCCGGCATACTGGGGTTTCAGCAAAAACCACTCCCCAATTCTATCCTCGAACGTTCAGCCTTTTAGTTTTTTTCGAGCATCCAAATCTTACAAACGAATTCGAGTCCAAAGTTTATTGGGGACACTGGTTCCATTTGGAGAAAATCCTGTAGGAATAAAGAATGAAAAACATATTGCGGCACATCGATTTGAGTTTGATTTAACTTCTAAGCTGATAATTTCTTTTAATGAAATGATCATTTATGCTAATCGGGAACTTGAATTGGGGTATTTATTGCCCGTTAATCTTTTCTGGTCTGAAGAACATGGATTAGGTAACCGTGATAACGTACTTATGTCCTTTGATGCTTTTTGGAATGCAAAACCCGGGTTATCTATTTATGGAACATTTTTCTGGGATGAATTGTCCTGGTTCAAGTTATTTAAACCATGGTGGGGAAATAAATTTATATTTCAAACTGGTTTATACTGGATCCCTTTTGCAAATCCACAACTACCTGATTTCAGATTGGAATTTACAGCCAGCAGGCCGTGGGTTTATACACACAATGATACACTTTTGACATTTACTTCTTCAGAAATTGGATTGGGATTCCCACTGGGACCGAATTCGCAATTGTTGTATATCGAAATGATTTCATGGCCAACCTATAAAACGCATCTTTCAATGAATATCTCATTGATGAGAAACGGATCTGGGATTGGATCTGATCCAAATGATAACTATGCATTGCGTGATAAAGAATTGGATAATGATACACCCATGTTGATTGGGAAGATTAATGCATCAACACTTATTGGACTAAAGGTTGACCATCGCCTGACACAATTGGTCTATATTTCAGGTAATATTTCTTATAATACGAATAACAAAGTATCTTCGGGGAGAATTGGCCTTTTACTGAATTATTAATTATAGGTTTTCTAATACTTTGGCAATTCGAACAGCTGCTTCACCATCCCAAAGATGGGGCACATTACCCTTTTTGATTTTTCCTTTTGATATTTTTTCTACTTCATCTTTCAGCAAATTCATGTCTTTACCTACAAGACTATTAGTACCTATAGATATTGTAATTGGTCTTTCTGTGTTCTCCCTGATAGTAAGGCAAGGTACACCTAAATAAGTAGTTTCTTCCTGAACACCACCGGAATCAGTTATAACAACCTTTGATCGTGATTGTAATGCAAGAAAATCAAGATAACCTATTGGTTCCATAAGAAGAAGATTTCCATCATCTGGTATTTTTAGAGAAAAATCCTGGATTTTCTGTCTTGTTCTGGGATGAAGAGGAAAAATAACCTGCAAAGATTTGCTGATCTCAATTAAAGTCTCAATAATCTCTCGAAGCATATTACTTTGATCAACATTCGATGGTCGATGTAAAGTCACAAGAGAATATTGTTCTGTAATCCCCTTAATGATTGGTGTTTTTGCTTTTGGTAATAATTGCACCAATGTGTCGATCATAACATTTCCAACTAAATGAAATTTATCTGCGGATACACCTTCCCGCATGAGATTTTCATTTGCATCAATAGATGGTGTAAACAAAATATCTGCGATTTGATCTGTGATTAACCTATTTATTTCTTCTGGCATTGTTCGATCAAAAGAACGTAATCCAGCCTCAACATGACTTACAGGAATCAACAACTTTGAACACACCAGCGAAGCAGCTACCGTAGAATTCACATCACCATACACCATAACCAAATCAGGTTTAGATTGATTTATAACCTTCTCAAATTCAACCATTATTGTCGCTGTCTGCTCAGCATGAGTTCCTGATCCAACTCCTAAATATTCGGTTGGTTCATTTAATTCAAGTTCTTTAAAAAATATATCTGACATATTGATATCATAATGTTGTCCTGTGTGAACCAGCGATTGATCAAACTCAGTCAATTTCTCTAATGTTTTCCAAACAGGGGCGACTTTCATAAAATTTGGTCTAGCACCTACTACATGCAAAATTTTCATTTCAATTTTCCATTACAACTCGTTTAAGAACATTTTCCATTTGTTTAGCAGTTTGTCTGCGATTATACTGTTTACTCACAAAGTTATAACCATCATCAGCAAACTTTATAAGCAAATGTTGATTTTGAAAAAGAGTAGTAACAGCATCCACTAGTTCTTTTGGTTTGCCTGGCGAAATGACTACTCCCCCACCTGATTCTCGAACTAGATCAGCAGCTTCACCTTCCGCTGCCAGAAGAACTGCTTTTCGACAAGCCCATGCTTCAAGTAATTTAGAAGGAACTGCATCACGCAAAGCTCCGCTTACAAGTGGGACCAATGCAAGATCTGATGCAGCAATTATAGAAGGAATAACTTTTCGAGGCTGGCGAGCAACAAAAGTAATATTTGTTAATTTCAATTTTTTAGCCTTTTCGATTAAAAACTTTTTTTCTACACCTTCTCCCACAATAATAAAGTGAATCTCTGGATTATGTTTCAAATGGCGCGCTGCATCGACTGCAATGCCAATACCTTGAGCAATACCAATCAAACCTGTATACGTAATTACAAACTTGGTTGAAATGTTGAGTTTTTCTAACAAATTATTTTTATAAGATAAGTCCAGTCTGTCAAAATCCACACCATTGGTTACAACAGTTGTTTTTCTTTTCTCTATACCTTTTAATCTTAATCGATCAAGTTTAGATTTTGTTACTGGTGTTAAATGATCGGCTTCATTGTAAATGAAATCAGTTAATAAGCGGGACAATTTGGTAAATAGACTCTTTTCTTTGAAGGCGCCTGTTTCTATAGCCACATCCGGCCAAATATCTCTTATATCAAGTACAAATGGTATCTTATATAATTTTGAAAGGATTGAACCAGTAATTCCTATAAAAAGTGGAGGAGTAGATACTAGAAGAATATCAAATCTCTTGTTCAATAAAATACCAGTAATTATCGATGAAAGTACAAATGAAATATAGTTTAATATCCTTTTGACACTGGAATGATGTGAAGTAGCAAATACCCAAGTGCGAATAATATTTACACCGTCTCGTTGCTTACTAGTTTGAAACTTCCACCTGTAATTTCTGGGTATTCTACCTGTCGGATAATTTGGAAACCCAGTAAGAGTTGTCACGTTATGCTTCCCTTTAACCAACCAGCGGGCTAAACCATGCATCCTCGCAGCAGCTGCACCCATTTCTGGCGGGTAGAAATGCGTTATAATTAAAATTCGCAAATTCCGTTTATTTTCAAATGTCATAATAAGCGATATTTATTTATAGTATCTACAGTCTTTTAATTACTAATCTTTTATACTAAACTGCTTATTATATATTTCAATAAGCTGCTGATTAATAGATTGCGAATTATAAATCTTTTTGGCTGACTTAAGTCCTTTATTACCAAATTCCTGACGTACTACAGGATTCATTAATTTTGTAATTGCATTTTTAATAGAATTTGTATTGACTTCTTCAAGCAATATTCCACAACCAGTATTGTTAACTATTCGTCCGAGATCCCCCACTTTGTTAGCAATTATAGGTCGACCTGCCGCCATAGCCTGTCCAAGTGTATTCGGTGCATTGTAAACAGCTCCAGGATAATCCAAACGTAAACAATAATAAATAATATCTATTGATTTAAAATATAGTGGTATGTCATATGGTGATAACCAACCATGGTACGTCACATTTTTTAACTTTGCACTAGTATGCTCAATATCATCTCTTTGGTGACCATCTCCCCAAATATGAAAATGTACTTCAGGTAACTTTTTAGCAGTTTCAATAAAGGGCAGAATAAGTCTATTATTTGAAAATCCTCCGATATAAGCAATAGATAAACTATCCTTTGGAATATTTATTTTTTCTCGAATATTCTTGATTTCGGCATCAGTAATTCCAGTGTACGAATCAGTATCTTGAAAATTACCCAATGTAATAACAGGGGAAATTCCTAGATCTAAAAAATCATCTCGCAACACAGTACTAGCAGTGATTACTGCATCAGTAAATTTTATCAGCCGTTTTTCCCATTTCTTTAATATAAAAACAAGAATTTTGGGTAAATGCAGGGACATAAGAGCAGGATAATTTTCATGAGCATCGTACGTAAGCTTACACCCGAGAATATTTTTAAGTTTTACTCCTGCATAAAGTGTATCAAAATCATGACAATGAACTAAGTCTGGTTTGTATTCTAATGCATATTTTATCGTTTCATTCCAAAATTTTGGCAAATGTTGTAATTGTCTCCAACCTGCACCATAAACAGATTGAATAGAATGAATCCGATTAACTTGAAAACCATTAACTGTTTCTTCTGGGGGTAACTCGATTTTGCGATCCCAACATATAATATTCACAGAATAACCATCATGTACTAATGCTTTAGCTTCTCGCAATACCCTTGTGTCTGGACGAAAAGCATTTGTTAGAATCATTAATATTTTTCTTTTATTTAGCATATATCTTTGTTTTCAATTCAGCTATCCAACCCGTTTTAATAAATTTGAAAATCATAATTCCTATAATTACATAAATCATATTTGTTAATATGAATTGTGCTACAATTGACATGTTTGTATAAGCAACTGTTTTACTTATCGTAATTATGATAATAATACTGGCAGCGATATCGCGTATTAATTTGAAGTCTAAAAAACTATACTTATAAAGTTTCTGCAAATAGTAAAAACTACCAACTCCAGCAACTATATGACTAAATAGAAAACTAATTAACGCAGTAGTTAACATATTTAAATTATATAGTTTCCCAACAAAAATAATGATGATCATAGAAACAGCCGCAAGGCCATAGATAAGAGAATTATACCCTCGCTCTGATACAGCATCAATTGGACTTCGTGCTAGTCCGGAAAATGTATAAAATGGTAAAGCTAAAATGACAATATGTAATATACTTATACCAATTTCACTTACTTCACCTAACCAAACTTTCAAAATTAAATTAGCATTTATATAACAGTATACAGTACCTATTACACTAAATATAATTCCTGCTTTAATAAATAAACTCAAAATATTTTTCACATCATTTTTAGCACCACTTGCTATTTTATTCGAAATTCTGGGTAGCATGACCATCCCTATGGGATTAACTATAAGCAATGAAAGCCTTACAAGGCTCAAACTGGAATTAAAATACGCTACACTTTCAAAATTTACTGTTTGAGCTATGATCAAGGGTACACCTGCTAATAGAATGAATTGAGAAGCAAAACTCGGTATTCTTTCTAAACCATATTTTATCATTATTTTTGATTGAGCAATATTTATATCGTGAATGTTAAATCCTTTATTACGAGATAAGTATGCAAATACCATTATTGCTAAAATTGTAGATCCAATAAAAAACATGGCATCATACAGGTTTAATCCAAGAGTAAAAATAAATATTGGGATAATAGCTGTACCCAGTAATTGAAGCACATTTGCTCCAAGCATATTCATATATCCACGAAATAATGCATAGGCAATGAATTGAGCGCTTATACCTAATGATAAGATGATATATACCCAAAAGTATTCATGATAAAATCCCGTTATTTTAAACCATAGAATACCTGCTATAAATAAAATTGTCAGTGGTACAGTTATAAAACAAAATAAAAGAAAAGCATTATCACCTAAGGATCTATCAAAATCTCTACTTAAATAATTTGGGAGGCCAACACTCATACCGATTAGTAAAATACCAACTGCAGATGATAATATTCTTTTCACTAATAAAAATTCACCCAGCACATTTAAACCATAGATGCGAGCAATTAAGCCATTTAGTATAAAGACACCGCCCACGACAACGAGACCATTAAGCAGAGTTACTAGCAAGTCAGTTTTGAATGACAAATGTTTATTTAACCAATTCATTTTGACATAAGTATCATAGAATATTTTTGCCAATAATTATAGCCGAAAAGAAAAATGACCAATAACAATAATCCCTTAGTGAAAAATAAAATAGTGAAGTTTGAACTGAAAAATCCAAATGTAAATATTGGTATACATATAGACATAACTAACAGGTATAATAAATTTTTTTGGTAATATGTAGTTTGTAGAATTTTCCATTGAAAAAGATGAGCTATTAAACCGAAAAATAATGTTGATAGTGTTATACCATACCAACCAAAATCACTCCAATAGTTTCCTAAATAATTTGCATTAGCTGAACCAGTTGTTTCAGGCATTCCCCACCATAATTTTGCTATATAATTAGAAACTGGAAACGTTCCTTCAGGGTGCATCCAAGAAAATAATTGACTTGATCTACCCAGTAAAAAATCATGAGTTTCAGGAAAATATTGAAAATAATAGAATAATACTTCTGCGGGTGTTAAGAATAAACGGTTTATATATGTCCACAGAATTACATCAAACACATCTTCCCTGTCAATAAATAAAAAATAAGAAATCAATATTGGTCCAGATATAGTGATAATGATTAATGCTATAATTAAGCTTAAATTTACTTTTTCTTGTTTTAGAAATACAAAAGCAGCTATAGAAAGAAAAATTGAAGCGATAGGTGATTTTTCCAAAGTAATTGTATTAACAATTAAACCAAAAATAATAAATAGGATAAATAGGATTTTATATTTTTGCTTATGATATGTTGAAGAAAGATAAAGTGAAGCGATAATGCCAAAAGGAATAAATAAAGATCTAAGCCAAAAAAACATATATCGTTCAAGTTTAGTCATTTGAAGTATTTTTAGTGCATCCTCACGCATAAAGAAAAATTTGGTACTATTACCGGGGTTTTTAATTAGTTCAATTAGAGGTATTTCATTGACCCGTAGCAAATATCCTCCAAAAATCAATATAGAAACAGAAAACAATATGATAATGATTTCATAGAAAATTTTATCTTGTTTAAGTGTAACTATTTCTCCTTTAAGAATACACCAAACTCTGCTAAAATCAATTTTTCTGTAAGCTTGCCCAATGAATAAACCTGCAGGAAAAAGGAAATAGAATAATAGAATAGAATAGAAATATGGGATTTCATTGGAATGTTCCTTGATCATTAATATATAAATCGATGGTATGGCAATAAAAAAAGTAAAAGTTGTAATGATAACTGCAGGAATTGAAGCAATTCTTATTCCTGAAAAGCCATAAACCAACCGCTGTTTATATGTCAAAAGTATGTATATAAAAATAGAAATACATAACAGTGATGATTCTAATAGCCATTCTAACGGCATCCAAATCAGAACTGCTAACAGAATCATTGGAATAATGCAAATTAACGCACGATCAATATTCCAGTCGTTTGGCTGAACTTCATCATACATCGCTCGTTCCACGATCGGTTTAATTTATGTATTTATCGCTCTAGTAGAGAGATGCCATCTCTTCCGAAAATAAACGTAATAGATGGAAAATAATGATGAAAACACAAATCCGATAATCGCAACCCGTGAGCGAACCGGCTTAAATTTTAATTCAGGTAATATAGCGTAATCTAATACTTGCACTGTAGGGGTATCCCTCGCTTCTTGAATTTTTGCTTCTTCATATTGCTGGGTTAAGAAGGTATATAATGTATTTTGAACCTCAACCTCGCGCATGAGGCGTCCTAATTCCAATCCTAAATCAGGAACTTCGGAGAATCCCGGAATCATAGTTATTTCTTTTTCATTATAATCCAATTCTTCTAATTGCTGATTTAAACCACTCAATTCTGTTTCAAATAATTTTATTTCTGTTTCCAATAATTTTATTTCAGGATGGTCATACGGTAATGATTCTTCCAAAATACTTAATTTAACCTCACTAATTGATTTTTTCACTTTACCAATAGATATTTGAGATACTAATTCTGTAGCAACCTGTATTATAGCAGTGGTCTGTTCAGAAAGAGCGATAGTATTATGTTCCTCCTGAAAAGCTTTAAGCCGATTTTCAGCACGTGATAGATCTTCAATATTTTGATGATACCTATTTTCAATAAATAATCGGTGTTGTGTCGCCTTTTCAGATTTTAACCTTTTATTGACTTCATCAAGTTCCGAAACAAAATTGTTCGTTATGTCTCTTGATAAGGTTTTACAAAATTCTTCATCTTTTTCAAAATGTAACCACCCAGTTTTTATATTAGTTGAAACCTTAATAGTCCCTTCATCCTCAATTTCAAAATTGGTGTCATTTTCTAAAGATTCCTGTGCTTTTTCGTTATTTTCTACATCATAGAATTCAACAAGGTTGAATTTTGATATAACACTTTGCATAATCGTACGGCTTTTCAATATGGCAATAAAAGTATTGGCATCGGAGTCACTGCCAGGACCTAATAAACTTTCAATAGCGTAAAGCCCTGAACCACTCCCAAAGACACCCCGCTCTGTAGTAGAAGCCGGTGGCATAATAATTGCTGTTGTACGATATGTTTTTGGCAGTAAAAATGCCAAAATTAATGAAATAACACTAACTACAAAAACATTGCGGATGATTTCATAGCGCGCAGACCATAGAATCTGCACAATTCGAAACAAATCTATATCTTCAAAGTTTTTATTTATTTCAAGTTTTTCATTATTATTTGTTCCAGGAAGGACACCGTATTTTCTCAAATCACCTATACGGTTACGGAGTGTTTTTTCTGTTAATCCAATTTGCGCTGCAATTGCTTTGCGTTTCGTTGGATTATTGATTATATCTGGATGCTTATTCACCAAGTCTAATATCTTCTGTTCGTGGGGTGTCAGTTTTATCATCATCCACCTATGGCTGCTTTATACGTTAACCAAAGAGTTGCAATAGCTGTCGCTGTCTGTAAAATGCTGATATTACCAAATAATTGACTGCGCAGGCTTTCGGGCACTACAATAACATCACCGGGTTCAACAAATTCATCATAAGCACTTTTTAGCACAGTACCATCAGACCTATATATTATTGTACTGCCTATACTCCCAATATTTAAAGTTCCGCCTACCATGGCAATATAATCACTGGAGCGATAACCGGGGACGTATGGATATCCACGTGGACCCCGTACAAAGCCATGCACGATGACTTGATGAGTTTTATATTCAGTAAAATTCAATTTTTCTTTTTCTGTTGATTCAACAAAAGGAACTATGATTATATCACCTTCTTTTAAATTCGGGTTTTGACTTATATCACCCTCCAGAAGGAATTTCTTTAGATGTAATTCTTTACGTTCACCATCCCGCTCAAGGAAAATAATTTCATTACTGCCATATTTTTGCACACCTTTTGCTGCCCGAATGGCATCTCTAACTCGAGCAATTGAACTAACTGTTACATATCCAGGATTTTCGACAGCACCAAAAATTTTTATTTTAAAAGAGCGTAGTGCAGCCAATTGCACTGTTGTTATTACATCTTTATAAGATTTTGATTTAGCTGAAGCAATTATTTCATCTTTGATTTGTTGGTACGTTTTATCTTGAGTAGAAAATTGCCCGATAGATGGTAATGATAGTTCACCAGAAGGTCCTACATAAACAAAATATTCAACCGTTTCAGCATTAAAAAGATCAAAAGCTTGTCCTGGTAATAATTTATTTTCCTTTGAAGTCACTACTACATGTAATTGATCTCCAGGACCCAAATAATATTCTGAAGGATCAATTACACCTTCCAATGGTATAGCAGGATCAGATAAATCTCGATATACGGGTTGATAGCTGCCGGCGCTTTTAGTCAATGATTCTAATTTTTCTGTTTGAGAAAACAATAGATTCATCAATATTAATAATGTTAATGAATTTCTAATTAAGTTCATAAATTTTAAATCACTCCCAATCTTTCCTGCTGATAATTATTGTTTTTTATATCCTGCCACCAGGTTTTGTTATCTAAATACCACTGAATTGTTTTCTTTATACCTGATTCAAATGTTTCTTTTGGTGTCCACCCTAATTGATGCTGTAACTTTGTTGAATCTATTGCATAACGGAAATCATGGCCGGGTCGATCCTGCACGAATGTGATTAATTCATGGTATGATTCAACCTTCTCTGATGGTGTAATTTCATCTAATAGATCACATATTGTCTTTACGATATCAATATTTTTTATCTCATTATTTCCACCAATATTATATGTTTCACCAATATTACCTTTTTCAATAATATTATTAATAGCTACGCAGTGATCTTCCACATATAACCAGTCTCGGATATTTTCCCCTTTTCCATAAATAGGTAATGGCTTTCCACTCAAACAATTGAGAATCATAAGGGGAATTAATTTTTCTGGAAATTGATATGGTCCATAATTGTTAGAACAATTGGAGATTATTACAGGAAGTCCATAGGTTCGCTGCCAAGCCCTGACCAAATGATCAGATGCCGCTTTAGAAGCAGAGTATGGTGAACTGGGATCATAGGATGTTTCTTCAGTGAAAAAGCCATCTTCTTCTAAACTGCCAAATACTTCATCTGTGGAAATATGATGAAATCGAAATATTGATTGCTGATCATTGTTTAAGGATCTGTAAAATCTTAATGCTTCTTGCAGCAAAACATATGTCCCGGAAATATTTGTTTTTACAAAATCACCCGGACCATCTATTGATCTATCTACGTGGCTTTCAGCTGCAAAATTGACTAAAACATCGGGTGTGTTGAGTACAAATAATTCCTGTATTAATTCCTGATCACAAATATCACCTTGAACAAAAACATAACGATTATCAGCTTCATATTCTTTTAAATTGTTGGGATTCCCGGCGTATGTAAGCTTATCCAAATTGATGATTTTTTCTACATTACTCTTTTTAAGCATATATCGAATAAAATTAGAGCCAATAAATCCACACCCACCCGTAACAATATAAGTTTTACCAATCATTAGCTTTTAAATACCGGTAACAATGATTCATCCAGATCAACTAATACAGGAAAGGTCATATCGCGATCAGAAAGAATCGGTTTTTTAATTGGCCATTGAATATTCGCTGTTTTGTCATTCCATGATATGCCATAATCATCTTCAGGATAATATTTTTCAGTACATTTATATTGAAAAATAGCATCATTGCTCAGCACGCAAAAACCATGGGCAAATCCGGGAGGTATATATACAGCTTGATGATCCGAATCATTTAAAGTTGTTGTGAATGATTGTCCAAATGTTGGAGAACCAATACGAATATCAAGCGCAACATCATAAACCTCACCTAAAGCACAACTGACCAGTTTCCCTTGTCCATATTTCAGTTGATAATGCAATCCCCGCAGCACACCGCGTGTAGATTTAGATTGATTATCCTGCTTGAATTCTAATTCTAATCCTGCCTTTTTAAAGTGCTCTTTACGATAACTTTCAAAAAAATAACCGCGATCATCGCTATATATTTTTGGTTCTATAACTAACAAACCCGGAAAATTAGTGGCAATTATTTTCATGCTTTTTTTCTGCCAACATTATCATAATTAAAACCAAGAGATTTTAATTCATCAATTATTAAAATATTCCGGCAGTCTAATATATTTGGATATTTCATTAATTTTTTCAATTTTGAAAGATCCAGACCTCTAAATTCATTCCATTCAGTCATGATAACAGCACCGTCTGCATCCTGGACGGCTTCTTCCCACGTAGAACATGTATACAAATCCTTAAATAACTTTTTCATATTGTCATTTGCTTCAGGATCAAAAGCTTTTATATCTGCACCTGCTTTCATTAGGGAATTAATCATTTCTATGGATGGAGATTCTCTTATATCATCCGTTTGTGCTTTGAATGCCAAACCAAGAATGGCAATCGTTTTTCCACTAATTTTATTATCTAATAAGTTAAATAACTTCTTTACCATCCGTTCTTTTTGTAATTGATTGGCTACTATAGCATTTTCGACTACTTTAAGGTTTGTGCCCAATTCTTTTGCCATTGAAACCAATGCTTTAGTATCCTTCGGAAAACATGAGCCACCAAATCCTGGACCAGGATGAAGAAATTTTGGACTGATACGTCCATCTATACCCATTGCTTTTGCAACAACATGAATATCAGCGCCAATTTCATCACAAATGTTAGCAATTTCATTAATATAACTAATTTTTACAGATAAAAATGCATTACTGGCATACTTAATCAATTCCGCTGTTTCAATAGTTGTTTCTATCACTGGAGTTTCATTTATGTATAATGGTCTATATACATTTTTCATTATTACAAAAGCCTGTTTATTTGATGCGCCAATGATGACTCTATCAGGCCATAGAAAATCCTTTACAGCGGATCCTTCCCTTAAAAATTCCGGATTTGAAACATAATCAAATTCCACAGATCCTTGTACAAACTGCTCTATGAGCTTAGTGATTATGGCTCCAGTACCAATGGGAACTGTACTTTTAGTACAAATAACTTTATAACTGTTTATATTGCGTCCTATAGCCCGGGCGACTTCTTTTATAGCAGATAAATCTGAAGATCCATTTTTTCCCTCCGGGGTGCCCACAGCAATGAAAATAACATCTGCTTCTTCTATAGTTTTATTAACATCAATTGAAAAAGATAAACGACCGGAATTTACATTTCTGTGTACTAATTCCTTAAGCCCGGGTTCATATATAGGAATATTACCATCCTGGAGGTATTTAATTTTAGTTTCATCAATGTCAGCACATACGACTTTATGGCCAAAATCTGAAATCCCAGCACCACTAACTAGACCGACATAACCTGTGCCAATTACAGCAATTTTCTTCATTATATCATTATTTATTATTTAAAACTACGTATTTCCCGACGTATTCAAAATATATATTATCAAATTAAACCAATTGATCTACGTATATACCATTCTATTGAAAGAAGTATAATTAATAATATAATAGTAAAATAATTTTCACCTATGAATTCATCTTTAACTACTATTTCTTGTTTGTAATTAGGCTTTATCAAGCTGAATATCCCTGCCCGGGATTGCCATGTAATATATTTTCCGTTTGTTTGTGCTGAAATATTTTCTAAAATATTGTTATTGACTGATACTTGGTTAAGTTCGATCTGACTTTCATCTATATAAAATGATCCGTTTTGAGAATAATTGTTGTTTTCACTTTCTAATACAATTTCATAAGTAAATTTGCCTGGTTTTCCTGCTAAAAACCTTGTTTCCCATTGTTCATTAACTGGATTAAATATTAATTCATATGTAGAAGAGCTACTATTTTCATTAATTATAGTTATATAACCAGTCATTGATGATAAATCTTTAGCATCATTTTCAAAATGTGAGCCTACAATATGTATTTCTTCACCTTGTTGAAACATATCTTTGTTTACTCTAAAGTAAAGTTCATTTTCTCCACTGGTACGCAAAAACCATGAAAATAAATTATTAATTAATGAAACACTTATATTGTCATGTTCTGATTCTGTCATTTTATAATAAAGAGTTGAAATATCAGAAGATGTCCAGATTCCAGACCTCAACCCATCTACCTCTGCTGTAACTAATAGTGGGACTGATGAATTTTCATAATAAGCCAAAGTGGAAATAGTTTCTTCTGGTTCTATAAATATTTTTGGAAACAAAGGTGGAAATATATTTTCATCTTGATTGAATATATCTGTTATTAAATACGTTAGAATATTTTTGTTTGATGACCAATACCACTGACGACTAATATGCTCAGCGAATGTATTTTGAGTATTTTTAACATGAAAAAATGGAAAAAGAGATTTGGCAGATATATTATCTGAATTCGGTCCGGCAAATAAAAATATTGATGATTTCTGGGAAGCAATTTTTTTCGCTAATATTTGCTGCCATCTTTTTGAAATAGGTTTGATAGGAAAATTTTCAAATATGATCAATTCATATGGAGTTGACCAAAATTCGTTGATTGATGGTTCAAATTGTTCATCTTTTTGAATAAAATGATCTAATTCTATCCTGGGAATATCTTTAATTATTTTCTTCAATGGCCCTGTATTATAATTGGGTGAACCGGTAATTAATGCCACTTTATACCGATCTTTAAGAATAGTTACTTGAAAAGGTTGCTTATTATTATTAATGTTTATTTCTTCAGGTAATACAGATGCTTTAACTACATATTTATTTTCTCCTAAAGTTTGAGGTGTTATTCTAAATCTTGCATTGGCTAAAGACCCATCACCTTGTAATTGGATATATTTAGAAGCCAGTAATTTTTTCCTTTCATACAACAATACATTTACTCGATCATTGATTCGCCCATGTGACGTTAAAGTCACATCAATATCCATTTCTTCCCCTTTGATAATGACAGTTGGAGCCTTAATTGCATGGATTGCTACATCAACTAGTGGTATGGTATCCCCAACACCTATTGTATAAATAGGTATGGATAAATCCATCAATTGGCTCTGATTTTGATCACCTTTTGTTATCTGACCATCTGTTATTATTATTGCACCGGCTAGTTCTCCTTTTTCCTCTTCAATATGATCGATGACCTTACCTAAATCCGTTGCTTCGCCATCTAGTAAAAAAGATTCATCATCTATTGCATACACTTTATGATCAAAATAATAATTTTCTGTTTCAGGATCTTTATTTTCTGCAGTGATAAATATCGAATTTATATTATTCACATAGGATTCGGGAGCGAGTGTTTGATGATAGCCCATGCTTACCGATCGGTCAGCATATATATTCCATCTTAAAGGAATCTGATAATGATCTTTCCAAGATAATTTTGGTTGGAGAAGCATAACAAGAAGTACTATGAAGACACTTATTCTAATTATGTTTAAACCCATAAGATTACGTTCACCTTTAATCGCTGAAATGATCCAAATAAAAATCAATATGGTAGCTATCATTAATGACCAAAACCAACCATCAGCCTGTTGTAAAAATTGTAACGTCACGATTTAAGCTAGTTTCAAATTGGGATCAATATCAAAATCCATGGCAGAAGTAACGCCATTGCGTAAATAAAGTTCACCCAGAAAAGCAACCATGGCAGCGTTATCAGTACATAGTGATAAATCAGGATATAATATATTTATTGAGGACAAATGTTTTTTAACTGCTTTTCTTAAGACTTGATTAGCTGCCACACCACCAGCAATAACACATGTTTTAACATTTGCTTTGGGCACTGCATGTAAAAGTTTTTGCACAAGTACATCGATAATTGCCTGCTGATAACTGGCAGCAATATCCGCTATCGAGATATCATCTTTATCTTTAGAAGCATCCATAAAATAAAGCAACGCTGTTTTTAAACCACTGAAACTGAATTCTAAATTATCAACTTTTATAAACGCTCGTGGAAAGTTAACAGCATTTGGATTTCCATTTTCGCTTAATTTCTCTATTTCTGGTCCACCTGGATACCCCAATCCCAGAATTCGTGCCCCTTTATCAAATGCTTCACCGGCAGCATCATCTCTGCTTGTTCCCAGCAAAGTATAATTACCCATATCATTCACCAACCAAAGTTGTGTATGTCCTCCAGAAACGAGTAAACATACAAATGGAAACTGCAATTCTGGATCTTCCAGAAAATTTGCGAAAATATGTGCTTCCAAATGATTAATGCCGATTATTGGTTTATCCAGACCTTGCGCTAACCCTTTTGCAAAACAAACTCCTGCGAGTAATGTTCCTGCAAGTCCAGGTCCCCTGGTAACAGCAATTCCATCCAAATCCTGCTTTTGAATAGCTGCCTCAGTGATGGCATCAGCTACAATTGAATTTAACAGTAGTTCATGTTCACGAGATGCCAACTCAGGTACAACCCCGCCAAATTTTGAATGAATTATTTGGGAACTGACTATTGTTGAAAGAATTTTACTATCTGAACAGATGGCTGCTGCCGTTTCGTCACATGACGACTCGACACCGAGTATAATCAATTTATTTCCTTTGCTACTACCAACTCCAGATTGCGTGGTGAAAGGTCTTGCCAGTCTAAAATATCTTTTGGAACACTAACTGATGGCTCATAATAGTTTTTACCTGATACCCATTGTTTTGCAAAATCAATGGTCACAAAAATATCTTCAGGATTAACTGCCGCAATTCGGTCAACACCCCCGATTACAGTCAGCGCTACGGTAGTCGGATTTACAAATAAGCGCAAATTAGGTAAAACATTAATCAATTTCACTGGAATCTCACTGATGATACGTTCACTTATCGGCTCAATATTTTGTTTTATGGTTATAGTAGTTTGAGAATATTCAACAAGTGATCGAGATTTTTTGTCGATATTAAGATTATCACTTAAATCAATATCCTGTAGCATATATGTGTCTTTTATTGTTGAAACAAATTTCATTTCCTGGATCACCTCCTTAGGCCCTGCAGCATCGAGGGAATCAGGAAATATATTCAGTTCACCGACTTGTGTATATCCAGGAGCAGACTTTATTAATACCGGAGCGATGACTGGCAGTTTCTTTACCATATATTCATCCAGACTTATATGAATGGAATCAGGATATACGACTTCTATGTATTCAAGCTCGAATGAAGGGGGAATAACTACTTTTTGCGGATAACGTTCGTAATATTCATTCAGGTAAAAATCATACTCTTCTGAAATCCGGTCAAGATCAATAACTAGCTTAAAATTTGAAATGAAATTTTTAAGCAGCAATGTTTTAAAAAGAGCACGCCCAGGACCTTTCAAGCGAACTTGGGCGTATTCTGGAACTTCTTTTTTATGAGCTTTTTGGGCGCTCAAATTACGTGCTTCAATCGGCATATCCATGACCATGGAATATTCATTCTCGCTAACCACAAATACCCATAACAACAATGCCAATCCAACTGCGCCTAACCTCATGCCCAACGATTGCCAGTTGAGATAATTTTGCAGTTGGTTCTTGCTCATTATATCAGCGCAGTTTTAGGATTATTTCCTTATGCTTCTGCTTCTGTCGATTCTTCATCAATATCTTGCTGAAGTTCTTCAGGTATTTCAATCTTTTCTGCAGCTGGCGAATCTTGTTCATCAAGAAATTCTTTTACAGAATCCTTGGTTGCTTTTTCACCACCTTCAGAATACACTTCTGAAAAAAGTATAATTTTTTTGTCGTCAGGTTTGACTTCCATAACGTTTCCTGAAACGATGTCATCCTGTTGTAGTTTTGCAGCAACTTCCTTGCGTTGTTTTTTAGGCTTTTTCCCAAAAGGTATTATGCCTTCAACGTCCATATCCAATTGCAGGATGATACCTTTATCCAACACACGAATAATATTTCCACTAACTTCCTTACCCGTTTCAAAATGTTTAATAATTTCAGGCCAGGGATCATCAGTCATTTGTTTTAGACCTAATGCAATACGGCGGTTATCCCGGGAAATTTCCAGTACCTTGACTTCAACTTCCTGATCCTTTTCTAATATTTCTTTAGGATGTCTGATTACTTTAGTCCATGAAATGTCTGATACATGAACTAGTCCATCTATGCCTGTTTCCAATTCGACAAAGGCCCCGAATTGAGTCAGGTTATTTATCACACCTTTGTGAGATGAATCGATAACATATTTTTCTTCTATTTCATTCCATGGATCCGGTTGGAGTTGTTTAATACCCAGACTAATTTTACGATCTTCTAGATCAATTGAAAGCACCATTGCTTCTACTTCATCACCTAGCTTGTACAATTCGTTAGGGTTGCGAATATGGCGAGTCCAGGACATTTCTGATACATGTATTAATCCTTCTACACCTGGCTCTAATTCAACAAAAGAACCATAATTAGTCATACTGACGATTTTTCCTTTTACTGTTGAATGGACCGGAAAATTGATTTCCACATCCTCCCAAGGATGGGGTGTCAATTGTTTAAGTCCGAGAGAAACACGCTGTTTTTCTTGGTCAAAATCAATGATTTTAACTGTTAGTGCATCATCAATATCGACTACTTCTGAAGGATGATTTACGCGGCCCCACGATAGATCAGTAATATGCAGGAGTCCATCCACCCCGCCTAGATCGATAAAAACGCCAAAATCAGTAATATTCTTAACGCGGCCTTCCAGTACTGCTCCGATTTCCATTTCACTCAGAAGTGCATCCCGTTGTTCTTGCAGGCTTTCTTCCAATATAACCTTATGAGAAACAACAATGTTTTTGCGTGCTTCATTGAGTTTCACAATTCTGACTTCGATCTCGGTATCAAGCAAGGAATCAAAATCCTTAACAGGCCGTACATCTATCTGTGAACCAGGTAAAAATCCGAAAATGCTATTCAAGTCCACGACCATTCCGCCTTTAATGCGACGAATGATCTTGCATGAAAATGTCGTTTGGCTATCGAAAATATCTTTCAGCTCTTGCCAACGGCGCATGAAATCTGCCTTTTCCTTGGAAAGGACCATATTTCCCCGCCGGTCTTCAAGCCGTTCTAAGTATATATCAATCTGATCGCCTATTTTTGGCAGAGTATCTTCTGTAAACTCTTCCCTGGCAATCATTCCTTCTGATTTAAAACCTATATCTATGAGAATGACATGGTCATTCATACCTATTACCCTGCCTTTTATAACCTGGTGCTCGGATATTTCAGCTAATGAATTCTCATATTTACCCTTCAATTCATCTGTAATATCCTCATTTATTTCATCCTCATCAATTTCCTCTCTGCTGATTGTGCGAATGTCATTGAACAATTGTGGGTCTAAATAATTAATTTTTATATCTGCTTCACCATTAGTAGGTGTTTCCACCTCATATGTTTCATCTTCCTGTGTTTCGACCTCTGGTGTTTCTTCTACTGCTACCTCTTCTGTAGCAATATCATCACTGGCGTCTTCAACCTGGGTTTCAGACGTCTGTTCTTGGGCCAATTCTTCGTTTATCATAAGGTTATTATTCCTGTTTATTAGTTTTTATTTTTTTGTTTGTTAACGATTTCAATTATCTTCGATACCTGCCCATGGATAGTTAAATCAGTTGTATCGATCTCTATGGCATCCTCTGCTTTTTTTAAAGGGGATATTTCCCGCGATGAATCATACGTGTCACGACGTTGAATATCTTCCATCAATTCTTCAATGGACTTATCTTCTCCGAGAGTGAGTAAATCCTGCTGTCTCCGTTGAGCTCGAATTTCTATATCTCCAATTAAAAAGAATTTGAATTCGGCGTGTGGGAATACAACAGTTCCAATATCACGGCCTTCCATCACACAATTCGTTTTGGAAGCAATTGTACGCTGCATCTTCACCATCGCCTTACGGACACTTTTTAATGCACTGACAGCACTGACATTTTCTGTGACTTCTAATGAACGAATTTCATCAGATACATCAACACCATTCATTAAAATTGTAATTTCACCGTTCTGTTCTCTTAAATCAATATCAAGATTGATCAATAGTTCGTCGATCTTATCAGTATCGGAATTACTTATCCCTGCATTAAGCATTGCAAGTGTTACACACCTGTACATTGCACCAGTATCGAGATACGTGAAACCCAATTTTTCAGCAATAATCTTCGCAGATGTACTCTTGCCGGTAGCGGCGGGTCCGTCAATAGCGATTATCATCAAATTACCTTCTCAAAAAGCCAACAAATTTACTCTTTTTCAATATAAATAACCTATATTTATAGTCATGCATATAAATCCTCAACTATTACATTGTGCAAAGAGTATTCATTTCAGTTTTTGTCAACTTTCGCCAAGATCCTTCAGGTATTCCCTTTAAATCAATCGGGCCATAACTAATCCTATGCAAAGTGAATATTTTCCGTTTTAAGATGGCCATTATTTTTCTGATTTCTCGATTTTTTCCATGTCGCAATTCCATTCTGACTAAAATTCTTTTTTTAACAGTTTTTTGCTGCAAAACTTTGGCCTGGCCCTTTTGATTATGACCAATAAATATTCCCTGTCTCATTTTCGTAATCTCTGATTTGTCAAGGATACGGTCGATTACTACTTCATAGACACGGGGTATTTTATTTTTTGGCAGCATGAGTTCTTGCGCCAAAGTACCATCATTGGTAAACAATATCACTCCCGTAGTATTTCGGTCAAGCCTACCTACAGTAAATAATCTGGGTTTCTCTGGAACTAATTCCATGACTGTCTTGCGTCCTTGAGGATCATATGCAGTGGTGATATAACCTTTCGGTTTATTAAGAACTAACACCCAAGTATCCTTTTGAGCAGTAATCCGTTTTCCATTAAAAATAATTACATCATTTTCATTTACATCAAATGCGGGATCAGTCTGTAATATACCGTTTACAGTCGTTGTAGCTGATTGTATGAGCCTATCTGCTACTCGACGGGATGCCACTCCTCCCTGAGCGAGGTACTTATTTAAACGCACGTATTTCTCGGAATTTCGATCAAACAATTGATCAATGTTATACTGATGGGTTTTCGGAGGTTTGGTCTATTTCAGGAGCTGGTTTTGCTGGTTCAGGAATAAAAACATCCAATTGTTCTTTACTGTCACCCTCAGTCAATTCAACAATCTCTTTTAATTTAGGCATGTCGGAAATTCTATTCAGTCCAAAATATTCTAGAAAAATATCTGTTGTTGTATAAAGCAATGGCCGTCCAGGGCCTTCATCGCGTCCTTTGATTTTGATCATATTACGATCAAGTATCGTTTTCAATACACCCGAACAATCCACACCACGTATTGCTTCTATATCAAAACGGTTAACCGGCTGCTTGTAAGCAACGATTGACAGAGTTTCCAAGGCAGCTTGTGACAGGGATAATTTGCCTGATTTGTTTAGTAATCTGCGCACCCATATTTCATACTCAACTCGAGTAGTAATTTGATATCCGCCAGCTATTTCCTGTATGACTAATGGCCTGTTTTCACTTAAAAATTTATCCTGTAATTTTGGAATAATTTGAGTCAATTGGGGTGCATCATCAACAAATACAAGATTCACCCTGAATTGAGTTAAGGGTTCAGGCGATGCAAAAAGCAATGCTTCAATAATCTGCAACTGTTCTTTTAATGTCATATTATGCTTTTGCTGTTAGGAGTTGAATTTCAAGTTCACCAAACAATTCATTCTGTATAATAGTAATCTGATGAATTCTGATCAATTCCAGTAAGGCCAGAAATGTAACCACAATAGCAATTTTAGAATCCAGCTGGTTAATCAGTGTTGAAAACCGTAAACGGCCGTCACCATCAAATGAACGCATCACCAATTCTTTTTGATCATCGAGGTGGATTGGTTCCCTATTTAATTCATAGGCTTGGATCACCGGCATATTATCCATGGCCACTTTAAATGTTCTGGCGATATCGTATAAAGTTATATCCTTAAGCATGACATTAAACTCTTCAGGAGCGCCAACTACATTAAATGTTTTACCTGCAGGAAAGACCTGGTTGCGTTCTGTGGCATACATATCCAAGGTTGCAGCTGTATCCTTGAAACGCGAGTATTCTAACAATTGATTGACTAATTCCTTCCGTGGATCAATAATCACATCTTCTTCATCAAATTCTTCCCTGGGTAACAGCATTCTTGATTTTATGCGCATGAGTGTAGCAGCCATTAGGATGAATTCTCCGGCAACATTGATATTCAATTTTTTCATTTCATCAATGGTTTCCATGAACTCTACTGTAATATTGGCGATGGGAATATCATAAATGTCAATTTCATCGCGACGAATAAAATAGAGTAATAAGTCCAATGGACCTTCGAAGTTTTCTAAATGGACGCTGTATGTCATGCCTTATAATTTAACCCAGTTACATCTCGCACTGGAGTTAAAAATATTTCAGCAACTGCCGATGCTTTGTCTGCGCCATGCTTCAAGATATCATGAACCTCACCTTGGTTTTGTTCATAATAATCTCTTTTATCTCTAAAGGGTTGAAAAAATTCCATGATTACATAAAATAACTCTTTTTTAATTTCACCATAACCCGTACCGGGTGTATTGAATTTATCTGCCAGCTCACTACTACCATTTTCATCAAGGAATAGGCAAAAAATGTTAAATAGAGCACAATCGGTATTTTTTATTTCATGCACACCTGCAGAATCTGTAACTATAGACATAACCTTTTTCTTAATAACATTTTCAGATCCGAAAATGGGAATAGTATTATTGTAAGATTTGCTCATTTTTTGGCCATCAAGTCCGGGAACCAGTTGTGTGTCTTTATTAATGTCCGGTTCAGGTACAACCAGGATGTTACCAAAAGTCTGGTTGAAGCGTACGGCAATATCACGAGTCATTTCCAGGTGCTGTTTCTGGTCTTTACCTACAGGGACAATTTCTCCCCCAAATAAAAGTATATCAGCAGCCATGAGGATTGGATATGAAAATAAGCCCATATTTGCTTTTAAGCCTTTAGCCAATTTGTCCTTATAAGATGTACCTCTTTCCATGAGCCCGACACTGGTGACAACAGAAAGAATCCACGTCAATTCTGCCACCTGTGGTACATCGCTTTGAATCCAAAAAGTGGATTTTTCGGGATCCATTCCCAGTGATAGGAAATCCGTTGCAGCGCTCATGGTATTTTCTTTTAACAATGCGCCATCCTGCATGGAAGTCATGGCATGGTAATTCACGATAAAACAGAATAAATCATTCTCTTCCTGATAATGAATCATCCTGGACATCATACCAAAATAATTGCCAAGATGAAGCTGGCCGGAGGGTTGTATACCACTTAATACTCGCTTCAAAACGAATCCAAAAATAAATATGGCCGCCAGGCTGTCTGGTCGCTGTTTATAAATTGCTGAAAATAGTGGATCCTGTTGGGTTTCCTGGGTAGTCGCTGTAAAGGCATTTTTGCTTCTTCAGTTGAAAGATTCCCCTTTTTCTTATTGCATGGCTGACAGGCCGTCACAAGGTTATCCCAGTTATCGGATCCGCCCCGTTCCCTGGGAATAATATGATCGATAGTCATTGATGAGGATTTTGAACTGCAATATTGGCATGTGTGCTTATCTCTAATCATAATATTCTTACGGCTCATCACCACATTCATACTGTTATAATGTACAAAATCCTTGAGTTTGACAATACTCGGTAATGATAGTGATATTGAAGGAGAATGAACTTGCTGTTTATATGTTTCCAAAATATCCACTTTCTCCAAATATTTTAAACAAATAGCACGCCTGGTGGTACAAATCATTAATGGCGCATAATTGGTATTCAAGACTAAAACTGCCTTGTTTAATAATGATCCATTTCGTGTTGTGTGAAACATCAGTTTTTTATCACCTCTGCAATAGATACTGCTTTGACGAATAGATCCTTCAACTTCTGGTTGAATATTGATGAATTAGGATCCAAACTCTCATTTTTCACCCAACCCCTGGCATTTATAAAATCTTCATTCCCCAAACTAATAGCCACGTGACTAACATCATCTTGCTCTGCAAAAAACAAAAGATCCCCGGGTCTTGTGTTGGATAATTCTATTTCATCATTAAAATGTTCAGCTTGCATATACGAATCACGTGGCAAATCAATATCATGTGCTTTGAAAATGGATTGCACAAACCCTGAACAATCAAAGCCCTGAGTTGATTTACCTCCCCAAAAATAAGGAACACCTAAAAATGATTGGGCAAGTTCGATTATTGAATTACGGCTTGGGATTATGGCATTGGCATTGAGTTCTGACTTAAAAACACCTTCCAGTCCATCCGGTAAGGTAACAGTATATGTATTTTCGTTGAGTTCTGCGTTGACCTTGCCACCAAAATAGATAGTGCGGATACTTTGCCCTTCTGAATTGAATATTTCGCCTGCAAGTCCAAAAAATGAATGGGTTTCTGTATACACCTCATCTTGGATAATGCCGTAAAAATTATGTGCCCAGCTTTCGTAACCGTCCCATTGCCTGATTTTTATCCAGTTATCGGATTGATCGATGATAGGGCATGATTCCCCCAGGAAACCCTGGGTAACCACTTCGGATTGAAATGCAGGTTCTTTGTATAGATTCATGACAGCAACATTTATGACAAAATTTGGCATATAGATTTTTTCAGTACAAATTCAACGGCGAATTTATTCATCCCTCCGTCTGAAACACAACATATCTTCGAGGAGAATTCGAACTTTGATTGTGTGGTGTTTTTAATTTAAAATCTTATACTTGTATACATCGCTATGAATCAGGGAAGCCCGTGGAAACCAGGCACAGTTCCCGCTACTGTAAATGCTTATGCATGAGTCAGGAACCTGGACTATCGATGTATCCACTGATCTTCGGGAAAAAGGTCATGATACGAAAAGATAATTCAACATTACATTTCGTGATTATGACCCCGTTTTTTTACGGGGTTTTTGGTGTATAGACTCGCCCTTTTCTATACACTTTTTGTTTATACATTAATTGCTTCAACAATCAATGGTCTAGTCAATAATATACAACAGTCTGCTGTTTCCTTTGCTGTGATACAGAATATGTCATCCAGCCATTGGTCCATTGCAGATGAATATGGGTGCTTTTCAATTCAGTGTACAATCGGGGATAGCCTTACAATTAAACGCTATAGTTATCATGATACGCAAGTGGTTGTCAGTGATAGAAATGCATTATTAATCACCCTCATTGAAGACCCCATACCACTGAACCAAGTTGAATCAATTGCCATACAATTATCATCTATACCCTATTCAAAAACATACCAGACCGCTAATATTCTAAATGGCAGTGTCGCTTCATTATTTAACCAAGTGCCAAATGTCCAGTTGCGCACGTATGGCGGCCTAGCCGGGAATGCAACAATCAGCTTCGATGGCGGTCCTGGGTCTCATACAAAAGTTGTATATGAAGGTATAGATCTGACCAGCTCACAAAATGGTGAAACAGATATATCTCAATTACCATATGAGGTTATATCCTCTATTGCTGTCGCTGTTCAGCCCGGTGTTTTCTATGGTTCCGGATCAACGGATGGAATAGTCTATTTAGGAAATAATAACGAGCAGACTTCCCTTACGGTAAGTGATGGCAATTGGGGCAGGACATCCTGGACAGCAAGTACCTTTAATACTTTTGGTAATTTTAAAGCGCAGACAACATTCGGCCAAAGGACAGCTAAAGATAACTATACTGTAACATGGAGCGACAAATCGTTCGAGCGGCAGAATAACAATTTTAAACAAGAGTATGCAGCATCGTCATTTTCAGGTTCAATAAATCAACGCTGGAAAACAAAAGGTGTCTTTTTATACTCCGCTCAAAATCGAGGCGTAGCCGGGTTAATACATTCTCCCAGCCTTAAGGCTAAACGTGAAGATGAACTAATGCTCATTGCGCTTAATGGGACCTATCTTTTCTCCCGTGGATTTATCACAGGTGCTATACAGACGCGCCAGAGTGATGAAACATACAGCGACCCGGATTACAATATTAACAGCCGCCACGAACTTGCAAAAAATACACTTTTAGTTAAAGCCAAAACGCGAATAAATCCTGCACTCTCCCTGTTATTTCAAGGTAATACTGAAGTAGAAAAAATAAACAGTTCTGATACTGATATACACACTAGGAAGAACTTTTCCGGCCTTTTATCAACAAAGATAAATATCCTTACCGCCTTTATAGTACAACCAACATTAAGAATGGATAATATTGGCAATGACCATCGTGCTTTGACATACAACCTTGATCTAACCTGGCAGCAGTCAGAATATCTAAAACATATTATTTCTGGAGGAAATTCATTCAGAGCACCGGCATTCAATGATATGTATTGGACCCCAGGCGGAAATGCTGATCTTAAACCGGAAAAAGCATCAAAATTTATGGCTGTTACTTCATGGCATCAGAATGAACATAATGCTGACCTAACCTTCCGTTTTATTAAAAGTAAAGATTTGATCCAATGGATACCGGGCCCTATCTATTGGTACCCGGAAAATATTGCTGAAACATTGCGTAAAAGCGTAACTGCATCAGGTTCAATGTCCATTTCTACTTTCACTATATCCGGTTTTATAACGCGACTTTGGACTCGTGATCTAAAACAGGAAAAAGCACTCCGATATGCCCCTGAGTTGAGCGGTAATCTGCATATAAGAACGCAAATAAATAAATTGAACATTGGAATTGCAGGCCGTTACAATGGTGCCAGGATCACAATGTATGATTATCCCGAGGATGCAACCTTGCCGCCCCATTTTATTCCATCCATTTTTGTACATAGAAATTTTATGATATTAAAACGTCAATTATCATTGGGCCTATCAGCAGACAATATTCTTGATACACAATTTGAAACAATCAAAGGCTACCCGGAGCCGGGCAGGTCTTTTAACTTTACAATTACACTAAAATGATAAAAAGGGGGGGGTAAATGAAAAAACAACTCATTACACTATTCATTGTAGCTTTTGCTTTATTTGTTGGCTGTGAAGATGAAAAAACAAAAGAAGAAGCAAAATCAGGGAATTTGTTTATCCTGTGTGAAGGAAATTTTGGACAAGTCAATGCATCGTTATGGTCTGTAGACCTTGATAATGAAGAAGCAGCCGTTAATGCTAAAATATATGAATCATTAACGGGGAACAGTCTTGGTGATGTAGCTAATGCCATGTATATACACGATGATCAATTATATATAATTAACAATAACACTCATACACTTCAAATATTACAATTAGGTGAAGAATTATCTCATATTGCTAGTCTAACTCTTCATTCAGCCAGCCCACGCTATATGACATTTGGAAATGGTAATGGATATATTACAACCTGGTACAACGGGATTCTTATACTTGATTTAAATCAATACCGTTTTGTGGATACACTGAATGTTAATGGTATGCTCGAAGACATAATTTATGATGACGGGGACTTATATGTCTCAGTACCCTTGAACAGCGACTGGACAACCAACAATGATGTTTTGAAAATTGATATTTCTACAGGAGCAGTAACAGATACATTTGATGTGATTGCCGGTCCGGGAAGAATGCTCCTTGAAGAAAATGTACTGTATATCGCCAGTACATACTACGACTTGGATTGGAATACAAATACGGGTATGAGTAAAGTTGACTTTTCTTCAGGTGCAACTACAACGAATGATTTTGGAACTTCATCATCATTTGGTTCGGACCTGGTCGTGATTGATGGCTTTGTTTACCGAAGTACTCACAGCGGCATCACAGTTATCAATGCCGATCTTTCAGCGGATGCAAATAACAGTATCAATAATTTTCCGGGGGTATATGCTGTTGGTGTCAGCGGAGATCACATCTTTTTTGGAGTGACAGATTATGTCGCCCCGGACACAGTTTACGTCACCGATCTCGCCGGCAATACTGAACATATATTTGCTGTGGGGGCCTTACCAACAGATTTTGTAGTTTATGAAAAATAATCAAATTATTTTTTTCTCATGCAGGACGTCACTTCCTGCATGAGTCTATCAATCTTTAAACATCCAGTATATCCCAAAGGATAAGAGCTGGCCCATAGGCGGAAAGTTAGAATGATGTTGGATAAGAAAGTCTCCCACCTTTTTGTCAGGTAATATTTGCATTACGAGTGGTTCCAGTTCATGTAAAATATTGCGGATCGACCACGTAATCGTTATGGAAGAAATAGTTATCGCTGCTTCTGCATTCAGCAACCAAATATCAGCAGGATTATCAGAAACCAAAATATGAGATTCGTATGGAAAACTATTTATTGAATTAAAATACATTACTGTTTTTCTATTTAAAAGTCCTGCACCCCATAATTGTAATTTCAAGGCAAAGCGGTTAAGTGCTTTTTCGTTGTTATACTGTAAATCAAACCTTGCAATGGTACCGATACCATCAAAAATCAGCGAGCCCCCATCCCTGCTGAAATAACTTCCTGAAAGGGAAAAATGATCAAATAATTTTGTTTGAGCCATAATCCCAGTTTGCAATGTCAAATATTTTCTTTCATCATAGATCATTGATGAATAGTCTGTTGTCAACGCAATGAAAGAAGATTTGAAATTGCTTTTTATTTCAGCTTTTGTGCGTGTTTGATGTGCGATTCCATCACCAATAGATATAAGATTAAAATGATGTGGTTTTGAAAATTTTTCAAATTCGGTTTGAAATTCCACCCTGCCCCAGGATTTTGAATAATCGACTGAAAGATAATCTGCCACTTTATTGTCAATCAGCATTAGCCCAACAGCTGTTTTAAGCCCCCAAATATCAATCAGACCATAAAGAGTGTGCCAGTTAATAACCCTAAATGTTGAATCATTCTTGGTGATGGATTGAGTATTCATATCCAAGCCAAGGAGTGAATTCAAATTTCCCATGGTCAATCCGCTTAACTGATTATGCCAGCGCATGCGGTTTAAATATTGATTTCCTGAATTTGAATACCATGATACATCCACCCGGCGCCATTGCTGGAAAAGTGCCAAATGGGATGTCCACTGCAGTTTTTCACCTGGTGACCGTATAATGAATCCTGAGTTCATTATTTCATCTTCATGCAATCCATTTACATCGCTAGAATCAGGTAATCCGGATTCCGTAACTAATCGTGCAATAGCGGCATCAACAAACCAGCCTTTATTTTCAGAGCTATAATCCACCCTGTAGGACTGCTGCATGGGTGACGCAGAACCACGGGGATGGAAGAATTGACCTTCCCTACCGGCATAGCTTCGTTTAAACCCATGTAAGCCAACATATCTTCCCGGCGTGTTAAAATCTGTATCTATAGATAATAGATCAAAATTATAATCGCCTTTTATATAGTTAAGATTAGTAACTGTGAGTGTTGTATCAGCAAGAAATTTGTTTGCTTGAGGTATTTTGTGAACACCAGACATTTGAAAATTGGTTGCAATTACATCACCATATCGCTGTGGATAATGTGCATATGTGCCATCAAATAATAGTGGTCCGGATGTCCAATCTGTATTCCAAAACAATCTCCCGTTCACGGATGATATACCGTACTGCCCGCTCCAGTCGTAAGGCAGGTTCACTGTTTGTCCAATCAGGAACGAAAAACACAGAATAGAAAATAGTTTTCTCATTTGGCGAGAAATTTTGTTATCTTGGGCACACCAAAAGCAAAAATGAAGCCATTAGCTACCTGGTGTAATAGTGTAAAGCCAATCCCGGAAATGTAAAGTCCAATGGTTCGGGATAGGTCAAACCCGGCACTCACAGGATAGCTTAATGTAGTGATTGAATCAAAAATAAATGTCAGGACAAAACCGGTAACACCGACGGCAATGACTTTTTTTAATGAAAATTCTTTGAGCATAAATATTCTCCTGAACAAACCGCCCGTAAAACCCACGCCAGCCATTCCAAATATTTGGGCAAAGAATAATGGTGGAAAACTTAAACCGGAGCCCAGGGGATTCATGCCGGAAAAGATCATTTCGGCTGTACCGCCAACGATCAAACCCCATGCTGGACCTAAATAAAGCCCGGCTGTAAATATGATGACTGTTATGAGTTCAACGTTGGGGATCATGAGCAGTGAAAATCCTGCTCCAATGGCCAGGGCGGCAAATATCGACGCCCGCACCAGTTTATTCAGATTCATCCATTCCCTTGTAGAGGGCCGTGCGAAATATATTTTTCCTGTCCGTCCATTTACCATCCTGCTGGTCTTCGTCCAGTGCCAGTTTCATCAGGTTCATTTTGGCATCCAGGTTATCGATCAAATGGACAAGCAATGCTTCCTCAAAACTGGGTTGCTTGGGGCTCTGCCATTCAAAGCGGCCCTGGTGGGATAAAATAATATGCTCCAGTTTCTGCTGGAGTTCTCCAGGAAAGTTTTTAATACCTGCGATGGTTTCCCGCACCATATCCCTGCCAATAACGATATGGCCAATGAAATTACCATCATCGGTGTATTCCGCTTCAAGGTCCGAGGATATTTCAATGAGTTTACCGATGTCATGGAGAAAGACTCCCGCAATAACCAGGTCCTTATCCAGTTTATAAAATGTCGCCAGTTTTTCAGCAATTTTAGCCATGGATAAAACGTGCTCCAGGAAACCTGACCTGTAATTATGATGCATAACTACAGATGCCGGGTGAATCAGCAACTGCTCCTTATTTTCACGATAAATGGTTGAAACAACTTTCTTCAGGTATGGATTTTTCATTTTACCTATGATTTGAACTACCTCTTTCCACATTGCTTTGGGATCATAGGGTGATGCAGGCACGATCAAAGCCGGGTCATAACCATAACGGCCGTAATGCTGCACAGAAGCGGTATTGATCTTTTTAACGACCAATTGCGGGCGGTCCTGGAAAGATTCAACATTGCCCTTTACTGCTACCGGGTCACCGGCAGAGAATTTGTCATTCAATTCATCTACCTTATCCCAGACCTTGGCGTGGACCGTACCGGTATTATCCCTTAAAACAATATCCAGGTAAAGGTCTCCGGCGCGGGTGTGCCGCAGGTGTTTTTCTACGCAAAGATAAAAACCCTGGATAGAGGCGCCCTCTTTGAAAGATGAAATTTGGGTGATTGACTTCATTAATTAAATCATCTTAAACATTGAATGAAAATAAGTAAACTTCCATATATGAAAGTTACATTGGACACAGTCTCTTATTCCAACCCCAATGAAAGAAAAATGCTGAAGTCCTGCATGCACAACTGGTTCAGCAATCCCCGGGATCTGCAATTCACCGATCCGCGGATTCCCTATCCCTTTGATTTTAGAAAATGGTGTTCACTTTCCTATAATGAAGAAAACATCAAAACATTCGTCATTAAAAAAGAAGGATGGGTTGTAGGGTATTTAAGTGTAAAAGTTATTCCTGAAAAAAAACAAGCGCACTTTTTCCACTTATTTGTAGATCATGATCATCGTCGCTGGGGATTGGCTAAAAAGCTTCTCGATCATGCAATAAAATATGCAGATAATTTAGAGTTGAATTATATCACCCTCAATGTTGTACCCAAGAATGAAAGGGGTATTTCTATATATAAAGCAGCCGGGTTTATAGAAGATGGAGTTACTGCCAGGGGCAGCATAAAAATGAGAAAAGAGCTCGGATGATTGAATGCATGAACAATCAGTCAATCAATCTCTGTTTTCTGCTTTTTAATCATATCGGGAACTTCACAATCATCACACTTGGGATCGGAGTCTCCCTGCTGCCAATTTTTTCTGAAGCGCGTAATTGTATATACCACGGCTGTCAATAGTATAATAATGGCTGTGAATGTTTGCAAATCCATATCAGCCAAAACCTAAAGCCAAACCGCCCTGGTAAACAATTAAAGAAGCTCCATAGGCGAGCCCGTTCATATAAATGATCATAAATAAAGGCCACTTCCACGAATTGGTCTCATTGCGGACAATGGCAAAGGTCGCCATGCATTGTGCCGCAAACACAAAGAAAACCATCAATGATAACGCGACCAGAGGTGTATATAAAGGCATTCCCGTTTTAGGATTCAGGTCAGATTTCATGGCATCTTTCAGCTGCACAACATCATCCACATCAGACTGTACATTGTAAATAGTTGCCATGGTGCTGACCAATACTTCCCGCGCGGCGAATGAAGTAATTAAACCGATTCCTAATTTCCAATCAAAACCCAGCGGTTCTATGATTGGCTCAATGGTTTGCCCGATCATCCCGGCATAACTGGTGCGTATCGGATTTTCATGCATAGCTGCTTCATCAACTTTGGGGAAAGAAGCCAAAAACCATAATACGATGGAAATAGCCAGAATAATTTTCCCTGCATTGACTACGAATAATTTTCCACGGGTAAATACCTGTTGAAATACAGACCGCCAAAGCGGTGTCCTGTATGGCGGCAGTTCCATAACAAAAGAGGACTTTCCTTCCACGTTGATGAATAAGCTGAATACTTTAGCTAGTATAAACGCAGTAACCGTTCCCAGGAAATACATCAGTACCAATGTTAAACCTTGGAGATTAAAGAAACCGAATACTTGAGTGGCAGGAATGAAGGCACCGATCATTAACGCATACACCGGTATCCGGGCACTGCAGCTCATGAGCGGTAAAATCAAAATAGTAATCAGCCGTTCTTTCCAACTGTCGATCGTTCGTGTAGACATAATACCGGGAATCGCGCAGGCATAGCCACTCATCAGGGGCAGTACTGAACGGCCATGGAGGCCAATCTTGGTCATGAAGCGGTCCATCATAAACGCCACCCGGGCCATATAACCCGTATCTTCAAGTAATGTCATAAAAAACATGAGTAATAAAATTTGCGGTAGGAAGATGAGAATTGCACCCACGCCAGCAATAACGCCCTCTACTAGTAAATCCCGCAGCATGCCGGCAGACATCAATTGCAATACCTGGTTTCCAAACCAACCGACACCGCGATCAATCCAATCCATGGGTACAGTGGCCCATGTAAAAATGGATTGAAAAATAAAATACAGCATCATGATAAATATGCCGGGACCGATCCATTTGTGAGTCAGTATACCATCCACTTTTTCACTAAAATTCACTTCTGAAAGCTGCGGGTCAATAAGAATCTTTGCTGCAGCCAGGATGCTGTCCAACCATTCATAGCGCAGGGTTGCTTCCATTATCCTGTGCTTAATTTCCAAATCTTCCAATGCATCCACTGCTGTCTGACGTTGATCACGCAGTGTATTCATAAATACTTCATCAGCTGTAATGCCATTGGCTGACAGCTGATTATAAATTTCCAAAGTGGATTGACGGGTGATGAGGCGTAATGATTGTGCAGTCGCTAAGCGGTCATTATAACCCAGTTCACTTTTAAAAAAATCCTCTAATGGATTCAATACCAGAGAAATATCATTATTCAGAAAAATAGGAAATGGTTTTTCTATTGTTTCAATACCCATTGATTTTTGCACAGCATCCAGCAATTCTTTTTGTCCCCACTTTTCCGTAGCAGACATGGGTATAATAGCTGCAACTCCTAACTCATTAGATAATTTTTCAAGATCAACATGGAGGTCATCTTTTACCAAATCCATCATATTCAATGCAACCACAACAGGAATTCCCAAGTCAGCTAATTGAGAGGTAAGGTAAAAATTGCGGCTCATGTTCGTCGCATCCACTACAGATACAATCACACCCGGGGGTTGATGGCCGTGTAACCAATTCAAGACTTGCTCTGTTACGATCCGTTCATCCAGGGATTCCGGTGTCAGGCTGTATGTTCCGGGTAAGTCCAGAAGATCAAATTGCGACCCATCGGCGAAACGGGCTTTACCTGTTTTCTTTTCAACCGTAACTCCGGGATAATTGGACACTTTTTGATTCAACCCTGTCAAGAGATTAAAAATGGCCGTTTTGCCGCTGTTGGGATTCCCCACCAGCGGAGCCCATAATGATTGCAGCCCTTTCTTCATTGCTCTATAAGGATATTCCGGGCGTCATCTTGGCGGAGAGAAATATGATAATTACGAACTTTTAATTCGATGGGCCCGTTTAAAGGTGCTGTTTTGATGCGGCGTATGCGAATGCCCGGCAGTATACCCATTTCTACCAGTCGGGATTGCAGCTCCATTTCTCCGGTAAATGATAGCACTGTGGCAATCTCCCCATCGATTAAATCAATGAGTGTCACTGGCAATCCTCGCAAATTCCAAATAATTGATGGATGTGGCGCACGAGTTTGAAACCATATTCTTCTGCTACCTTATCCTGCAAGTCTTCGATTTGATCAACCATGAATTCTTCGATACGGCCGCATTGAATACATATAATATGGTCATGGTGATGTGCATCTAACTTGTGTTCAAATTTACTGGGACCTACACCTACATCCAGTTTACGCACCATATTGTTTTTTACAAGAACATCAATAGTGCGATATACAGTCGCCCTTGAAACTGAAATTCCTTTTTGCCGGATAGCCATATAAATTTCATCTGCTTCACGATGGTCGTCATTGGATATGATTTCACTCCACACAGCTTCTCTCTGGTTGGTGAATCGCAATCCTTCATTTCGCAGAATATGCTTTAATTTTCTAATTGCTTTGGACATGATCTTCCCTTATTGAGATTGAGTCTCAAAGAAATTAAAGATGTTTTTATATTCTTAAAAGGAAATTATAAACCGTAATGATTTAAAGGATTATTGTACTTTTTTCAGCTTGGCAAATTTGACGATCAACTTCTTTTTTAGACCGCCCTTAAACACTACACCCACTCGCTGGTTTTCTCCGGAACCGCTTAAAGCCATGATTTTGCCTACGCCAAAAATGGCATGTTTAACAAGATCACCTACACGAAAATCATCAAAAATTGTCACAGTACGCTTGACTTCCATTCTGGCGTGTCCTCTATCTGACCCGATCACCTTGCGTGTCATGGCTGAAGAAAAATTGATATTTTCCAAATGGTCTTCAGGAATCTCGCGGACAAAACGCGATACCAGCCCATAATACTGCTCAACACCAGCCCGGCGGCGGTTACTGGCATAAAGGAGAAATACATTTTGCTTGGCTCTGGTTAATCCTACATAAAACAAGCGTCGCTCTTCTTCCAATTCCTGTTTATCCTGCAATGAATTATAAAGGGGAAATAAACCGTCTTCAAGCCCTGTGAGGAACACAACCGGGAATTCCAATCCTTTTGCCGAATGAACAGTCATCAGCGTCACCCTGTTTTCCTGGTCGTTCCAATGATCGATACCTGTCAACAATGATACTTCTTCCAGGAAATCGGTCAGCATCGCATCCGGATTGCGTGCCATGAATTCATCAACACTATTTAATACTTCATTGATATTGTTCAGACGTTCTAAGTCTTCCAGTGTATCCTGCTTTTTATAATGTTTCAGGATTCCAGTTTCATCTACTAGCGTCCGCACCAGTTCACCGGCATTCAGCTTATCCAGTAAATCATGATATTTACTTATTATTTCATGGAAGCTGTTTAATTCTTCTGCCTGTTTGCCGCGAATATTCATTTTGGAGGGATCTGCTAAAACGTCAAACAATTCCTTATTGGATTTTTTCGCCTCCTGAACACATTTATCTACCGTTTTCAAGCCTATCCCGCGGGGTGGGAAATTGACTACTCGGCGCAGGGCGATAGTATCCTTTTTATTTACGATCAATTGCAGGTATGCCAGCAAGTCCTTGACTTCCTTGCGTTCGTAGAAACGAATACCTCCAATTATTTTATAGGGAATACCATTTCGGCGCAAGCTGTCTTCCAACGCCCTTGATTGAGCATTCGTACGGTAAAGAACTGCAAAATCACTGAATGTACGCTTATTCATTTTGATCTCTTTTTCAAGAACACTAATCAGGGCATCTGCTTCTTCCATCTCATCATTAGTTTCCAACAACCCCAGTTTATCTCCGGCGCCATTCATTGCTTTTAATTCTTTAATGGCACGGTCTTCATTATTCTTGACAACGGCACTTGCGGCATTTAGGATTTGCTGGGTGGAACGGTAATTCTGCTCAAGTTTATAAATTTCACACCCGGGGAATGATTTTTCAAAATCAAGGATATTGCGAATATCAGCACCCCGCCAGCCATATATTGATTGATCATCATCGCCAACGACACAAATCTGGTTATTATCTCTGGCGATCGCGTTTATGAATAAAAACTGCGGGCGATTCGTATCCTGGTATTCGTCTACAAGTACATATTTCCATTTTTCCTGGTATTTTTGTAATACATCCGGAAATTTTTCGAATAATACCAACGGAAACAGCAAGAGGTCATCAAAATCCAATGCATTATTTTTTTGCAGGGCAGATTGGTAATTTTTAAAGATATCACAGATTGTTTTTTCTAAAATAGTCCTGGCTGAACGTTTCGCATCTGTAGCGCTCATTAGTTTATTCTTATAATAACTTATTCTATTACTTACAGTTTTGGGATCCACATACGTCCTGGAGACATTCATTTCATCCATCACCAACCGAATAAGGGCAACTTGATCCTGTACATCATAAATGACAAAGTCCTTGGAAAATCCAAGACGATGGATTTCCTGCCTGAGTAATCGCGAGCAGATAGAATGAAATGTGCCAATATTTAGTGCAACATTTTTTTGACTAATTAATGACAAGACTCGTTTTAGCATCTCTTCAGCTGCTTTATTTGTAAATGTTACAGCCAGTATTTCTTCAGGTTTAAAAGAAAGTTCTTTAATCAAATGTGCAATTTTATGTGTTAAAACACGTGTTTTACCACTGCCGGCTCCCGCAAAAATCAACACTGGATTACCAATAGCCTGTACTGCTTTTTTCTGTACTTCGTTTAGGGTTTGTTTTGCCATTTGTTTAAATATTTGTTTTCTTTATTTTTTGTTTATTACGTTTATTTTTACGAATTTTTTGAAACTTTCGTTTTGCATGATTATGTTCATGTTCTGTTTTTGTAAAAGTATGATAGCCGTCACCACGAGCAACAAAATACAGATACTCGTTTTCTTTAGGATACACAGCTGCCAGTATTGACTCTTTCCCCGGATTATTAATCGGCCCTGGTGGTAGTCCTTTATTTAAATATGTATTGTATGGCGATTCAATTTTTAAATCCTTTATCAAAAGTCTTCGTGGCCCATCAGTAATAATATATTGAATCGTGGGGTCAGCTTGCAGTTTCATACCTTTTTGCAAACGATTATGATACACTCCCGAAATCACAGGACGCTCGGAATCATAGAGCGCTTCACCTTCAATGATGGAAGCCAGGGTTACCACTTCTGTCATACTTAAGCCCAGTTCATTTGCCCTGCGACGGAGAGTATCTGTCACACAATTGTGATATTCTTTAACCATCGTTTCCAGTATATACTCGGGATCTTGATCTTCAAGGAAATAATACGTATCCGGGAATAAAAACCCCTCAAAGGAAACATGGTCAATATTCCATTTTTTCAATAAGCTCCTGTCTTCACACAGTTCCTTAAAATCATCAGCATCTGTCCCCAATACTCTTTCCAGTTCAGAGGCGATTTCATTGATCCGCCAGCCTTCATGTACCGTAACCCTTTTAAGGTTCGGAACACCGTGAACCAATTGATTAATAATCTGATAATTAGAGCGAGCGCCTTCTAATGTATAAGAACCGGCAGGGAGTTTTTTCTCATGCCCCAATGACCAAACAGCAATGCGAAATATCTGTTTATTGGCAATGATATTTTTGTCATTCAGTATCCTGCTGACTTCTGCCACATTGGATCCCTTGGGAATATTCACCTTTACAAATGTATAAGGATTTCCCTGGGGCCAATTAATGATTAACAGGAAAAAAGCAATTGCACTGAATAGTATCACTCCCAGCACCACGCCAACCAGTCGTTTCCCCGGATAAAAGTTCTGTAACGCCATGATTTTTGGGGTGCAAATTTAAGGCCATTTTTCTACACGAGTCAATTTTCTGTTTATTAAAAATTTTATATACATTGATACAGGAATGATAAAGTGATACAGGAATGATAAAGTTTCCCTTTGGTGATGGGAAAAGGGTGCTTTAATTTCCCCGCCGCAATGAGTAAACAAAACACTGAAAAACACGTGCATCTCATTGAAGGATGGGCATTTAGCAGTAAAAATTATATCATTTTTATTGTTGGTGTGCTGCTCATATTCCTGGGATATGTTGTGATGGCAGGTGGAGAGACATATAGTGTTCAAAGCCTGACTATAGCTCCAATTATGCTTTTTATAGGCTATATAGTCGTTATTCCTGCAGCACTTATTTACCGGGATAAAAAATAAATCTTTAAATTTGGGATCGTAGTTCAGTTGGTTAGAACGCCGGCCTGTCAAGCCGGAGGTCG
>CAZORD010000004.1:13631-76700 GCA_964582455.1 uncultured bacterium | reverse complement strand
CTGCATTCAATAATGCAAAGACAGATTGGATACTACTTCTATCCTGTGATTTACCTTTAATTGATTCGAAAGTATTTGAAAAACTTTGGGCATCAAGAAATGATAATTGTGACGCTGTTATTCCCAAGGCCAATGGTAAAACACAAGTTATATGCGGGTTTTACCATAAACGGATTTTGTCTACTATAGAATCCGAAATCCAAAATGGTAATTTTAGTTTATTCAAACTGCTGGAAAAATTAAATTCGATTTTAATCAACTTTGGCAATGATCAACGATTTTTAAATATGAATACAAAAAAAGATATGAGAATCGTTGAAAAAATATTAATCTCAAATTCATAATTAAGAAAATAAATATCAATAATGATTATTACTTTAATTGAAAAATTAAAAGATTTTGCTAGTCAGGATTTTCCCGTTCCGGACGTTTCATCCTATCTTCTCAACCTGGACCTTAATGAAAGCGAATTAAAAAAATATTCTTTTTACAACAAAAATTGCTATACAAGAAATTTAGTTCATAAAGATTCGGATTTTGAGTTGTTGGTTATTTGCTGGCCGCCAAATACTTCAGCACCCATACATGGGCACGAAGGTGAAAAATGCTGGGCAAGAGTCCAGGAAGGACAGCTTCAGATCTGCAACTATGAAGAAATATCATCTAACCCGTTAGAGTTGAATATGATTCAAAAACTATCTTGTTCACCGGGATTTTTAGATGGACCCGCCGACATTCATTCTGTAGAAAATTTATCCGATGGTTTTGCCACCAGCCTGCATGTATATGCTAAGCCTTACGACGCCTGTGATATTTATGATATTGAGAATGGGAAAATTGAACGTATGAAGCTTGGCTACCACAGCAACAATGGTGTGGTCTGTTAATTCCTTTATAAATCCAACTTTTCAATCCGTCTTTGGTGACGACCTCCAGCAAAGGGCTCATCCAGCCACATTGCAATCACATCATATATTTCATTTTCTGACATAAACCGCGCACCTAAAGACAGAATATTTGCATTATTGTGCTCACGGGACAGTTTTACAATATCATCAGGTCCATTATAAAAGACAGCCGCCCGCACCCCCTTCACCCGGTTAGCAGCCATGGCTTCTCCTTGTCCTGAACCCCCTAAAATAATACCGCGACTTTCAGAATCGGCTGCTACCGCTTTGGCGCAGGGAAAAATGAATTCGGGATAATCGTCCAAAGCATCATATTCATGGGCACCGTGATCGGTTACATCGTGGCCTTTTTTCACCAAATAATCTTTTATAGCATTTTTGAGTTTAAGTCCAGCATGGTCTGTGGCTAAATGGATCTTCATAATAATGCGCTCAAATGATTGCGGATTTTTTCTTCCACTTGATCCGGAGTGAATCCAAATTTCTGGGCCAAGTCTTTTCCCGGTGCCGATGCTCCAAAATGATCTATACCAATGGCGAGACCAGCAGGACCAATAAATTTGTCCCAGCCCAATGTTGTGCCTGCTTCCATGGAAATTTTCATGCATCCCCTCGGTGGAATGACTTCATCTCGATATTCTTGAGACTGTTCCATGAATATTTCCCAGCATGGCAAACTCACTACTCGAACTTTTTTATCATCCATTTGTTCGGCTACAGACACAGCCAGTGACACTTCTGATCCTGTGGCGAGGAAAACCAGTTCCGGAGTGCCAGCACTTTCTTGAAAGATATATCCACCTCTTTCAACACCGGCTTTTATCTCATCCATAGATTTATCTGAAACGGGAACACCCTGGCGAGTTAAAAGTAATGCTGAAGGTGAATGTCTCAACTCCAGAGCTTTTTCAAAACAAGCAACTGTCTCCTTGGCATCTCCCGGACGGAAAACATAAAAATTGGGAATGGTTCTTAAGGCCATGGCGTGCTCGATGGGTTGGTGCGTAGGTCCATCCTCTCCTACGTAAAATGAATCATGGGTGAATTCATGGATGGCCCGAACATGTTGGATCGCCCCTAATCGTAAAGCAGGACGTGAATAATCAGCAAAGACCAGGAATGTTCCGCCAAAAGGAATGACACCGCCATGGAGACTCATGCCGTTCATCATGGAAGCCATAGGAAATTCCCGAACGCCAAAAGCAAAATTCCGTCCTTCAGGGTTTTCCTTCAAAAAATCCCCATAGGTCCTGGCAAAATTGCCCGTATAGTTTGAAGGTTCAAGATCAGCAGAACCACCCACCAAATTAGGCAGCTGTCTAGCAAATTCATCCAACGTGGCACCAAATGCTTTGCGGGTCGCCAGAGATGCTCCTGCTTCAAATTCGGGATAGTTCAAATCCGGCAACTCATCTTCCACTGACAATTGCCACAATGATCTGAATGAATCATCGTTTTGCGCTTCAGCTAAAGCAGCATTCCACGCACTGACATTATTTTTCATTTCATCATACCGGGAACGAAAATGGCTGATGCATTCATCCGGTACATAAAATGTATCGCTGGGTAAATGCAGTTTTTCCTTGGTAGCATCAATCTCTTCCTGGGGCAGAGGAGCACCGTGTGTTTCATGGTCTGTTTCCATGGTTGCTGTGCCGTGAGCCATTATAGTATTACCGATAATGATACTGGGTTGATCAATGACTTGGGCTTTTTTAATGGCATCTCGAATAATATCATGATCATGACCGTCAATTTCCTGGACATGCCAATTATAACCTGCAAATACTGTTGCTATATTAGTGGAGTCTGAACGGTTTGTATTTCCGGAGATCTGGGCCTCGTTGGCATCATAATACATAATGATCCTGGATAAACCCCAATGTCCTGCCAGGGAAGCCGCGCCCAACGACACCGGCTCCTGGAGGTCGCCGTCACTGCATAATATATAGGTGAAATGATCACAGAGTGATTTTTCATTCTGTTTTTTAAACATTTCCCGCACGACCGTTTCGGCAACAGCCATGCCTGTACCCATGCATACACCCTGGCCCAACGGACCGGTGGTGGCTTCCACGCCCTTGATCTCCACTTCTGGATGTCCCGGTGTCTGGCTACCTAGTTGACGGAATTTCTTAATTTCAACCATGGGCATCCAGCCTATAAAATGGAGTAATGCATACTGCAGCATGGATTCGTGACCGGCGGACAGCACAAAACGATCGCGATTGAACCACTGATCATCTCCGGGATCAAAATTCAGATATTCCTTAAATAAGATATAGGCAAAATCAATAGATGAGAGCGGTCCGCCGGAGTGTCCGGAATTGGCTTTACGAACACCATCAAGGATCAGGCATTTCATCACATTTAATGTGAATTGGTCTTTTTCTTCTAAAGACCAGGAATCAAATGATTCTAACTCTATATAACTTCTCATGAATTTGCCAATTTGTAAAATGAACGCATAACACCCACCGGGTCATCAGCTTTGAAAACCTCTGATCCTGCCACCAGAATATCCGCACCTGCATCCATGACCTCTTTGGCGTTGTGCAGTTTGATACCTCCATCCACTTCAATATTGACTCGATCCCGGAGGCCTTTTTCAGTTAACAATCGTTTGATCTCTGTCACCCGTTCTGTGGAACCATCCATATATCCCTGTCCGCCAAATCCCGGCTCTACGCTCATGACCAATAGCAGGTCGACCTGATCCAAAAAGGGTTCAATATCTGCAACAGGTGTTTTGGGTTTTAACGATAAACCCGCATCTTTTCCTGTGGTTCGAATCAGGTCAATGACCTTTTGGGGATTGTCCGTTGCTTCGATGTGAAATGTGATGCCATCGGCCCCAGCCCTGGCAAATGGTTCTACCAGCTTTTCTGGTTCAATGACCATCATGTGCACATCTATATATTTTTCCGTAAGGGGCCGGATTGATTTGACCACCGGCGGACCGATTGTGAGGTTGGGCACGAACTGGTTATCCATGACGTCCACATGGATATAATGGGCGTCGCCCTCAGCGCAGAGTTTTAACGCATTTCCGAGATCAGAAAAATCTGCAGATAAAATGGAGGGGGCTAATTTGAATTCCAAGGCCATTTTTAAGGATGAAACTTAAACGTCGTTATAAATCAGAACAATGTCGAATAGGTTCAATTATGAATAATTCACAATTTCTTTCAGATCCGCACTCAAACTATACCCCACCGGACAATGTTTCGCTGCCCGCTGCAGGATGGTGCGTTCCTTATCTGATAGTTGATCAGGAAGAGTAATATTGATCCGGATCTCGCTGATGCGCCGGGGATTCGTGGCCATGACCTTGGTGACATCCGCCGTAGTTCCGGTCATATCAATATCTCGTTTTCTGGCGGCAATTCCCATAATAGTGATGATACATGTTGCAAGGGATGTGGCTGCAAGGTCCGTGGGTGAAAATGCGGCGCCTTGTCCTTCATTATCTAGCGGCGCATCGGTAATGATGGTTTCCCCGGTTTGTAAATGCGTGGCTTCTGTTCTTAAACCACCTTTATACACAACTTTTGCAGTACTCATGATATCTCCCACAAGTTGAATATTAGTCCATAAGGATCTCGCATATAGCAATCCTTGCCCTTGCCTTCCCATTTGACCACCGTGCAGCCATGGGCCAGTAAATGATCTTTCGCTGCTTCTACATCTTCCACATTGAATTCTATTACAGTACCGCGCAATTCATCATTTTCCATTATGTACAGATTCAGGTCACCGCTGCGGATGTGTAAATGGTTTTCTTCCATTTTAGAATCCAGTCCCATAACATCTTTATAAAAGGATTCTGAATTTCTCCAGTCCGAATGCTGGAGGGCAACGTGATTGCTTAATTCAAATTTCATGTTAATCTCCCATGGCAATGGCTAATTGTTTCTGACACTCATCAAAATTTTCCGCAGTTACAAATATCGGTTCCTGGTAGCGAATGGTAATGGTCGAAAAGAAAAATGGAACACGTTTTTTATCCCAGTTCCAGAATATGGGAAATGACCTTGAGCAATCACATTGCACAGGGATGATCGGTGCGCCCGATTGCATGCTCATGTGCAGAACACCTTTCTTGATTTCCTTGAAAGGCCCCGCCGGGCCATCGGGTGTGATACAGCTGCAAAATCCTTGCTTGATCTCCTCCACGATCTGATCGGCTGCTTCACGGCCGCCAAATCCAGTTGAACCAATGATAACCTTACAGCCATACCAGCGTAGTGCGATCATGATCTTATACATATACCAAATTGGATGGCTGAATTGCACATAATCTTTAACATTTTTCAAACCCAGCCAGTAAAGGGAACCTTTATAATGCCATACAGATTCTAACCGGGCAGAATGCTGATCGATATTTTCCTGGCCTTCCACGATGATTTTGCATGTCTTCAGTACAGCCCATTTGTATAAATAAATCAAATAAGCACCCAGGTATGATGACACATAATAGAAGGGCTTGAACCAAAAAGGAATATTAGTTACTTCGTATTTTATCAAACTCATGTGATATATTTTCTAACTGTATCTTCATTTATTTCAGAAAGATCATCAAACTCATTCAACATTGTATCCAAAGCTACAAACTGCTTCTTACCAAGATCATAGACCTCTGCATAAGGAATACGATGAAATGAGACCATGGAGTAGCGGGGGATGAATTTATCCGGATACATGTGTTCCATTTTTAATTCCAATTCACGGCGTTTTTTATAATAGGGATCGTTCACATGGTCGCGCATTTCCATATAATTCTCCAGGGCCATATCGGCAATGGCGTGGCCGTTCTTTACATGAACCTTTGAAAATTCAGACAGTATCGTTGACCAATCATCTCCAATTTCATCCATAAGTCCATTCAGCACAGAACAATCCTGGAACGACGCATTCATACCCTGACCAAAAAAAGGCACCACAGCGTGGGCAGCATCGCCCAGCAATACTGCTTTGTCTCCAACATGCCATGGATCGCAATACACTGATCCTAATTGACCCGTTGGATTGGATTGAAAATCGCCCACCATATTAGGCAGCATCGAGATCGTGTCAGGGAAAAATTCTTCGAAAAATTGAGTAATCTCTTCTTCAGAATGCACAGTGTCAAAACTGGTTTCCCCTGCCATGGGAAAGAACAGCGTACAGGTGAATGATTGGTCCATATTGGGTAGGGCAATGAGCATGAATTGTCCCCGAGGCCAGATGTGGAGAGCATGGGGTTCGATCTGAAAACCACCATCTTCTGTCGGAGGCATGGTTAATTCCTTGTACCCGTGATCCAGCGGTTTATAGCTATACTCAAATTCTCCAGCATACACCATGGCGTCACGCACCGCCGATGCGGACCCATCCACACCCATGATAATATTGAAAGGTTCCGTTTTTTCATTTCCGAATATTTTATCCAAAACAGTGAATGTTTTTTTTTCGAGATCTACATGTGTGCATTTTTGCTCAAAGTGTATCTGCACTTTTCCCGTGCTTTCAGCCCATGACATGAGTTCCATATTCAGTTTCGCCCGGGAAACAGAATAAATGACCTCATTTTCTTTTTGACCGTAGGGCTGCAAATGGGTGGTGCCGTCCAGGCCGTGGATCATGCGTCCTTGCATGGGAATAATGATCGGTTCAATTTTGTCATAGAGCCCTACTTCCTGCAGGGCATGGATCCCCCGAACGGACATGGCCAGGTTGATGGAACGGCCTGCACTGATGGAGGCTTTGCGCATATCCGCCCGGCGTTCAAAAATATCGACTTCGTATCCTCTTTGGGCTAAATACGCAGCCAAAAGGGGTCCCGTAAGGCCGGCGCCGATCAAAGTGATCTTTGCATCCATGGGTTTAATTAACCAATGATTTCAGGATCTCAAAAAATCGATATACGTCAGCATATGAATTATATAATGGTGCAGGTGCAATGCGGATCACATCCGGTTCCCGCCAATCACACACAACACCCTCTGCACCCAATTGTACGAATACAGCTTTGCCATTTTCTTTCACGACCAATGATAATTGACAGCCCCGCTGGTTGGGATCTGATGGTGTAATAACTCTTACTTTAGCACTGATTGTATTAACCAAATATTCAAGGTAACCAGTGAGCTTTTCACTTTTTTCCCGCAATGCATCCATACCGGCTTCATCAAAGATGGCCATGGATTCCCGCAGGCACGACATGGAAAGAATCGGTGCATTACTGATCTGCCAACCTTCAGCCCCGGTTATGGGTACGAAGTCAGGGCCCATATCAAAGCGTGTTTCCTTGTCATGCCCCCACCAGCCGGCGAACCGCGGGCCTTTCCAATTGCCATGGCGCTCATGGACAAACACACCTCCGGGGCTTCCGGGCCCTGAAGATAAATATTTATAGGTGCACCATGCGGCAAAATCCACATCCCAATCATGGAGTTCCATTTTTAGGTTACCGGCAGCATGAGCCAGGTCAAACCCCACATACGCGCCTATCTCATGGCCAACTTGGGTGATCTTTTCCAGCTCAAATGCCTGGCCTGTATAATAATTAACACCGCCTATCATAATTGTAGCAATGGAATCACCATGCGCGTTTAAAGTGTTTATAATATCATCTGTCCGCAGGCATTTTTCACCTTCTCTTGGCGTCAGTTCTATCAAGGCATCCATGGGATCAAAACCGTGATACTTAATCTGGGATTCCACGGCATACTGATCCGATGGAAATGCACCCTTTTCAATAATAATCTTATAGCGTTCTGTCGTGGGCTGATAAAATGATACCAGTAAAATATGGAGGTTCACCGTTAAGGCATTCATGACTACCACTTCAGATGGCTTTGCGCCTACGAGCCTGGCTGTAGATTCGGTAAGATGTTCATGGTAAGCTTCCCAGTGCGCGTGTTGGCCTGTGACACCTTCTTTTTCCCAAACATCCAATTCTTCTTGCACAGCTGCTTTTGACGTTTTTGGCATAAGCCCCAATGAATTACCGCCAAAATAAAGAATGTCTCCGCCATTGAATTGAGGAAAATGGAATAGATTCCGGTAAAGCCTCAAGGGATCTTGATGATCCATCTGTTTTGCAAAGTCTGGTGACACGTCGTAATTCATGATTTATCCAGTGGAAAAATTAAGGGCCTGCTGGGGGAAGCATCACTGATAAAATGAATGACCTGAATCTGGAGCAGAAATGTGCCATCTTTGATCTCATTGGGCACGTATATCATTTCAGTGATGGTCTTTTGAGATGGTTCACCTCCATTCAATTCATGCAACCCCTGCTCTACTCCCCAAAAAGAGTGGTGATTCTCAAGCTGTCCTTCATCATAAGCCTGGTCAATGGTCGGCATATCCACCAGCAAATGACGAATACCCATGTCATTCAACGTGACCATGGCTTCATTGGAAAAATATGGTGGTAGATTTTTGGAATCATAGGTGGCGGACCTTTTGGAATTGTCGTTTGGCAGGGTGCGGATTATCAATGCGTCTTTAAATCCATCGATGATATTCAATTGATCGGCCTCAATAACGCCATTGTTTGGACTCACGGTAATGAGCGAGGCTGGGATCATGGAATCTATGATCATGGTATGCACTTGAATATCCTCATTCACGATGTGGCCGACACATTCGGTATGCGTCCCGTTGCAATGGGGAATGAACGATACCACATCAAAATTGCATCCTCCCCCCTGCGTTGTATCACCAATCACCTTGTCGCTTTTGAACGGGGTTGCCTTTGCCCGTTCCACATCAAAGTAATTGGCTTGCTCTCCGTTAAAATCAACAGGGATGGAAAGATCATAATAATGGTCAGTATTATAATGGTACAGCCGTGTGTCGATTTCTATGGAGCAATACATCAGCTGAATTTTTCCTTTTTCAAACCCAACCAGTCCAGGGCATTTTCAAATAATAATTTGTTTTTTAAATCATCATCATAACTGGAAGTTGCTATCAATTGTCCCGGTTCCAGTTCGCCGAGAGGAAAGGGATAATCTGTACCCAAAGCAATTTTTTCTACCCCCACTTTTTTAATCAGAAAATCCAAAGCATCAGGATCATGGACTAGTGAATCCACCCAGAATTTTCCAAGAAAATCTTTGGGGTTTACATTATTGTCAATTGCACATAAATCCGGACGGACTTCAAACCCGTGCTGGACACGGCCGACCGTGACCGGAAAAGCGCCGCCGCCATGGGCAAACGCGACTCGAAGATCCGGAAGTTTCTCTAACACCCCTCCAAATATCATGGAGCAAATGGCACGGCTTGTTTCCGCAGGCATGCCCACCAGCCACGGCAGCCAGTATTTCTGCATATTACTTTCACCCATCATGTCCCAGGGATGAACAAAAACAGCCATCCTCAAATCAGATGCGGCTTCAAAAACGGAAAACAGCTCATCTTCACTCAAATTCTTTCCATTCACATTGGAGCCGATCTGCACACCAGTTAGTTTTAATTCAGCACATCGCTCCAGTTCAGAAATTGCTTTTTCCGGATCCTGCAATGGAATAGTTCCTAGGCCCACAAATCGATGAGGAAATTCATCCACCACTGCTGCGATATGGTCATTCAATAATTTGGATAGATCCAACGCATCATCTGCCTTCGCCCAATAACTGAACATGACCGGCACAGTGGACAGCACCTGTACATCCACGCCTTGATCTCTGCATTCATCCAACCGGACGCCAGGATCCCATAAATTCGCATCCACTTCCCGGAAAAATGTTTCATCCTTCATCATTCTGGCGCAACCGGTTTTGTGATGATCCAAATGGATCCATCCGCCGTAACCGTATTTTTCTTTTAGATCAGGCCATTCCTTGGGAAGGATATGTGTATGGATATCGATCTTCATAAATTTATTGCCACAAAGACGCAAAGTACGCAGAGTGAATTTACTATTTCAATTTTCTTTGCGTTCTTTGCGACTCCGCGGATGAACAACTTAAGGTTTTTCTTGGAGGGCACCACATGATTCACAGGTTCGGGAGTTCATATCGTTCCAGTAAGCATCAAATAAAGGAGGAAGTTGGGTCACGATATTTTCCAGGTCCAAGGTTACTTCATGGAGCATTTCATTGCATTCGTCACAGTACCACTGGAATGCATCCAGGGCGCCTTCTTCCCGTTGATATTCAACTACCAGTCCGACAGTATTCTCATATCGTTGGGGAGAATGGGGTACATTTTTTGGAAGAAGGAATATCTCTCCTTCTTTGATAGGCACATCCACCGGTTTGCCATTATCCATGATCTTCAACAGCATATCCCCTTCCAATTGATAAAAGAATTCCTCCACCGGATCTACATGATAATCTTTCCGTGAATTGGGGCCACCCACCACCATGATCATAAAATCACCTTCATCGTAGACAACGCTGTTTCCCACAGGCGGTTTGAGCAAATGACGGTTCTCTTCGATCCAATTTTTGAAATTGATGGGGGGTGTTACTGACATTTGTTACTCCTTATTTGCTACTGCAATACATTCAATTTCTACTCTTGCTCCCAATGCGAGTCTAGTTCCTGCAAAAGCACTTCTCGCAGGTTTATTATTGGGGAAATATTTTATGTATTCTTCGCTCATTGCTGCCCACTCACTTATATCTGCTAACATACAAGTACATTTCACTATATCATCCATGGATAATTCATTTCGTTCCAATATTGACTTTATATTTTCCATAGTTTGTCTTGTTTCGGACCTAATGCCTCCATCTACCAATTTTATCTCACCTTGAATATCAGTACTTACTTCCCCGACTTGCCCTGAAAGAAATAATAGGTTGCCTACAAGAACTGCTTCAGAAAATGGCATATTGGTTTGTTTGAATTCTTCAGATTGTAAGAATTCCACTTTTTGCGAGAATACTTGACTCAAAAGAATGAATGTTATAAAAAATGTTCTAATCATATTATTTCCTACTCTATGGTTGCAATGCATTTCAATTCAATGGCAATGGGCGTGGGCAGGGACGAAACCTCCACCGTGGTCCGGCAGGGTTGATTGTCCTTGAAATAGTCTGCATACACTCTATTATATGTGTCAAAATCGTTCTTCATATCGGTGAGAAAAACGGTTACATCCACTAAATTATTCCAACTGCTTCCTGCCTCTTCCAAAATTATACGTACATTTTCAAACACTGCATGGCATTGTGCTTCGATATCGTGGGACACTATATTGCCCTGATCATCCAACTCAACACCGGGAATGTCTTTTGAATTTGGCTTGCGCGGGCCCACGCCGGAAAGAAACAGCAGATTTCCAACCCGCTTTGCATGGGGATAGAGTCCCACCGGTTTTGGCGCTTTGTCAGTTTGAATATTTTCAGCCATTGTTTCTTGCCCTTATTTCCTGCAACTCCTGCCACGTTTCAGCAGTAGCTGCTAATCGTTCAACAGTGCCATCATTCAGCACCGATGTATTAAAAATTTCTTCAACATCTTCCGGCTTTACTTTTACGTACCATTGACTACCGGGATAAAGGACCACACTGGCGCCCATTTCACAAGCATCCAAACAGCCGCTTTTATTAGCCCGTACTTTACCTTTCAGTCCATGCTGATTAATCAATTGCACAAATTTCATGCGGATCTCCTTCCCCCCACACCGGGCGCAGGAGCCTCTGGGATTATCCTCATCCCGCTCATTGATGCAGATGAAAATATGTTTATTGTATTTCGGTGTCATTGAGTTGTACATACATTTTTTTGCTCAGTAAAAAAGCGCAATACTTCATCCCCGCCTTCCCGGCCGACACCGGAATTTTTCATGCCACCGAAAGGTGTGCGCAGGTCCCGAACCATCCAGCAGTTGATCCACACAATGCCCGCATCAATTTGATCTGCGATACGATTCGCTTTTTCAGGATCACTGCTCCAGATGATAGCTGCCAAGCCATAATCCGTTGCATTGGCAATCGCAATTGCTTCTTCTGCAGATGAAAATGGTATTAATGTCACCACAGGGCCAAATATTTCTTCCCGGTTTGTGCGGCAGTCAGCATTCAAACCATCAATGATCGTAGGCTCCATGAAATACCCGTCAGCACAGCGTCCATTCACATTTGTTCTTTTACCGCCAGTCAAAACACATCCGCCTTCTTCTTGAGCCAATTCTACATATCCTTCAACCTTTTCCAAATGGCTTTTAGAAATAAGCGCTCCAAGATCTGTATTATTATCATTGGGATCACCGACATTCAAAGAATTCGTTTTTTCAACAAACGCATCACGAAATTTTTCATATATGGAATCTTCCACCAAAATTCTTGAACCGCATAAACATATTTCACCCTGGTTGGAGAATGAGGAACGCATGGTCGTTTCCAGCATCGTGTCGAAATCACAATCTGCAAAAATAATATTTGGGTTCTTCCCGCCAAGTTCCAGGGACAGCTTCTTGAATAATGGTGCGGCAGTTCGGCTGATGGTTTCCCCTGTTTTCGTCCCGCCGGTAAAAGAAATGGCCTTTATGCCCGGATGGGAGACAATGGCTGATCCTGTTTGTTGTCCTGAACCGTGAATAATATTCAATACACCGTTTGGCAGTCCGGCTTCCTGACATATCTCTCCTAATTTGAATGCAGTATAGGGCGTTAATTCAGACGGCTTGCTCACTACGCAATTACCCGCAACAAGAGCAGGAGCAATTTTCCAGCTAAATAAATATAGGGGCAAATTCCAGGGCGAAATACACCCTACTACACCTAAAGGCTCTCTAAATACTTTATTCATGGATCCTGTCCCATCAAGCATTGTTTCTGTTTCAAACTCCAGGATCTGATCAGCAAAAAAACGAAAGTTGGATACAGCCCGTGGAATATCCACAGTCTCGGCAAGGGTAAGAGGTTTTCCGGTGTCACGTGATTCGTATGCCGCAAATTCATCCAGTCGTTTTTCAATTCCATTTGCTATTTCATGTAATATCTTTGAACGGTCATGATGTGATGTTTTCGACCATGAATCAAACGCATCAGCTGCCCCTTGAACCGCAGCATCTACATCAGCGCTGTTAGAATCTGGAGTTTGGGCGTAAACCTGGCCTGTAGCCGGTTCGAATACGTCTAAATAGTTTCCCGATAAAGGAGCGACATAATCACCATTGATATAATTAGCCAGGGTCTCCATCATACTCCAAAGCGGCCGCCGTCGATGGGAAAATCGGATCCATTGATATAACTGGCTGCATCGGAAGCCAGGAAGGCAACTGCGGAAGCGATCTCATGGGGTTCACCGATCCTGCGCAGGGATGTTTTCTTGGAAATAGATTCTACCATTTCTGCATAGCTGATACCTGCATTTTCCGCCCATTTTTCAAGCAGCTCCTTTAAGCGCTCTGTGTTGGTATAACCGGGGAGTATATTATTGACAGTTATGCCATCCGGCCCCAGTTCCAAGGCAAGTGTTTTTGCCCATTGCGCCACAGCGCCGCGGATGGTATTGGATACTCCCAATCCCGGGATCACCTGGCGAACCGATGTGGAAATGATATTGATGATCCGGCCGCAGCCCAACTCTTTCATTCCCGGAACGACAGTTTGAGCCAAATACTGATTGGCTATCACATGGCGGCGAAATGCAATCTCAAATTCTTCTGCCTGTGCTTCAATGAGCGGTCCGCCATGAGGCCCTCCGGTATTATTCATCAATATATGAATTGGGGCAGTTTCATTTAAGTGATCTGTTACTTTTTGCTTCAGATCATCCGGATCATCAAAGTCTGCACATATATAACTATGCCCATCGCCAACTAAATTGCTCATGACAGATTTAATCTTTTCTTCATTCCGGGCAGCCAATACGATCATCGCTCCCCGTTCAGCCATAAGCCTGGCGCAGGCTTTACCGATGCCATCCGTACTGCCGCAAACAAGGGCTCGTTTTCCATCCAAGCTTAAATTCATTTTTCAGCTCCTGCGTCATAATAAAATCCCAGGCTGCGGATAATATGATCGGGTAAAACTGGTAAAGCAGAACGGGGGATCAGAAAAGTGGTCAAATTTGCCAGGTCTTCAAAAACACGATGTCTTTCGGCAGTTTCTTTTAAATAAGAAGACCCTGTTGAGCCACCCGTACCGATCTTGCGACCAATCATGCGAATAACCATCAGGGCATGACGGTAGCGCCATGTAGTCAGCAATTCATCCACATCTACAAGTTTGTTTAATAATTTATAAGGGTTATGCAATATAGGTTGATCTCGATATAATAAAATAAGCAATGCTGCCTGTGTGGCTTTATACGATAGCCTGTGTTCCCTTTTTTCAATGAGTTCATTGTGTTTATCCTGGTTAAATAGTGCATCAAATTTTTTCTCTGTTACTGCATATTCCTTCAGGTGAATTTGCTTTTCTGCTTCAGATAATTGCTCATTTTCTTCAATATGACTGCGGTCACTGGCCAGCATATCATCTACCGCTGAACGATATTGCTCCCAAAAATTGAAATTCTCGAATTCCAAAAAGGGTGTACGCTCCAGCCATTTTTCCAATAAATTAAATAGGGAAGGTGACTCTTCCGCTTCATCAATTTGGCTTTTATGTTCCGCAGTAACATAGGATTTATAATCCCCCCTACCATACGCAAAACGCCTGTCTTCTTCCAAGCCAAGTTTATTTTCCAGAACACGGAATTGTACGCTCTGAAAACCGGATGCCGGAATGAGCAGATCACGAAAATCCAAAAAATCCATAGGCGTCATAGTTTCCAGTACATGAATCTGGTCAATCAAAATTTTCTGAATCTCGATAATCCGGTCCAGCCGGCTAATGGCAATACCGATATGGGATTCCTTGACTGTATCCCGATCGAAGGCAGTAATAACAGAATCAAGCTCATGGAGTATCTGTTTGAACCACAATTCATATACTTGGTGGACAATAATGAATAGCATTTCATCGTGGGCTTCTTCACCCAGTTCTTTACTCAAGAGATGCTGGCTGTCCAGAATTCGGTCTAATTTCAGGTAATCGTGGTAATACTGGGGCGAGTTTTGCTTTTTCATATCATGGAAGTTATAAAAGTTATTAGTTACTGGTAATGGTAAATGGTAATTGGTTATTAGTGACTGGTAACTGGTGAATAGTAACTTCCAGTTAATTTTTTAAGGAAAATCAATGCCAGATCAAAAGAAAGATCGCTTTTATTACGACTCAAAATTCATTGGCAGTCCAGACGGGCGTGTGTTTAGAATACTCGCCGAATATTTTGGCCCCCTCCAGCGCTTCCGGCGTAACAAGATTGCCGATACAATCGTGTTTTTTGGATCGGCGCGGATCAAATCACAAGAAGAAGCCCAAAAGGCCATAAATATCGCGCCGAAAAATATTTCTAAAAAAGACAAAAGCCAGCTCAAGCACAATGCAGAAATGAGCCGCTATTATGAAGATGCGTGCAAGTTGGCCTATAAGCTGACCAAATGGAGCATGAACCTAAAGGAAAAAAGGCGCCGGTTCATTATTACTTCCGGCGGGGGCCCGGGGATTATGGAAGCGGCCAACCGTGGTGCGGCTGAAGCCAAGGGCCTTGCCGTGGGACTGAATATTACTCTCCCTTTTGAAGCAGAGGGGAATAAATGGATTTCCAAGGATTTAAGCCTTTACTTCCACTATTTCTTCATGCGCAAGTTCTGGTTCTTGTACCTGGCAAAAGCCCTGGTAATATTTCCCGGCGGATTTGGTACGCTGGATGAGCTCATGGAACTGCTCACACTGATCCAAACGAAGAAAATTCGTAAAAAGGTTCCAGTGGTTATTTATGACAGTGCATTCTGGAAAAAGGTAATAAACTTTGATCATATGTTGGAAATGGGTACAATTTCAGAAGAAGACATGAACCTTTTTTATTTCGCAGAAACAATTGATGATGCTTATAAATTCTTGACTAAAGAAATCGTAAAAGCCCATCTGCAGGGCAAGAATTTTTAATTAAACGAACCCTTTGCAAAACCTGATATACAAATTAAAAAGTCTAAAATATTCCTGCTTTGCGTTGGAAATTTTGTCCATAATACCATTATTGACTTCATTTTCCGCCTTAATCAGGAATATTTTAACTCTTTTTTCTTCACGCACAGGGTTTTGCAAAGGATTCTAAACCTAATTGAGGAAATCTATGATTAATCGAATAGTATTCTTTTTAATGTTAGCAATCGTATCTGCACAGGTTACACCTGTTGCTGGCCTCCACGATAATACTCCCCGCATTTATGCATTGAAAAATGCAACCATTGTTATTGAACCCGGAAAGTTTATTGAAAATGGAATTGTAGTAATTAGGGATGGAATCATTACGGCTGCAGGTGCAGAAGCCGTTATTCCAAGTGATGCTTTTGAAATTGATATGACTGGAAAAACCATCTATGCCGGCTTTATCGAGAGTTATTGGAAACAGGAAGACAAAAAACCGACTGGTTTTAATTTAAAAAAGGAAAAGAAAAAAGACAAGCCAAGACCGGCTACAAACCATTGGAATAAAAAAGTACACCCAGAATCCAACATGCTGGATACATTTCATCCAAAAGAAAAAGAGCTGGAAAACCTGCGGGCACTCGGATTTACAACAGCCCAGGCAGTTCCGGCGCATGGGATCTTTCGCGGGAGATCCGCATTGGTTCATTTGGGCGACTGGAAATCAGAATCCGTTATAACGGAAAATGGTCCCGCACAGTTTATGGCTTTTGAGCACGGTAGCTGGGGCGATCCCGGTTATCCCAGCTCCCTTATGGGTGCTATTTCATTAATGCGGCAAACATTCTATGATGCCCAATGGTATTTCAATTCCTGGCAATACTATAACCGCAACAGCGACAAGGCCGAACCTCCAGAAAGGGACAGAGCATTGGGAACACTGGCAGAGTATATGAATGGCAAGGCACTCTTTTGCTTTGAGACAAGACATGAACTTGCGGCATTGAGGGTGGCTAAGATCGCTGCAGAATTTGATTTCAATTATTCGTTAAAAGGCAGTGGTTATGAATACCGCAGGTTAAATGAGCTCAAGAACTTGAATACAACAATCATTGTTCCCATGAACTATCCCAAGAAACCTGATGTGGATTCATGGGAAGATGCATTGGATTATAATCTGGAACAGCTTCGCCACTGGGACCAGGCACCAGATAATGCCGCACGGATGGTCAAAGCCGGTATTGATATCGCACTTACTTCCAATGATCTAAAGGACAGAAAACAGTTCCGCAAAAACCTGCTACGGAGCGTGGAACGAGGATTATCGAAACATGATGCTCTGGCCGCCCTGACCACCGCTCCAGCCAGACAACTCGGATTGGATTACATGGGAATGATTGCTAAAGGTTTTGTGGCCAACCTGGTTATTACTGATGGGGACTATTTTGATAAAAAATCAAAGATCACTGAAGTATGGATACAAGGTAAACAATACATCGTCAAGGATGAACCTATGCATGATGTATCCGGGAACTGGGACATCTCTTTAACCGGCGGATTAAACATTGACGCAAAACTGGAATTGACCCAAAAAGACAAAAAAATGTCTGGCAAGCTGATGGTGGATTCAACAGAAATCAAACTTAAGGCTGTGGAGAATGAAGCGCACCGGCTCGCGTTTTCATTTCCAGGTAAGGAATTGAAAGTTGAAGGTAGTATCCGCCTTTCTGGTATATTTCAGGATAAATCCATTTCCGGTAATGGTATTGCTCCGGATGGCTCCGAGATTCAATGGACAGCATCATGGGTGAGTGGAGCGGAAGAAAAAGAAGATAAAAAACAGGAAACCAAAAAAGAATCTACCAGTGAGCTGACACCCGTATATCCTGAGGGTGCCTATGGTTTTTCTCAATTACCGGAACAGACCAAAAAGATATTAATAAAAAATGCCACCATCTGGACCTGCGGTCCTGAAGGAATATTAGAAAATGCCGATATGTTTATCAAAAATGGTGTTATTGAAAAAATAGGAAAAGATCTGAATGTATCTGGAAAAGATATTTTTGAAATTGATGCCAATGCCAAGCACGTTACCCCGGGACTTATTGATGCACATAACCATAGTTCTGCCTTTGCCATTAATGAAGGCAGTCAATCGGTTACAGCGGAAGTGCGCATCTACGATGTGCTCAACAGCGATGATATCGCCATTTATCGCCAATTAGCAGGCGGATTGACCACTGCCAATATATTGCACGGATCCGCCAATGCCATCGGCGGGCAGAACGCAGTGATAAAGCTACGCTGGGGACAAGATCCAGATGGAATTCTATTCAATGAAGCACCCCAGGGAATCAAGTTTGCCTTGGGAGAAAACGTGAAGCAGTCCAACTGGGGAGATAAATTTACCACCCGCTATCCCCAGACTCGCATGGGCGTAGAACAGATTATCCGCGATGCCTTTTCCACCGCAACGGATTACGCTGAAGCCTTGGGACTGAACGGATTTGTAAAGAAGCATAATCCAAATAGTTTACCGGTGCGTAAAGACCTGGAACTGGATGCCCTGGTGGAGATCATGCAGGGCACACGCTGGGTCCATTCACACTCCTATCGCCAGGATGAGATTCTTATGTTGTCTAGAATCGCTGATGATTTTGGTTTTACAATCGCAACGTTTCAGCACGTTTTGGAAGGTTATAAAATTGCGGAACGTTTAGCCGAACACGGTGCCGGCGCCTCCACCTTCACCGATTGGTGGGCCTATAAATTTGAAGTGATCGATGCCATTCCCTATAACGGCACACTCATGAGCAAAGTGGGTGTATTAGTTTCCTATAATTCGGACAGCAATGAACTGGCCCGGCGCATGAATACCGAAGCGGCAAAGGCTGTAAAGTATGGCGGCGTGTCCCAGGAAAACGCACTGAAATTTGTCACAATCAATCCCGCCAAACAGCTCCGTATTGACCAATATGTGGGATCGCTGGAAAAAGGTAAGCACGGTGATTTTGTTATCTGGAACGATAACCCCCTTTCTTCCTACGCATCCTGCGAACAGACTTGGATCGAAGGAACGAATTATTTTAATCAGGAACGGGATGTCGCAATGAGAGCACAGATCGCAGCAGAGCGGAATATGCTGATTCAGAAGATCCTGGCCAGCGATGACAAGGACGAAGGCAAACCCATGAAACCAGAAGGAGACTGGCACAACCACGCCTATTCCTGTTCGGATGGAGGTGCACGATGAAACTGTTTATTATGCTCATTGCTTGCTATGCATTCATATCTGCATCGGATCAAATTCCTGCGTCACAGCAAGATCATGCTATTTTAATTAAAGATGTGACTATCCATCCCATTTCAGGACCCCCTATTGAAGAAGGTTTTTTATTGTTCGAAAATGGTAAAATTCTTTACGCTGGCGATAAATTCACGAAGTTATTGTATAAAACAGAAGTCATTTCACTACCGGGTAAACACGTCTACCCCGGGCTTATTTCCGCTAATTCGGTTATGGGCCTGGTGGAGGTCAATGCAGTCCGTTCTACGCGGGATTTTGCTGAAGTTGGTTCCTTCAACCCCAACGTCCGGGCGGAGGTCAGTTACAACCCTGATTCAGAGATCATACCGGTCACGCGTTCCAATGGTGTAGCCATTGCCCTGTCCGTACCCCGCAGCGGGCTGGTCTCCGGAACGTCGGCTGCCATGATGCTGGACGGCTGGACATCAGAAACAGCTGCTCTGAAAGCACCCATCGGCATGCATATTAATTGGCCGGGCATGACCGTGAACCATTCGCCTTGGATGCAAAAAAGCCCGGAAGAACAGAAAAAGGAACGGGACAAGCAGCTCAGGGAATTGGATGAGATCATGGACAAAGCCCGCGCCTATGTGCAAAGCACAGCAGTGGACAAGTCACTCCAGAAAACGGACTTGAAATGGGCAAGCATGGCTACTGTGGTGAAAGGTGAACTACCTGCTTTTATCCACGCCAATGGTGTTCAGCAGATCGAAGCAGCGGTTGAATGGGCCACACGACAGGAATTGGACATGGTGCTTGTCGGCGGCCGTGATGCCTGGCTAGTAACAGATTTATTGAAAAAGAACGCTATTCCTGTGATCATTGAAGCCACCCATAAACTCCCTTCCCGGCGCCATTCTGATTATGACGAGTCCTTCAAAACACCCCTCAAGCTCTATGAAGCGGGAATTGAATTCTGTATAACGTCCAGCAGCGGATCCTTCCAGACGCCCCATTTACGGAATTTACCCTACGAAGCAGCCACAGCCGCTGCTCATGGACTGCCTAAAGATGAAGCGTTGAAATCACTGACGTTGTATCCAGCGGAAATATTGGGCATTGCAGATCAAGTAGGCTCCCTGGACGTAGGTAAGGATGCCACATTTATTATTACGGATGGGGATCCCCTGGAGGTCATGACCAATGTGGAGCAGCTCTACATCCAAGGACGAAAAGTGGATATGAGCGACCGGCACAAGACGCTCCGGGATAAGTATACGGAAAAATACCGGCAGTTAGAATTGATCGATTAATAAATGTGTGAAATGTAGGACATACATGAATGTCTGCAGTACTTTTTTATCTGTTTTCTATGGAATGCAGTTTAATGCCATCCAATTCCGAAGGCATCATACCACAATAATATTCAATCGTTTCATTTAATAATTCATATTTGATGTAAACATCTGTATCACCATTTTTTCTAAAACTGTCATCAATTGATTCTTCATCTTCCGGTTTATATTCCTGCTCTCCCAAAATGATAAAGAATCCGCAGCCATCGTAAGAGTAATCACCATCCCAACGTAAAACAGCATTTGTATCCAGAATTTTATCTTCTTTTTTATCCTCACAACCAAGGATGAGAAATAATATTAGAAAGGGGATTATTCTTTTCATTTTAGACTCCAATTTGATAAAATTTACAAACAAATACCCCCCCCCCAACAGATTTTTATTCCTCTAAAAAAGTGTTACTGTGTCATTTCATCAAATTTGAATAAGACAATGCCATCGCTGTATTCCTCAAAATACAGTTTAAATATCTGGTGGGTGGTGGTGACGTAGACTAGGTAATTGTCATCCGACACGCTGATGGTATGTGCAGTGGGATCATAACTCAAGACTTCGTTAGCGCCGCCGTAGGACATAATACCTATCTCCCCGGACCATTGATCATTCCCGGGAATGTTTTCGAGTTCATCGAAGGCTGCTGAATTGTCAATGGTAACCATGACACTGCTGTCCAGTACAATACTGGGCATAAAATAGCCGCCGCCCACATCCACATTCTGCAATGACACGTGCCAGGTGGTAATATCTTCCATGGCTGTGACAAGGTTATAGAAATATGAACCTTCATTCACATTGCCGGTGGTTACGGTAATGACTGTGGATTCTTCCGCAGCTGCATCATCTTTTTTATCTTCGCAGGCAATAAACAGGGTCATCAATAGTGACAGGCCCAAGATCATTATTCGTTTCATTTTTAATCTCCTTTTAACGTTGTTGATAATTCAAGGTACACCGCCCGGCCGATGAAGGGGCCGTAACGATCGTGCGTGTAATCCCCGGCATTTTTTATGCCGAAATTCATAAAGACGGGATTCCAAATCTTCAGGCTGGCGCTGATGTCTACCATGGCATAATCGGCCAGTGCCTCTGGGGCATTTATATATGTTCCGCTGGCAGGATCGTATTCTTCCGGTGTATAGGCTCCTACCCATTTGATCCGCGCTGAAAATCCCCATCCTTGCCGGGGTGCTTTATAACTTCCGCGGCAGTAGGCGGAAAATGGCTGCGTGTTGGGTATCATATCGCCGTCGCCGTCGCGGTTATCGATAATGTTCAAGCCCCATGAGGCCGCCCAGGAACTGGATGCACGCCAGCGGCCCTGGATCTCCAATCCTTTATACACGGCTTTTTCAATGTTTTGATAGCTCAACAGCGCCGGTTCGATGGCATAGTCCTCAATGAGATTTTTGAATGTGGTATAATACACCATGAGGCTGACCTGGTACACCGTTGGGTGATAATATTCCACTCCTGCCGTGTAGCCGTTTGATATTTCCGGCTTCAGGCCAGGGTTCCCCTGCACCCGATAGCCGAACTGGACGTGGTTCCAGTCAATGAAGCGCTCCATGAAAGATGGTGTCCGGAAACCCTTGCCCCAGGTAGACCTGAATTTCCAGCGGTCCAATGTATACATAAATCCAATGCGCGGGCTTATAACCGGCTCGTCTCCATTATACATGTCTAAACGCGTACCGATGACCGCGTTGATATTGCTCCAAAAATGGATGTCGTATTGGCCAAAAATACTTTTAGAAGAAACGGTCTGCCGCCCCTTTTCCACACGGTCACTGACATATGCAGCCTGGGAAAATTCCAAACCTACATTGAACTCATTCAAACCAAATTTCTTTTTCAGCATACCTTCGTATTCAATATTTTCTTCTTGGGTAATATCATCTGTTTCCACATCACCCCAGGGCCGTGTCTGTACATAATTTCTGTTGTAATTATGGTTTTGCAGGGCATGATTCCATAACCAATCATTTTGCATTTGCCAGTCGTGGGAGAGTATTAGGGCATTGCGGTCAATAAATGTTTCCGTATTCATCAGCTGCGATGCGCCGGTTTCATCGTGGTTATACAATGTACCGTCAACAATCAATGTATGGTCAGCATTCAGCATCCACGATAGCCTGCCCCGCAGGGACTGTTTGTGAATATCATCAATTTCGATCTGCTGGATCTCTTTGTCCGTTTCCATCTTTTCCACATCAGCATTCACAGTTGCTTTAAGAGTGCCAAGCGTTCGAGCCCAGCCCAGCCTGTAACTGCTGGAACCGTGGTTGAGCCCATCATTATTGAATTTATTTTCTGTACCGCTATAGCGCGCGGAAATATTCAACGATTGATCCGATGTACCGGCAGACGTAATGATATTCACCACACCGGCCATGGCTTCGCTGCCGTAGAGCGAAGAATTGGGCCCTTTGATGATCTCCACTTTCTGCACATTATTGGTGGAGATATGATCCAATTGGACGCGGTTGTTGAATTTTCCGGTGACGGGCTGGCCATCTACCAAAATAAGAATGTACCGTGAATCCATGCCCAGGATATTGAGCATGGAGCCGCCGTCAACGGATGTCTGCAAACTGACGCCGGATCGTGATGACAGCAGTTCAGCCACATTCATCGCGCCGGAATCGATAATGTCCTTTTTGGAGATGACTTCCGTAGCCACCGGAACGTAGCGGTGCAGTTTTTCTGTTCGTGTACTGGTCACCACCACATCCTCTAATTCGAAAAATGTTTCATCCAGCGCAATGATCAAATCTTCCGTACTGCCGTTGAGGGGGATTGACGAAGAAGTATACCCGATGTGCGATACCTGCAGTTTTGCTTTTTTATCCATTATCATTGTAAAGTGAAATGCGCCTGATTCATCCGTAGCCATGCCAATCTTTTGGGATGGTATAAAGATATTTACATCCGGGATTCCTGCGTTGGTTGCGGTATCCACCACGCGCCCGCTGACAATTTGAGACTCCATTCCCAAAGCCGGTATGGATAATACCAGCAAAATACTTAAGATACCGGGGGTCACTTTTTCGGCGCTGTGATGAGATTATTCAGCAATTTTTCAATATCGCCGGCGGTGATATCTTTATTCTTTTCACCCATGAATATAAGCCCCACAAAGAGGCCACCGATTGCTTTGAACATTAAGTTGGGATCCAATTTAGGGAATTCACTTTTAGCAACGCCTTCGTCCAGCAATCCTTTCAATATAGCATAAAGCTGGTGTTGGTAAGATCTCCATTCCTGGTCCTTGGCATCAATATGGGAAATTGCTTTGGGTGCATTAAACAGAAATTCATATTCATTGCGGTTCTTTTGTGCATTACGGGCGATCTTGACCAGGATATTTATAAATGTTTCCCTGGGTCCCTTATCCGAGTGAATATCCTCCTCCAGGCTTTCCCAAAGTTTTGTCCAGCCCCTGTCAAGGATAGCGCAGAATACATCTTCTTTTGAGGGGAAATAATAGTAAAGCGTTGCTTTACCAAAACCTGAGGCAACGGCAATCTCGTCCATTGTAGCACCATCGATTCCCTTGGACTTGAATACACTTAACGCTCCAGAAAGGATGCGCTCCTTGCGCAATACCCGCTCTTCTTTTTGACGATCTGAAATAGACATTTAAACCTCGATTTTACTATTCGACTAATGAGTCGAAATTTAAAACTTCCTTGTAAGCTTTTACAAGTATTGTCTATTAAAAATTGATTATTTCTTACAGATCAGATCGTAAATGAGGATGACTATCATGATATAAAATGACAAATACATCAAGCAGCCTGAAATGATGGTCAGGTATGCAAACGATGGATGGCAAAAGCGAACTCCCCATAAGGATCCGAAGGTGACCAACGTAGCCAGCAGCGGTTCGATCATCAGCACATTTTTCCAAGTTCCTCTGATCACAGAATTAAAATGGAACAATCCCCCCAACAAAACAAAAATAATGGCAAAAGCAATAATATGGGTATGGGTTGTCAGCAGCATGGCATCCATTGATTTTGGATATTTTTCCGGGATATCAAATTCACCTGCTTCCGAACCGGCGTAATGCTCCACTGTGCCTTGGGGATTAATATCCGTAGTCGTGCATACATAAACTAAACCAACGGACACACCCACGGCCAGCACCACCAGGAATATGGCCAGGAACCAGCGTAGGCCGCTTTCCAGTTTATTTAATTGCAGGTCGATCATTGTTTGCCAGGTCCATTTTGATTTCATCCAGTAATAAGGTCAATTTATGAATGCCTTTGGTTACAGCATGCACAGAAATCGTGGCGCCGCTGATGCCGTCAATATCATCATAAACAGACTTATTTGATTTGCCAATGAACTGTTCAAGCCATGAAGATCGTCCTACGTCACCGCCTATGGGCTCGCGATATTTCACCACGTTGGAATGAGCCACCTCACCTTGTGTATTATACATGACCAAAAAGGTAATGGGCATGGATTTTCCTTTTACATTATCCAAAAGGGCATAACCAATAATACTGTCTTCTTCAGAAACAACCCATATATATACAAATGACGAATAAAAGCGCTGTTTAACTTCCCTTTCGATGGGTGTTTTGAAACCTGTAGGGAGATCATATTTTGTAAAAGAAAATTCGATGTCAGATCCGAAGTGCTGGACTATCATGGTTTCGGTATCATCTTTGATACCGGCAAATACCATTGTTTGCAATAATACAGCAAAGGCTGCAGTGCGCATCCACAGTTTGCGTTTGAACAACTGGCTTATGAAATTAGAAATTATAACCGACTCCAACATTAACTTGATTTGTAGAATAATCATTCACTGTTGTTTTATGATTGCCATAATCTGCTTTAAAAACAATTTGCGATATTGGCCAATAGGATAGACCAAAGCGCTGGATGGTATAATCTACTGAATCATCATTATTACCTCTATTATAATTTGACATTCGTATCCAGGGCATTAGTTTGCCATTTAGACCAACTATTGATCCAACATTATAACCTAGATCCACATAATAACCGCCGCTGGACGTATAACCCAAAGGATTGTTTTCATAAAAAATTTGTCCAAACTCGATAACGGCGTAGATATTATTAGCATCGTATTTAGCATGAACTTCCATGAGTTTTATTCCTACTGAAGCTGTATCAGCATCATTGATGATCTTATTGCCATCAGCATCGGTGGTGAAATAAGAGGATGTGGGTGCATTGTTCATGGTGAAAGATCCGCCGATACGCAAGCCACTGACACCATTATAATACGTACTGATGTTTTTTACCATATCATAGGCTGTGGATTTATAGCCCTTTTTTCGTCCGCTGCGTATCCCTTTGTCGATTTTATCACCATTGAGGTCTTCCAAAAGAGCAAAACGCCAGTTAATACCAGCAATCTTGCCATACACCGCTACACCGTTTCCAAACCATGTAGTAGGGATAACATATTTATTATACTCGGGACGCTCCACACTTAAGAATGATGGCGGTTCGTGGTATTCGTTGATAAGTCCAACAGAGGGTAAAATCACACCAGCCTGGAATCCGAATTTATTTGTATGGTAATTCACGTATGCTTGTTCTAATTCAAGTTCACCATCACCATCTTGAACAACGTTATGTTCTAATTCAACTTCAGATTTAAATGACCATTCTTCGGAAAATACATAACCGTAAAATATGATAAAGCGATGAAAATCCAGTGTTGTTGAAGCAGCATTCTCAACCAATTGGTTCCGATTATAGTGGAGTTCTCCATATCCGCCAATTGAATAACCCGGCTCAAAAAATTCGTCCTGCGCCGCCAGTGCTGAAAAGAGTAAAACCCCATATATTATTTTTTGCATTATCTACTCTATTAATATTAAAAAAGTTGGTTTATTTATTGTTATTGAGAATAAGTCTCATTAACAAATTAACCGTTTTCTCCCGCTCCGTGCAACAATTATTAGAAAATTATTTGGATAAAAATATTATTGTGCGTAATCTCGACCGACCAGTCGGTTTAGATTATGAACGAATCATTACAAACTCAACGCAAAGAACAAATTTTGGATGCGGCGCTGCACGTCCTTGTTCAAAATGGGTATGAGCAAGCCCGCATGGATGATGTAGTGAAATCATCCAATTTGAGTAAAGGCGCCATCTATTGGTATTACAAATCCAAAAAGGAAATGTATCTTGACTTAGTCAATTTCTGGGTGCTGCGCTACAGCGTTATTTTAAACCATATCGTAGAGAAAGATGCTCCTCCCCCACAGCAGTTAAAAGATCTGTTTCAATATTTCATTGATCAATATGAATCTGACCCGCAGCCTTTTGCGGCACTTACTGAATTTTGGTCTATGGCTCAAAAAGATATTGAGTTCAAAAATAAACTGGAAACAGTCTATACTCATTTTTTAGAATTAATTGAAGATATTATTAAGCGAGGTGTCAAATCCGGAGAATTCAAAAAATTGAATGTACGCATGACAGCTTTATCCATCATGGTTAATATTGAGTCAATAAACTGGTTTACATTATTTGATACTCATGGCGTCAGTGTAAAGGAATATATGCAAACGATCACCGACTTCATCATGGCAGGAATTTTGAAAAAACAGTAGGAGTAATTATATGGAAAATACACAAACAAAATACAGCACCGGCGGCAGTTTCCTGGTAGAGCCCATCACCGATGCAATTGTTTATTCCAGGGAAGATTTTACGGATGAACATCGTGAAATCTATGAAATGGTAAAAGAATTCGATAAAGAAACTATTCTTGAGAAAAAAGAAGAAATAGAAAAATTCGATAAAGAACTCTCTCTTTCTTTAATTAAGGAGATGGGCGAACTGGGTCTCCTTGGAATCGATATTCCCGAAGAATACGGCGGTATGGAACTGGATAAAGTCACATCAGCAATTGTTGCGGAAGCACTAACATTCAGCCCCTCCTTTGCGGTGACTTGGTCAGTTCAAACAGGAATCGGTTTACTTCCAATAGTCTGGTTTGGCACTCCCGAGCAAAAAGCCAAATACCTGCCAAAAATCGCCACGGGTGAAATTATTAGTGCTTACGGTTTGACTGAAGCAAACGCCGGTTCAGATGCCCTTGCCGGAAAAACAACAGCTAACCTGTCTGCAGACGGAAAACATTATATTCTGAATGGTGAAAAAATATTCATTACCAACGGTGGCTGGGCAGATGTGTTTGTTGTATTCGCGCAAGTGGATGGGAATAAATTCAGCGCATTTATCGTTGATCGCGATACGGAAGGATTTTCCACCGGTGCCGAAGAAAAGAAAATGGGTATGAAAGGATCATCCACGACATCACTCATTTTTCAGAATGCAAAAGTTCCGGTTGAAAATCTTCTGTATAAAGTGGGCGCAGGAGCAACCATTGCGTTTAACGTATTAAATATCGGCAGGTTTAAGCTGGGTGCTTCCGGAGTCGGCGGCTCCAAAAATGGAATTGAGGCGGCTGCAAAGTATGCCCTGGAACGACGTGCATTCGGGAAGCCCATTGCACAATTCGATGCTATCGTCAAAAAGATTGCTGATATGACTGTGTGTACTTTTGCTGCCGATAGTATGGTTTACCGAACCATTGGATTGCTGCAAAAAGAAATTGATGATTTGGATAACTCAGATCCTGATTATTATATCCAGGTTGGAGAAGCCATGGAGAAATTTGCCATTGAAACATCAATGACAAAAGTATTCGGGAGTGAAACCAGTCAATATGTTGTTAATGAAGGATTGCAGATTTTCGGCGGCTATGGATTCCTGGAAGAATATCCCATGGCGTCAGCATATCGGGATAACAGGATCAATCAAATCTGGGAAGGGACTAACGAGATAAACCGCCAAATCATCACTGGCTATATGATGAAAAAAGCGTTGATGGAAGAATTGCCAATCCGTGACGCCATCAGCACCATCGAACATTATATGTCAAATGGAAAACTGAAAGACAGCGATGGTCCCCTCGCAATCGAATGTGAAGCAATTGAAACCGGTAAACGGCTTGCTCTTTATATATTTAATGAAGCATTGAACAAATTTGGCCAGGATTTGAAACACGAACAGCAGATCACAGAAATGCTGGCTGATATTTTTACCGATTTATACACAGCCGAAAGCACTATCGTGCGCGTTCAAAAAATAATGAAAGACAGCAATCATGACCATACTGTAACCAGCATTGCTAAAATATTTACAGCGGAAATGGTGCTGCGTTTGTTGAATAAGTCTTTGTCAGCATTGAATGGCATATATGGCGGTCAAATGACAGCCCCTGTTATTGATCAATTACGACATTTCCAGGGCCGAATGATGTTGCCCACAGACATTATTAAATTGAAACGCAAAGTGGCACAACGTATATACAGTCAAACCGAATACCCATTTTAGGAGTTTAATATGAGTTCAAAATCAGTCATTATTGATGCTGTCAGATCACCCATTGGAACCAAGAACGGTCAATTGGTCGGCATGCGCCCCGATGATCTTGCAGCCCAAGTCATTAAAGGACTTATGGCCCGCAATGAAAAAATAAAACCTGAAGATGTAGAAGATGTTGTGGTTGGTTGCGCTTTCCCTGAAGGGCCCCAGGGGATGATCATCGGACGTTCTGTGGCCATCCTGGCGGGCATACCAAAAGAAGCCGGTGGAAAAGTAGTGAATCGGTTTTGCGGATCCGCCATGGATGCACTGCACCAATTAAGCACGGCAATTGAATGCGGCGATATTGATGTTGGCATTGCCGCTGGAGTGGAAGATATGTTTTCTATTCCACCGGGGGGGTTTGCGCCAGATTTTCACCCGGATCTGGCTGAACATGAATATTATATCGGTATGGGAGAAACAGCAGAAAATCTAGCCAAAGACGGTAATATTTCACGAGAAGATCAAGATGACTTTTCAATCAATTCTCATAATAAAGCTGTAAAGGCCTACGCAGATGGAAAGTTTGATAATGAATTAATCCCCATTGATGTTTATGGTGAAGCGACAGTGGAAAAAGATGAAGGCCCCCGTGAACCGAACGTGGAAAAAATCAAAAGCCTTAATCCTGCATTCATTGAAGGTGGAACAGTGACGGCAGCCAGCAGCAGCCCGTTTTCCATTGGTGCATCAGCAATTCTAATCACCAGTGAGGAGTATGCAGAAAAACATGGCCTATCTGTTCGAGCAGAAATAGTCAGTCGTGCCATTGCTGGTGTGGATTGGACACGTATGGGTGCCGGACCTTTACCTGCTACGGAAAAAGCACTTAAAAAAGCCGGCTTAACCATGGCTGACATTGAAACAATCGAATTAAACGAAGCTTTTGCAGCCCAATCTCTATACGTTATCCGTGAAGGTGGCTGGGATACGGATAAAATTAATCTGAATGGGGGAGCAATTGCGTTAGGTCATCCATTGGGTTGTTCCGGTACGCGCATAATCGGCACGTTAATTAATGTGATGGAACAGCAGGATACCCATGTCGGTTTGGCAACCATGTGCATTGGCAGCGGCCAGGGCATTGCTACCATCATTAAGAGGTCAAAATGAAAATCAAAGAACCATTTAGTGCTATTTCCCATGCCATAGGAGCTATTTTAGCCATCCTGGCATTAACCCTGCTTATTCGGGAATCAATTGATCCGATAAAACCCTGGCATATTGCAGCATTTTCTGTATTCGGATCTGGAATGTTTCTCCTGTATACTGCCAGCGCAATATACCATTGGCTCCCCGTTTCGCCAAAAATTGTAAAAAAACTGCAAACACTCGATCACGCCATGATCCACGTCCTAATTGCCGCAACGTATACACCTGTTTGCCTGATTCCTTTACGGGGCGCTTGGGGCTGGAGCCTGTTTGGAGTCATCTGGGGTCTGACTATTTTTGGCATCCTACTTAAAATTTTCTGGAAAAATATCCCCAATTGGTTTTCACTCACTTTTTATATTTTTATGGGCTGGCTATCGGTCATTGCAATTTGGCCGATGATTCAGATTCTGCAAGTCGGCGCATTGGTTTGGATATTTGTAGGTGGATTTTTCTATACAATCGGTGCCATCATCCACGGGCTGAATAAACCCAATCCGATTCCTAATATATTTGGTGCTCACGAAATATTTCATGTATGTGTAATGCTGGGAAGTTTTGCCCACTTTATGTGTATGTACAATTACATCACACTGTTTGATTAACGAAAGAGGAATTCATGTCTCAATCAATTGAAAAAGTTGCTGTACTTGGCGCCGGGGTTATGGGTGCGCAAATTGCAGGCCATTTGGCCAATGCCGGTATTCCCTCCCTCCTGTTTGATATTAACCAGGATTTAGCAGAAAAAGGCGTTGCTGTGTTAACAAAACTTAAACCGGCTCCCCTTTTTAAACCGAAGAATGCTGAATTAATTACACCCTGTAATTACGATGACCATGTAGAAAAAATCGGTGAAGCAGATTGGGTGGTGGAAGCTGTCGCTGAACGATTGGACATCAAACATATTGTATACAAAAATATTATACCTCATTTAAAACCAACAGCCATTATATCTTCCAATACATCCGGAATCCCCCTGGCAGATTTAATTACCGTTTTTCCGGACGATGTAAAATCCCGGTTTATGATTACACATTTTTTCAACCCGCCGCGCTATATGCATTTGTTGGAATTGGTGAAAAGTGAATTCACAGCTGATGATATATATAATACCATGGTTGGATTTGGAGAAAGTTTGCTCGGTAAAGGAATAGTCCACGCAAAAGATACCCCAAACTTTATCGGAAACAGGATCGGTGTCTTCAGCATGGGCGTAACCATTCATACGGCAATCCAACAAGGGCTAACCGTTGAAGAAGTGGATAAGCTAACAGGAACAATCGTAGGCCGTGCAAAAAGCGCCACGTTTCGAACAGCAGATGTGGTGGGATTAGATACGATGGCTCATGTAACAAATACAACCTATGAAAAAGTATTGGAAGACGAAGAAAGAGACATTTTTAAAATTCCCGAAATTCTACAAACTCTAGTTGATGACGGCAGGCTGGGGCAAAAAACAAAAGCCGGTTTTTATAAAAAAACCGACGAAGGAATTTTATCTGTTGACTTGAAAACTGGTGAATATGGACCACAAAAAAGAGTTCGCTTTGATGGATTCCGTTTGGCCAAGGACCATACATCCACTGCCGGAAAAATAAAAGCATTGGCATACAGCAATGATAAGGCGGGAAAATTTTTCTGGGAAACGCTGGCGCGAGGACTCATTTACAGTGCCAACCGCATTCCGGAAATCAGTGATGATATTATCAATATTGATAACGCCATAAAATGGGGCTTTGGCTGGGAATTAGGACCGTTTGAAGGCTGGGATGCCATTGGCGTACAAGAATCTGTGGATAGGATGCTGGCGGAAAACAGAAAAGTCCCCCAATGGATTTTGGATATGCTGGCCAGTGGGTGTTCTTGTTTCTACGAAACCAATGATGGTGTAAAAACATATTTTGATGTGCTATCCGGTTCAGCAAAACCAGTCCCTGAACTAAATAAAAATATTAATCTTAATCTTCAAAAATCAGCTGGAAACCTGGTAAAACAAAATTGGAGTGCCAGCCTAATTGACTTAGGCGATGGTGTATTGAATGTGGAATTTCATTCTATTCTGCAACCCACACTTAATCCCATTGACGGATCCCTGGCTATGACCATTAATGAAGGCATGGATCTACTGGATGAGGGAAAATTCAAAGCTATGGTGATTGGCCATTCCGGTCAAAATTTTTGCGCAGGAGCTAATCTAGCCAGCCTCCTTGAAGTCAGTGAAGCAAAAGAATGGAACAAATTGGAAGGAGCAGTAAAAGACCTCCAGGATTTAACCCAACGGATACGCTTTTCTAAAGCGCCCGTCATTGCCGCACCCTTTCATTTAACATTGGGTGGAGGTTTTGAACTAATCGGCCCCGCAGCCCACCGCGTGGCATCAGCTGAATTGTATGTTGGCTTGGTAGAAGTGGGTGTGGGTTTGATACCCGGCGCCGGTGGAAACCTTCGCCTGCTTTTACATATGATGGAAAATAGTGGTAAAGGCAGAATAAATTCCTTTCAAATTGCTCAAAAAGCATTTGAAACGATTGGTTTCGCAAAAGTGGCAACCAGTGCTGATGAAGCAAAATATATCGGTTATTTACTAAAAACGGATACCATTGTCATGAATAATGATCACCGTATCTGGACAGCGAAGCAAAAAGCTCTCAAATTGTCAGAAGGATATGAACCGCCTGAATACAGGGAAGATTTGAAATTGCCGGGAACTGGCGGGCGTACAGCCATGACCATGGCCTTGAAAGGATTCAAAGCCCAAGGTAAAATATCTGCCCATGATGAATTCATCGCGAAAAAACTGGCTTACGTTATTACTGGCGGTGATAAAGCTGGACTCACTAAATCAGTAGAAGAACAGTATTTGTTGGACATTGAGCGCGAAGCATTTGTCTCTCTCGCAGGTGAATCATTAACCCAAGACAGAATCCGTTTCATGCTGAAAAAAGGGAAACCATTACGTAATTAATGTTCTTGTTTACAATTTGTTTATTTAAGAGGTATTAACATTTATCTGTAATTTTGTTTTCTGATTTCCAACGGAAAATGGACTCAAAAACAGCGAGCTTAAGCAACCCGCCCCGAGGGGAAACCATCCTTAAAACGATAGCTATTTTTGCTATCCTATACTTATTTCTGATCAGTATTGGCATGATCGGTTCTGCGTTTAAAGGTATGGGTAAAGGATTTGCAGAACAGCTGATCCAAAGCAACGCCGGCCCACTCATTGGGCTTTTTATTGGTATCCTGGCTACCAGTTTAATTCAAAGCTCCTCCACAACAACATCATTAGTTGTGGGTATGGTTGCCGCCGGAACGTTTGGCGAAGATCCGCATATTGCCGTCGCCGCTGCCACCCCCTATATCATGGGTGCAAATATTGGTACGAGCATTACCAATACCATTGTAGCACTAGGGCATATTGTTAACAAAAATGAATTTCGCCGAGCGTTTTCCGCTTCTATTGTCCATGACTTTTTCAACGTGATGTCAGTATTGGTACTTTTTCCTCTGCAAATGTCATTCGGTATCATCAGTAAAAGTGCCAACTGGCTGGCAGAACTTTTGGTAGGAACAGAATCCATTTCGTTCAATAGCCCTATCAAATTGATCACCACACCTGCTGTCTCCTGGATCAAAGAACTTTTAAAACAACAAGAGATAATTAATTATAATTGGCTACTGCTTTTTGTAGCCTTTTTACTGCTATTCTTTTCGCTCCGTTACTTGACTAAATTGATCCGCAGTTTGGTTATGTTTCGGCTGGAAGCATTTTTTGATTCCCATATTTTTAAGACGGCTAGACGGGCCATGTTCTTTGGAATATTAATAACTATCCTAGTGCAAAGCAGTTCAATCACAACTTCCCTAGTGATTCCCTTGGCTGGTGCCGGGATTCTGCACTTACGCCAGATCTTTCCATATACATTGGGTGCCAATATTGGCACAACTGTTACTGCATTATTAGCCAGCCTTGTTTCTGGAACAATAGCGCCGTTATCAGTGGCTTTTGCGCACTTGATGTTTAATATTTATGGGATTGCTTTAATATGGCCTATAGAAAAAATAAGAATGATCCCCATTAATTTATCTTTATGGTTCTCTGATATTGCCATCAAGAATAGAATTTTTCCATTATTATACTTATTGATTGTGTTTTTCATTGTTCCTTTATCCTTAATTTTATTTGTGAGGTAAACCATGTCACTATTCAAAGACGTTATCAATTTATGGAAAGCAGATGATCTGCTTTCCCAAGCCTGGGATGATTCCCATGATATGCTGAATCTTTCCCATGAAATCTTCCAGCAGGCATTAACTTATCTGCAGAATGGAGAAAATATTGATACCCTGAAAGCGCTCAAGAAACGTGATAAAGAGATCAATGAATTTCAGAGGAATGTCAGGCGGAAAGTGTTAACCCATTATGCCGTTGAACAGGATACATCTGATATGGCGGACGGCCTAATCCTCATCAATATGGTAGTGGATATTGAACGTATCGGTGATTATTGCAAGAACATTCTGGACTTGGCGATCAACCATGATCAATCCATAAATTCCTCAGAAATATCAGAAGACCTGTACTTGGTAGAGGAAGAAGTAAAGAGTCGTTTTGAGAAAACCTTGGAAGCTATTCAATTGCAGGATGAAGAAATCGCATTATCGCTTATGGAGGGTTATCGAGAACAAATGACAGGAAAATCAGATGATATCGTGAATGGTGTATTGCGGAATGAGCTTAATTTTGGCAGTGGATCACGAACTGCAGCAATAGCACTTTATGCCCGCTACCTGAAGCGGATTGGAGCGCACTTAAAAAATATCTCAACTACACTGGTAAATCCCTTTGATGCTATAGGGTATAAAGAATAGTATTACACACATTCAAAACAAAAAAAGGCCGCTAATTAGCGACCTTTTTTTGTTTATAGTAATAAAATTACAATGAAATCCTCAATCCCAGCTGCATTCTCCAACGAGAGAATTCACTGAAATCATCGGAAAATGTATCTGTAGCTCCATTGAAGCTAAAGACTGGTTCACCATCATCCCAACTGTCCAATGTCAGCGGTGATGTTGCTGAAACATTCGCAATCTTACGCACACCCCAACTGGAGTTGATGAGATTAGCTAAATTCATAATATCCAGACTTACCTCAATTTTACGTCCGGCAACTGCGAACTCATTGTTAATTCGCAGATCAATATTACTGAACCAGGGGTTGAGCAGACCATTACGTTCGGCGATCTTACCTCGGTTTTCACTTAGGTATGGATCCTGTTTAATAAAGGCATCCAAATCATCCCATTCAGAAGCATCTGTCAGGTTGATATCACTGGCATCTTTTGGAATATAAATAAGATCATTACCACCAATGCCATCACCGTTTACATCACCTGAATAGATATGTGAATAACGATTACCTCCAGAATAGATGTAGCGATTGCCTTCACCCATCTCAAAAACCATCCCAAAACTAGTGGCCATGGAATTGCTCCATTCATGACGATAGGTCGCAGATGTAATTATACGCTGTTTCATACCAAATTGAGACGGAGCTAAACCGGGTTTATTCGGATCGCCCTGAACCGGCTGACTTTGGAATAGTACGGAAGCAATTTCTGTGGATTGCAGATTATTTTCCGCATCCAGATACGTGTAGGCTGCACTCCAATTAATCCCCTTATATTTTCCACGTAATTGTGTAGTGAATGTTAAACTGGATCCTTCATCAATATTATCAATAACGTACACTCCCTCACCGGAACCAGGATAAAATGAGTTCAATTCATTTGCACCGACACCGCCAAAATACGGTCTGCCATCATTTAATTCACGCATTGGTTTAACCAAGTCAGCATTTCGCATATAAATTGCGTTAATATCCGTACTTTGAACCAATTCAACAGTAGCTAACATGTCACCGGGGAGTGCTTTATCTACAGCTAAATTGATTGTACGAACTTGAGGCCATTTAAAATCATCCACCATGGCATTTAAGTCAAAAGACTGCTGTAAAACAGAAATGCTCCCTCCGTAGACATCACGACCTTCGCCATCATCTGTTTGATGGTCAGGATTGCTTCCGTCTCCGGGGATGTTCGGATTGTTACCGGGATTAGAAATCACATTTCCAACCCATACAAAGGGTAAGCGTCCTGTGAATATCCCAAAACCGCCTCGTACTTGAAGTGACCGATCATTATTGGCCCAGTTAAACCCAATTCGCGGTGAATACAAAGGTTCATCCCCTGCTAATTTAGCATGGTCTACAGTCTCTGATTCATCGTTTTCGTCAAGTAATGATAGAGAATCCGTAGAGAAAGGATTTGCCACAGGTTCCGTATTATATTTAGGAATGTCCACACGAATACCGGCTGTAATATTCAGGTTTTGATTTACAGCAAATTCATCCTGTGCATAAAAAGACAGTTGAGCCACATCTATCAGCTCTCCTTTATATGGACCAGATCCAACCATTCCCAAGAAATCAGCTTTGTTTGCGCTGTCCGGATGGGTTGATTCAAAGAAGAAATCCAACGTTGAAAAAGTTGTTCCACCTAAGAATTGCGCCCATGATGCATCAAGCATAAATAATCCATGACGGAAAATATTAAACGAGTTGAAAAACTCAAAACTCTCGTAGTTAAATCCCGCTGTTATGGCATGCTGACCCATATAATAGGTCAAGTTATTAGTAACCTGAAGAACATCTTGATCCAGAATATTATGGATAGAAAATGGTTCATGACCCACCGTTGTGTAGGTTACGCCTTCTTCACCAATTTCAACTGTTGGAAAATCAACGCTGAAAGGTTCACGATAATCCCTGAACACATTTTTACTGACAAATAACCTGTTTGCGATATTGCTCCCCAACATGCTTCTCAATTCCATGGCATAGGAATCCAAATTGTTGTGGATCCTGTATCCGGAATTCTTGAATGGCAAACTGGTAGCATTCGGTCCACGCCCGGTATTGTTATAGCTCAATACAAAACCATGGGGTGGAAGATCCCTGTAGGCATCCAGTTTATTGTAGCGCAGTGTCAGGTTATGCTGATCACTGATATTCCAATCCAGTTTTGCAAGGATCTTTACGTTATCGGTATTATGTGTATATCCTTCCCAGGGACCGGTATCATAGCCATATACTTCACTCATGCGATCGCTGAGCTGCTGCATGACAGAGCTTTCGACTCTTGAAGTATTGTCAGCAGTATAATTGGTACCAGGATCATTCCGATGTTCATTTTCTAAATTGATAAAATAGAACATTTTGTTTGGAATGATAGGTCCGCTGATAGATACACCGGATTGGCTGAATTCTAATGATGGAGCAGCAAATACTTCAACATCACCAACATTGTTGCCAACAAAACTTTCATTACGGGCGTAGGTGTATACAGAAACATTCAGATCATTGGTACCACTCTTGGTCACTGTATTGATACCTGCTCCAGTAAAACCACCTTCCCTTACATCAAAGGGGGCGATGGAAACCTGGACCTGTTCTACTGCATCATAGGAAACCGGCTCCGAATTGGTTTGTCCGCCGGGAGCGGGATCATCCAAACCAAAAGGGTTGTTGAAGTATGAACCATCGAGTGAAATATTGTTATAAAGCCAGTTACGTCCTCCAAAACTGAAATTGCCATCGCTGCGAGGATCGAGTCGTGTTAGATCTCTTGTACTTCGTTTGATTGACGGCATAGCCGCAACCTGGTCAGCACCTATGTATGTAGCTGCGCCAGTACGGCTGCTGTTCATCACATCATCCAGTTCACCGACAACTTCAATGCCAGCCATTTCAATGGCTTCCTGTTGTAGTGTGAATTGGAGATTAGCTGAAGATCCGAGTCTTAGATGAACATTTGCTTCAGTTTCACTTTTGTAACCTATGTATGATACCGTAACGGTGTAAGGACCGCCAACGCGCATATTTGGTATATTGAATACACCACCTGTGCGTGAGGTAGTACCATAGGCTGTTCCACTCGGTTCATGGGTAGCTATAACATTCGCGCCTTCTAAACCAGTTCCTGCATCAGCAGATACATTTCCAGCCAGTTCAGCAGTTGTTACCCCTTGAGCCAACAATGTGGAAAACATAAAACTGATCAAAATAATCAAGGACGGAAATGCCCTCATATTCGTTCTCATAATCGTTTTCTCCTTGGTTTTTAATATGAAATTTGGATTTTATCATACAAGAAAAGTATGATAAGTACCTGTCTTAATGGATGAAGTATAAATATTGAAACAATAAAAGTAAACTAATATATTTGAAAATATTAAAAATTATATATTATACCAGTGTTGATGTGTGAAAAACCCTCCATTTCATTAAAACTGGTTCCTTCTGCGCCCATGAATTTGGAAAATGAAAAGTCCAATTTCCAGTTTTCAACAGGCGAATAAGATACACCTCCGCCCAGCATTGCTTGATTGTCTTCCAAGTCCATAAATGTATTTATTCTGATTTCTAAAGCATTATCCAGGTAATTTCCCGTTGCCGATAAAAACATGCCTAAATCCGTGAACATGGCAAAGGGTGTGCCCATGCCCTGTTGAAGTTCATCTTCATTCATAGCTGCTAATTCTGTTGTTGGCATACCATATTCATCATATGAATAGGTTAAACCATTTGCCTCCAATACATCATTACCGATTAGTTGAATCATTAACGTTATATCATTCGCAATTGTGTATTCTAATTGGGAAGCAAATTGGACATAAGCAGCATCATTGAACGTTTCTATATCAGTAGTTTGATCATTATTAGTATTATAATAACTGACCTCAGTTCTCCCAGTTATATCTCCGAAAAATGTGACAATATCAATTCCTATGACATCCGTTTTTCGGTAAGTGAGTACGGGTGTTGCCCAATCAATGTAATAATTGTAGCCCACTAAAGTAAATCCCCTGTCTCGTCCAGAAAAATAAGATAGACTTATATCACTATTCCCGATGATTGTTTGTAGACGAACACCAAATTCGTTACCTTTTTTGGCTGCTATTAACATATCTGCAGGGTTATCCATCGCTATGGGAAAATCATCTTCGCCAAACGGATATCGATTGGGTACGTGTTCCGGTATGACCACCGCTTCCAATTGCCAGTCATTCCAATAATATTTGACTGAACCGGACAAAGTGCCAATTTTCCGGTCAGCCCCTGCTAAAAACATATAATAATAATCGTAAGGATTGAGATTGTCCGTGGGATTGTTGCCATCCACAGCGCCCCAAGCGTGGATTTGTTTACCCACTTTCACTTCTCCCCAACTGGGATACCAAATTAAGTACGCTTCCCGTAGGTCAAATTCTGCATCTCCCCCAGTCCATCTGTATTCAACTACGGAACTTGTTTTAAAATCAAAATCTCCTTTTGAAAATCCGACATCAAGTTCTGTGATCCTAAATGGTAGAGATATATTGGAGAGATCAGAGATCCGGTGCATAGTGATTGGTTGGAATGAACCTGAATAATTCCATTGTCCACTAACCAAAGAAATCAGCAGAAAGGAAAAAGCTAATCGTTTCATTTAGTTGTGTGGTAAACGTTTTAGATTCTTTTCCTGGAATAAATTCTCATCAATTCCAGTATCCACTTGAACATCGGAAAATGTCACTTCAGTTGTATGCTTTTTCTGGACATCTTCTACAAACACTTTTTTTATAACATAATAATTCTTTAGTTTTTGATACGTAAACGATTTTTTCTTTTTTAGTTCCCCACGTTTATCGAATGATTCTTCTTTTACACCATACAAACCATCTTTAGCTATCCAGGAAATATGTTTTGTATAGGTTGATTTTGCTTCAGGTTTAGGAATGATTTCTAACACATAACAATCAACTTCATCTACATGCTCATCATCCAGGCGTTTATATTTATTTTCATCAAGTTCACGGCTGGAAAGATCCTCATAGCTCAAATCAGAGCCCATAAACGAGTCTCCTTTTTTCTTCGATGAAATTCTACGCACCTTTTTAAATGCTGGCAGCCACATGCGCATTTCATCATCCTTATCATCATGCTCTATTTTGAGAAACGCCACACCTTTATCATCTTTTGGCTCTATGAACCAGATAATCTGTTTATTATTGCCATCGGTGGATTTTGATACCATAGCATTTGTTCTGGTTTTTCCTTTGGAGTTCGTTAATACCATCTTGGTCTTGTTGGATAAATCTTTCGGAGTTGGTTTTTCATCAACCATCTTGGCTAGTTCATAACCATTCTGACCAAGTACAAATGATATGCTAATTATTCCAAAAATGAATTTTTTCATACTGACCTCTAGAGTTTAATTAGTTTATGTTTTAACAATTCTGCTGTGGTTGCTAATATTGTCAACGTGCCTACAGACGTCGATATCATTCCAAAAACCATAAGCCCGCCCATATGCTGAATAGGTAAAAATTGCGAAAACAACAATGCCCCAAAAGCCATGTTGGACAATGCATCCAATATGATAGGATAACCCACATCATCCACAACTTCCCTGCTCAAAACATCTACACTCACTTTTTGTTTGACCAAACGCCTATATTGAGAAATATAGTGGATGGCGAAATCCACACCAACGCCAATAATAATAGAAGACAGGATAGCGGTAATATGGTTTAAATCCACTCCAAAAATACCCATAAATCCAAAGTTTAGGATCACCGCCGATGTCAATGGGACAACAGCCAATAATCCCCAGAGTATGCGTTTAAAAAAGAATCCTGCAATAAGGGCGATCAATACAATAGAGATAGAAATACTGATGGCTGAAGATCGTATGATCAACGTAATGAGGTCCCTGAAAACGACCAGCATGCCAGTGACGGTGATCTTATCGGCGGCTTCAAGTGAGTCTGCAATAAAATCATGAGTGGATTCCACATATTCAATAATCAGAGAAGATGTCATATTGCGCATGAATGTCGTCATGAGCCCTGAAGAATATTCATAATCAACAAGGGAGCTAAAATCATCTGGATCTCCAGACATGGCATACAAGGTAAACAGGTTATTTACTTTCCCTCGCGTATCCGGAATAGTTTCGTAGTCAGGATCGTCATCCATCACAGTTCGATGCATTTGTTTAATAGCATCAGCAATGGACATGGATGTTGTAACCTCCTGATTTTCTTCCATTTTATTCTGCAGTCTTTCTATTTTGGCCAGTGTTTCAGGTTCTTTCATATCACCTTCAAACCGGAACTGCATATCGAGACTCCCAATCATTTCCCGATCTAGGAATTCCATTGTTTCCCGAACAGTGGTTCCTTTTTTAAAAAATGATTGCATATTGACTTCCACACTGAGCCAGTTAATGCCAATGAGTCCTATGAATACCAGAATTAAACCAGAACTCAAGACACGTTTTGGATTTTCCAAAACTCCTTTTCCGAATCTATCTATAACGTTTTCCAGAAAGCTGGTTTCTCTGACTGCTTTCGAATCAAGATTCCATTTTTTTAAAACCAGCAATGAAGGCAGCAGTGTGTATGAAAGCACCAAGGCCCAAAAAATACCTATAGCGATCGTCACTCCATACCCTGTCTGAACTTCCAATGGTGAATAAATCATGGACAAGAATGCGGCGGCAGTAGTGATACTGGTAAGGAAGATGGGTAAAGTAAGTGATTCCATGGTTTGTTCAACTGCAAGTTGTGTATCACCTGATTGCCTGAGTTTTTTGAAAAACTTGGTAATGATATGAACACCATCAGAATTCGCAATAGTTAACAAGATGATAGGCATGGATGTATTGATCAGGCTGAATACAAAACGCCTTGAGCCTGTAATTTCCAGTACCCAGCCCATACTGCCCATCATAGCAATCACCGATAAGAAAATAACCGATAATACCATAAGTACCGCAGGAAAACTCCTCAAACTAAAAAATAGAATCAAGATCATAACCAGCATTCCGATCCTGACCAAACCTATTACATCATCACGGATCAATGTAGAAATCACGCCATTCACATAAGGCACTCCCCCAATAAATACTTCATAGTCATTTAATTCTTCTACAGCAGTATCGATTATTCTGGCAACAACATCTAATGCAACATCGTTATACGATTTAATAATAATATTCACATAATCATCATTTTGGCTCACGACACGCAACTTCAATTTCGGATATTTATCTAAATAGGATTTTATCTCTGATATTTGATCGGCATTCAAATCCCTCGATTGCACAAGGTCTTCTACTTCCAAATTTCCGTCTTCACTTTGCAATTTGTTCATATTGATCATGCTGTTTATTTCTTCAATTTCAGGAATTGATTCCAGTGCTTCAGTCAAATTCCAAAGATCCGCAATTAATTTGTCATCGAACACAGATTTGTCTTTGTTGCCAAAGGCGATGTAGATCATTTCTGTGTTGCCAAACTCATCTTTAATGGTTTCCCAGGTTTTACGCGAATCCATTTCTGCAGGCAGGAGTTTCATCATGTCTTCTTCTATATAGAAAAACCGTAAGCCCGAGGCCATGAAGGCTGTTATAATCAACGAAAAGATAATCGTCCGTTTGGGTTGATTCAGAGACTGGCTGATAATCCAGTGTTTAATAGAGTGTGCTTTCATTTTAATTTTTTTTTCTTCCTTGATATTTATTAATGGCTTTCATTCCTTTTTCATTAAATAAGCCTCTCGAGATTATCGTCACAAACCCATTGATCGTTTCACCAACCGCCAGATCATTGGCCAAGAAAAATTCAGGCTGAAAAGTGTTATTAACCATATTGATAAAAACAGTGGCTACTTTTTTCATGTCCAAATCCTTTCTGGCCAGTCCCTGTTCTTGGGCAGATTTAAGTATTTGATAAAAATCATCCTGGCGTTTTAAACGGAATCGTTCTATATCTTTCCAAACTTCCGGATATGCAGTCTTCAGCTGGGCCATACGCTGGACGGGCGCACGGCTGGCAAATTTCGCTATATGTTCCATGACCTTTATAAACTGGAGCGCCGGATTCTTCTCATTATCGCGTATTCTATTAAACATTTGTTCAACCTGCGAGGTCATGAACATGGCAATTTTGCGAACTAATTTTTCCTTAGAAGGAAAGTATTTATAGATGGTTTTTTTGCTCATCCCCAACCGGCCAGCAAGGGATTCAACCGTAAATGATTTTACTCCTGTGCGCATAATGGCATTGAACCCTTCTTCCAGGATGTGTGCTTCTTGTTGTGAATATGTATTTAACATAGGAAACGAATTACGTATATATCGTTTCCAAACTTATAAAAAAATTTCTTTCTCTTACAAGTATTTAATCATTCATTGCCATTTGTACAAGAATTATAACATCAACCATTGTGACTGCACCGTCACCATTCATGTCGGCTGGCGGTGTTGGATTGTACCCTGCATTATTGACCATATCCACTGCATGGTTTATATCTAGAATATCAATGGTTCCGTCAAAATTGACATCCCCTAAAACAAATTCTGGAAAATCAGGCTGATTCAGGTAGTTGATAGGATATTTATTAGCACGGGCAATCATGAAATTCTGTCCGGGATAATTATAATTCCAAACAACTGTTCCTTGAGGGGTTACTTCAAATATATGAGCATCATCCGCTTCAGTAATAAGTGTATTTCCGTTGGGCATGCGGTATGCTCCCGATTGCACGTTTGAATGAAAACCGCCGCTATGCATCCAAAAAGGACCGGAAGGACCAAATGCATCCGTGGCATTAATTGGATAATTACCTGTTGAATCAACTGGCGTATTTATTTCAAACACAGCTGAATTGTTATTCTGGTAATGATTATTGAAACAAATAAGATGGCCTCCACCAGGAGAGTCACCAGGAATCCAGTTAATTCCATGCTGGGCATTCAATTGTTGATCTGATCCATTACCTCTATCATACACTTGTGGGTTACCCCATCTATACAAATAATCTCCACCTTTTCCTGAATTACCACCGGAGTGAGATGCCGCTTCAGCGGTGGTTGTACTGTGATCAATTATATAAATCTCACCCATAGTCCTGGATGATATAACAATTTGATTCAGTGTTTCATTATAATCAATGGCGTTGAAATGCATCCAATCGGCGTGAGATTGACCGGGGCCTTGAGCTCCACCGACGTTACCATAATTAATATCCATTAATTCAGGATGCTCCGAAATAACTCCATAATTAGGTAATGATGTATCTGCATCTTGAATTAAATGATCCCACAAATGCCATTCCCATACAATGTTGGCATCATTTGTACCTACTGGCTCCAGTTCCAGTATTGCTTCTGACCACATTTCATTTAATGGATTATTGATCGTTTGGCGGCCCAATGCGTATGCTTCCGCTGCTGTTTTTCTTTCCCAGGCAATGACGAGAATGTTGCCGTTCGGTAATGGCTGGATGTCGTGATGATGTTGGTATTGCTGATTAGCTACTGTATATGACCAAATTATATTACTATCCCAATCCATATAAGCAATACCGCCGCCTACTCCTCCGTTGGTCATTGTAGGGTTTTGTACCCTATAAGGATAATAAAGTGTACTATCTTCCTGAAGGTAAGCCATACTTGCCGGACCCCTGGAATGCGACCAAACATTAATTACATTGATTGTGTTATTAACTAAATATGTCGTTCCGTTACCGGGACCCCCGGGCCCACTTGCAGCCGGGCTGAATAAGGTATAGCCTTGAAATGCCTGGCCGGACAATCCTGTTATAAACAGAAAAAAGAGAATATAGCGTCTTATGATCATTTCTTAAATTATGAATACTTAACTAATTGACTTGGATAGTGTCATTTAGTTAAATCTGATGCTTAAGTTTATTGTATTATTAAATTAATATACTGTAACACTATACACCAAATTAACTAATAACATCCATGCAAACATCCAGAGCATTTAAATCTTATTTGACTGTGGGCCGCACTTTTGGAACATGGATCAGCCCAATTGTATCCGGGTTTCTCTTAATGATTCTGCGCTTGCTTGTCAGCATAGGATTAATATTGGATCATGTCTTTTTTCCATCCATAAGGAAAAAATACATTTCACCGCTCGTTATAGTTGGTAATCCCAGGTCAGGGACAACCTTCCTCCATCGCTTTCTCATCAGGCAAGGCATGGGTACCGGTGCACAGTTATGGCAAATGGTCTACCCTTCATTATCACTGCAAAAATTGATCAAGCCCATTTTACCGCTGTTGGAAAAGATCAGCCCCGCAAGACATCATTCCACAGCAGCCCATGAAACAAGCCTATCTTCCATCGAGACAGATGATGTTTCGTTGCTCTTCAAATATTTTGATGGCTTTTTTCTTTACGGTTTTATTTTAGCATTTGCTGAAGAAGATCTATTCGAATGGTTCGACCCTAAAAAAAGAGATACAAGCAATCGTGATTTTGACTGGTATGAAAATTTGTGGAAACGGTTAGCTGTTACAGCAAAACATGAAACCGTGATTCCAAAATTATTTTCATTGAGCACCAATATTCCTGCCTTCCAGCAACGTTTTCCTGATGCAAAAATATTGTATATGGTTCGTGACCCATTGAACGTTTTACCATCCGGATTGAGTTTAGTCACAGGTGTACTGGACAAACGCTTTGGTTTTTGGAGTCTTGAAAAAGAAGTTCGTGATCGATATTTAAAGCGCTTATACAAGGCATTGGTAGAATTACTGCAGCGTTTTCATGAAGATTGGACAAACGGATCAATCGATAAATCAAAAGTTCTTATCATTAAATATGATAGCATAATGAATGATCTTGAAGGCTTGATGGATGAGATTTTTACATTTACCAGATTCACTCCTGACGCAGATATATTAGAAGAAATTAAGAAAGCTGCTGATAGTCAGCGGCAATACACAAGCGCCCATATATATGATCTGGAGAAATTTGGATTAACTGCAGAACAGATACGTTCAGATTGCTCGTATATTTATGATACATTCTTAAATCCACAGCCAAATGAAACTGACTAAAATACTTATATGCATATCCAGTATGAAGTTGATCTATGCTTTGGATCTCTCCGGATTGGAATCCAACCAGGAGTGGATAACTTTGCAAAACAATGATGTCAGCATAAAAACAACGCAATACCTGGGTTTTCCCATTTGTAATGCTGAGACAATTCTGCCATTCCCTTTAAAAACAATTTCTGCTGTCATTGAAAATGTTGAAGAATATCCCAATGTTTTCCTGCGGGTTACACGCTCCAGCCGTCTTGAAGATGATGTGGTGCACATCATGCTGGATATGCCTTTCCCTTTTTCAGGGAGAGATTACATCATTAAGTATAACAAACATAAATTCGGTAGCGCATGGTCATTTCGATTTTCAGCAGTGGAACATGTAAACGTACCGCCTGAAAAAGGCCATGTACGCTTAATTCATGCTGCCGGCGAATGGAAATTGATTAAGATAAACAATAATGCCACAAAAGTTTCTTATACTTGGAATGGTGAACTATTGGGTGATTTTCCTGATTGGGCATTTTCTCGAGCTTGGAAAACACAAGGAAATGAAATGATGGAATGGCTGGAAAATGCTTTGCAAGAATGAATATGAAAATTAAACACTTATTATTTTTACTGTCTGTGCTGTCAGCTCAGACATCGACACAATTCAGCGGAAATGTGCATTTATATGACATTCACCGCTTATCTGACCGTTCGATTATTAATCTTCCCTGGCGGATTTTCAGTTTGAATGTGGATCATCAACAAGGTGATTTTGCGCTGAATTCTACTTTGGCAATGGAATACCGTATTCGTGAAGACAGATCATTCTTCACCAGCAGTGATCCCCAGGAGTTTACATGGGATCTGCGGGAATTATACGCCAGCTGGTTTACATCGTTTGGAGAGATCAAGGTCGGCAAGCAAATTCATTCCTGGAGCAGTGTGGATGACAACAGCCCCATCGACAACATCAATGCTTACGACTATTACTACATTTTCAACTTGGGCTCCGACCGGAAATACAGTTCACTGGGATTAACCATGGACTATTATTTGAATAATACAAAAATAGGCTTCTATTATTCTCCGCTGCACCATACCAACAGGCTGCCTATCAATGATCCTGATTTTCCTATTCAACTGCCTGTTACACCCCGTACGTCCCAAATGATCAGTCCCAAAACCTCGGATGAATACGGTATTACACTGCAGCAGAAACTGAATTTTGCTGATCTCACATTCACTTACTTCAGCGGCTATGACAGGCTGTTCAGCTTGAGTGGTTCAAATGTATTTACAAATCAATTCCAAACAGTATCCGTATTGGATACCGTTTATTCATTTCGCAAAACAGATATGATCGGCGCTGGTATTGTTATACCTACGGAATGGTTTGTTATCCGTAGTGAATTCGCCCGTTTTTCAACTGCCGACAATTTGGATACTCTCGATATTCAGCACGAACATCCGAAATATCCCAACGTGTATACAGATATCATGTTTTCCCATGCCTTCAAGACAAAAGCTGAATATTACCAGACCATTGTACAATTTGAGACTGAACTGCCGGGCGGGATTGAATTTATCGGACAGTATTTCAAGTATGATACCTTATCATTTCATGCCGAATATTTGCCGGATGTGCACCTGCCGTTATTGGAAGCAGATTTCGATCCTTATTCCGTATTTTTTCCCGGTATGGGCACCCCCCTGGCAATCATGGCACCTGAAGTCATTATCATGATTTTTAATAAATCCTTCATGAATGAGCAATTGCTTATTGAAACACTCTTTTTATTGGATCAAGCCAGTTATAATGGGTCTAAAGGAAATGGTCGCCTGATCGAATTAAAAAGTACGTACGACCTTTCTACATCATTAAAATTTATCACTGCTCTGACACACATTACGGGAAATTCCAATCTGGATGATAATTATACATTCAATAATATGGAGGATTTTTCCCACATTCGATTTGAATTGAAGTATTTTTTCTAAAACAAATTAAGTCCTCTCTGGAAAGGGGTTAAAACCCCCTAAATTTTTTTAGTCTTTAACCCTGTCCTGAAGGACAGGGTAAGTTACTTTTCTTTTATACAAAATATTAATATTTACCCCGACATTTATGTCGGGGAGTAAATATTTCGTTAAAATGGGATTTATCCCAATTGAACTTTTTCGGTTTGAACTTTATATTCATTTTATCAATACTACTTTTCTAATTAAGCTGGAGTTTTTTGTTACTAATTTTATATAGTAAATACCCGAAGGTTGTCAACTGGCATTCCATATTTTAACTTATAATGTATTACTTAAGAAAAAACCAGCATGTTTCAAATACCTGAAAGTGCTGGCTTGTTCCTCTGTTAATATTCAGCCAAAAACTTTACAAAATCCGTTTGTTGGAACAAGACTGAATTCAATAGCCGGTTTCGAAAGCCCTCTGCATATTTTTTAAACTCACTCTCAGAAAGGTCATAATCAGGCAGTGTTTCAGTTGCGCGGCGGTTGTTAAAAAACAGGTTGTCGTCAATTTGAAAATTGTCCGGTTTGGCGGTTATAGATAATGCGCATTGGTTACAATAGTAATCCGGGGCATCATATTTCGGGTTTTGAGCGGTCCTAACAATAACATTACCGACAAGATGACCGGGATTTGGACCGGGTTGGGAACGAGTAATAGACACACCACAAGCACCAGTGGAGTAGATGATATTTTTCTCAATTATGCCAACCGGCTTGCCTTTTTCTGCATCCCAATAAGCAATACCCCAGGTAAGGATATCTTCAATGATGTTGTCGCGGGCAGTTACATTGGCATCGACAAAAATACCAATCCCTTTCCAATAACGTTTTACCAGGTTTCCATCAATGGTGGCTCGGGCATTCCAGGTAATACCAATAGCGACTCCGCGGCCGCCCCCGGCAACCTTTGAACCGGCTTTATCTACTCCGTCAATAAGATTACCAGTAATCGTTGCAGTAGCATCCCTGTAAAGTGCAATTCCGTCCCAGGAGTTACCAATAATTTTATTTCCTCTTATAATTATATCAGAGTTTTCACGCCCGCAGATACCCATAACACCGACAATATTTTTAACAACAATTACCGAATCCCCAATATTGCCATAAATATGGTTATTTCTAATCGTAACAGCGCTGTTCTTGATCACAATTGCTGCGTCTGTTGCATTACCATCGAGATCGCGGATACCACCTGTAATAGATAAATTTTCAAATATGCCTGTTTTGCAATGATTAAAATATATTCCGTATCCCGCATTGGTATGAATAACCGCTGAGTGGTCTTCGGGGCCGGTTATTCTGACATAGCTGCCGGAAATTACCAATCCGGCTGTCGCTGATACAAACTGATTGGGTTCCTCACAGTTACCGCAGGTTGAGTCTGTAATCGAAGTTGGTGAGACATGATAATCACCAGGCTGCAGATAAATTTCCAGTGAATCTACCTTGCTGCTCAATACAGCCTGCAATTCGGCGACAGAAGTAACCTGCTCCTTTTGAACTTCAGCCAACAGAAACAAGGGTGTAATTACAAACAATATTAGCAAAACATTTGAGCGAAAAATCATATTATAATATAATGATCTGGGTGTGAATATGATAATTGAATTAGTATACAGGTGAGCTAAAATGGTTTGGTTGCGGTTTTAAAATGAATAAACTCGCCGGACGGCGTAAGTAGTCCAGTGAAGTGGGGTTGTACCTTCATATACTTTTCATTTCATCAACACTATCTTCCTAGTTTTTATAAAAATCTTACTTTTGATTTGAATAAAATAAATACCACTTGGATGGCCTGATGCATTCCATTTTATTTCATACTCACCAGGAGCAAACACATCCTCCACCAGTGTTTCCACCAACCGTCCTTTAATATCAAATACTTTGAGGGACAGTAAATCTGTTTTTCCTGCCGAAAACCGTATCGTTGTTGCTGGATTGAAAGGATTGGGATAAGGCTCATGCAATACAAAGCTGGATGGAATGTGGTCATATAAGGTGGAAGACGTTTCACAATCCTGGGAGTCTGTGACCATAAATGAATAATAAAACTGGTCCAGACTGATATGAAAATGGTCACTATTAGCTACACATGCGGGAACATCATTACAAAGCTGATTGCCGCCAATGGCAAAATAGGGATACCAGGCTGCGTCGGTCTCACTCCAATTGATATCGAGTGAACAGATACATGCCGGGACTGTGCTGAGTTCATTATTAAACAGCCATAAATAGGTCAGGTTATCCAAATTACAAAATGACTGTGGAATTGAATCCAGCTCATTATAGCCGGCATCCAGCAGGTACAGGTTGGATAAATTGTCAAAATCCTCCGGGAGACTTTGAATGCGATTATTAGAAATGTACAAGGACTGCATATTGGTTAATTGGCTGAAACTGGCCGGTATTTCCGCAATCCTGTTCCATTCCAGGTATAATGCACTCAATTCATCCCAATTGCCAATGCTGTCCGGAAGTACAAATATGGTATCATTCACGCCACTGTTATTACCATAATTACCGGCGACCAGGATCTTCAGCCTGCCGTTATTCCATGTTTGTGTGCCAAGCTCAAGGGGGGAATCATAGTCCAGTCCATTTTCGTTGATCAATGCATCGAGCACATCAATGTCGCTGGTATAAAAACAACTGTCGCCATTAATGATATTCACTGAAACAGGAATGGTATCAAAATAGGTGTATCCCGGATCACATTGGGCTGGCAATGGAGTATGGATTAGGATAAGGAGTAGGAATATGAAAATGGATTTCATTTATTTAATGAAGAGAATTTTTCGAGTTTGTATGTTATTACCGTACGTCAATTGCACAAAATAAATTCCACTGGAAAACTGTGATGCATTCCAAACAACCTCATGTTCACCCGATTGCAATTCACCATCAATCAATGTCTCCACCAACCGACCGGTTATGTCATGCACTTGTAGGAGCGAGGTATGCCACGCCGCTGCTGAAAATCGGATGGTAGTGGTGGGATTGAAAGGGTTTGGATAGGAATCATACAGCTTAAATGTAGTTGGTAATATCTCATCATCTACTGCAACGGGAAATGTATAGGCATTTACATTGACTGTTTTTGATAAATGGGTATGTTCAGCAGGCGTTACGGTAAATACCATGGTGTTTGCATAAGCCAGGTCATTCATTTGATACGTCGTATATGTAACTGTAAAACTTTGGCCAGCCTGTATCGTTGTTTCCTGGAGCGCTGAATCAAACCAGTCTTCATCATCTACCAGAGTATACTCATATGTAACAGCATTATATCCTTCGTTGTGAATTTCAAAAACGACCGTGGAATCGCCTACATATACACTGGGCTCTGATTCATGGGTGTGAAGTTCACGGGTTACAACACTGAAAGATACCGGATAAATTCCCGGAATGCGCATGGCCCGATACACTGCGCCATTGGGTAAAGTTAAATTAAGGTCCGCCTCCCAGACAATTTCGCCATTGGTATTCACTTCCAATGAAGTTCCGCCGCCGCCGACCGTGGTGATCAAAACATTCCCGTTTTCCAGTTTTTGAGCATTGCCCGAGGCAAAGCCGAATAAATCTGTAGGCAAAACATATTCCCAGGAAATATCTGCATCAAAAGTGTTCCCATCATTACTGATTTCAATCTCGATAGCTCGGGAGGTAGGCTCATCCGTCCCTAAAAAGATCTCACTCAAATTGCCGTTATCAAAAATAACAATATTGCCATTTTCCAGGACTTGAATACAGTGCTGAAAACTGAAACCCAAATCGTGGCCAAAATTCACATCGCCCGAAGGAAACTCATGGCCCATATTCCAAACAACATCCCCGCTCACATAATCAATTTTGGTTATTCTCGATAAGTGCCGCGTTGAAATGTAAATGGTATTTTCATCTTCAGAAAAGGTAATAGCATTTACATGGGTCCAATCGTACTGCTGGTCAATAAAAGCCTGGTCCCACGTTCCGCCAATATCATCATAATCCTGCATATCATAATAATCAAATGCATTCCAACTCCAGACCACCTCCCTCGTATCCTTGTCCCATTCCACGATCTTATCACCTATCCAGGGAAATTCCGGCGTGACTCCATCGGCTATATAACCTAGCCCCTGGAATAATGATGTCCAGCTGCCGATGGGAATAGGGCCAATTTCCGTTGTGGATATTACGCCCATATAATTGCCGTTGGGTAATTGGATCAGATCATGGTGGAGAAATTCATCATTGGGCTCCTCCCAAAGAAACTGGCTCGCAATATCAAACTCCACTCCCGGCAGGTTGTTGTCGGAAGAATTATCAAGGTAACAGCCGAACAGATCGCCATCTTCATTGGTATTATAAAAAACCAGGTCGACATCCCCGGAATTCCATATTTCTTCGCCATTGACATCCACTACAGCGCTGTAATAATTGAAAAAGGAGCCAAAAATCGTAACGCCTTCAGCTATCTGTGATGCATCATTATAAGTTGTGCTTACATTAGATTTTTGCTCGGCTGTAGTAAACGTAAATACATCTGACCAGGAACCCAAGTCACCATCCAAATTATGTTTACGGACTTTCCAATAATATTGCGAGCTCCATTCAATATTTTCTCTATCGATGTAGATCAATGTTTGGTCGGTAACATTAATAATAACGTCTGAAAAACTATCATTATTGGAAACCATCAGTTGATATCGATCAGCACTTGGTACCTGTTCCCATTCGAACTGGACATACGTATGAAATAAAGTGCTGTTATTTGCGGGCTGAATAAGATCAGCACTTAAAATGGATAAACCAAAAATAAGAGTCAATAGTGGTTTCATATAATCATCGATATTTTAGATGCAAATTTATTAAACTCAATGTATTACTATTAGTTAAATGTAATTTTAGTTTCTTATGGCAGCATCTTTTCAATCACCAATCGTCATTTTGGCAAACGGACGTTTTCCGGCGCATATCATTCCACTGCAAAACCTTGATGAAGCAGGAACAGTAATTTGTACGGACGGTAGTGCTGACGCTTTATTACAATTTGATCGGACTCCCCATGTTATCATAGGTGACCAGGACTCAACAAGTCTAAATAAAAATAAATTCAAAGGTCTTTGGGTTGAAGTTCCTGGCCAAAATAGAACTGATCTGCAAAAAACACTGGAGTGGTGTTTCCTCAATGATTTGCATGAAGTTGTTGTTTTGGGAGCCATGGGAAAACGGGAAGACCATAGTTTGGGGAACCTGCATGTACTAGCAGAATTTTCCGAAAAGATGAATATCCATTTTGTATCAGATTACGCGTCCATCTATTGCTGCAAAGGAAAACGGTCGTTTCCATCTATAAAAGGCCAGCAAATTTCCATTGTTGCCATTGATCCTGTTGAGTCCATTACGACTACAGGACTGAAATACGCTTTGAATTGTGAATCATTTCCCCCAGCCTGCAACGGTATCAGCAATGAAGCTGAAGGCAATGAATTTTCTATAGACACGTCCCACCCAATTTGGCTTTTTATCAATCATATATAAAGTCTCTAATATTTCAATTTTGAAAACATAATTTCATTTTAGTATAATATATGCTCATGATTTTTGATACTTTTCCCAATATTAATAACCCCTCTTTTTTTCTCCCCTTTTACAGGGGAGATCAACAAAGGGTTCATAATTTAAAACCTATCTTTTTCCCCTGTCATAGGGGAAACACAAAGGGGTTTTATATTAATATTGATTTTTTATTCACTTTTACCATCTGATAATCTATAGGTGAATTAAAAAATGAATTATTTAGACTGGTTAGCCATTGGCGGATATGTTGTTCTGCTGCTTTGGCTTGGCTTTTATAAATCATCCAAAAAGGATAATGATAAAGATTTTATCCTGGCCGGACGAAAATTAAGCCTGCCAGGTTTCGTGGCGACACTCGTGGCAACATGGTACGGCGGAATTTTGGGTGTGGGCGAAAACACCTATCATTATGGTATCCAGACATGGTTTATTTTTGCATTGCCGTATTATGTATTTGGTTTACTGTTCGCAGTTTTTCTTGCACCACGAATCAGAAATCTTCCCCATCGCTCCATACCAGACCATTTTAAGCACCATTTTGGACATAATGCCGGGATAGTCAGCGCCTTGCTGATTCTAATACTCGCATCGCCTGCGCCTTACATATTGAGTCTAGGAATACTATTACAGCACACCATCGGCTGGCCATTGCAGTCAGCAATCCTCATTTCCACGGGGTTGAGCCTGGTTTATATATGGTACGGCGGATTCCGATCTGTCGTGCGCACGGACATCCTGCAATTCATATTTATGTTTACCGGGTTTATTTTATTGCTTGCCTTTGCCTGGGGACTCAGTGATGCTCCAATTACACTTATTTCAACTCTACCGGATCGATATTTTGATCCTACCGGTGGTCATTCAATTCAATATATACTTGTATGGTTTTTTATAGCCCTGTGGACATTCATAGATCCCGGCTTTTACCAGCGTACAGCAGCTGCCCAATCACCCGCTATTGCAAAGAAAGGAATCTTGATTGCTATTGGATTTTGGTTCATTTTCGATATTCTTACCGTCACTACTGGCCTATATGCTGTGGCAATATTTCCAAATCAGGAAGCTGCCATGGCTTATCCTGAACTGGCTTCACGTATCCTCCCTCCGTTTGTGTATGGCATTTTCCTGGTGGGTTTATTTTCCACTATCATGTCCACCATCGATTCCAACGGTCTCATATCTGCAATTACGTTTGGACGAGATATCCTGTTGCGGATTCAGCGAAAAGAAGAACAGGGCAATGAAAAGGATTATATCCGCAAAGGGTTGGTGGTCATGGCATTTATTGCTGTACTGCTGGCTATAAGCATTCCTTCAATTGTCCGACTGTGGTATGTTATCGGCTCCATCATTGTCCCAGGCATCCTGCTTCCTTTTCTTATGACCTTCACCAATATAAAATTAAAAGACCGCAAAATAACTCCCACATTATTAATACCGGTCATAACCGCTGTTTCCTGGTTTTATTATGGAAAAATAATCGGTCAGTATCCCGTGGATATTGAACCCTTTTATCCAGGTATGTTAATTTCCATTGTGCTTATTGGAATATGGAAAAAATGAAACTGGAGATCGAACGCAAATTTCTTGTCCGGAATGACTGGCCCCGGCCGAATTCGGGGCAGCATTGTGTTCAAGGTTACATCAGTGCGGATAAACATAGAATTGTTCGCGTGCGGATCAAGGGCGACCAGGCCTGGCTGACCATTAAAGCACTCAAGACTAAATTAACCCGCATTGAGTATGAATATGAAATACCCGTGGAAGATGCGCAAATATTATTGGATAAACTTTGCATCAAACCGCTCATTGAAAAAGTACGGTTTACAATTTGTCCATTTGATCATGAGTGGGAAATTGACGAATTTCTGGGTGAAAATAGCGGGTTGGTAGTCGCAGAGATTGAGCTGGAAGAGGAAGATCAACCTTTCAAATTGCCCGATTGGATTGGAAAAGAAGTAACCCATGACCCCAAATATTATAATGCTAACCTGGCGGCCAACCCCTTCAAGAATTGGAACAAATAATAACAGTATTATTATGAAGAAAATTTTATTCTACCTTGCAGTTCCATTTTTATTAATTGCAGATCAGCCTGAACTCTGGCAGGCGGCTAAAATTTCCAAGCCATTGAATGAAACGGTGACCTATTCAATTGAGGGCGATTTCCGTTCATTCAATATGGGTAAGAAGTTGAAATACTATCATGGTGATATTGGATTATCCTTTCCATTAATAGCTAATTTCAAATTAAGCCTAAACATTAGAAAAGTATTTGAATTGAAAGATGATGCCTGGAAACAGGAACACCGTCCCCATGGTACACTTTCAACAAAAATGAAATTCGGGTCATTAGGAGTTTCTGCCAGGAGCCGATTTGAATACCGCATGAAACAGGATAAGGACCCGGTTATACGCAACCGTGATATGGTTTCGATAAAACTCGGTAATGGCTTTTCGCCATTAAAACTTATCCCCTACGTCGCGGATGAGATCTTTTATGATATGGAAGAAAGAGAATTGAACCGCAACCGCTTTTTTGTCGGGGTAGAGTTTAAATGTATTTCATTTATGAAAACGGCGGTGTATTTCCTGCAGCAGAATGATTTGAAAAATGGAGAGTGGGAGCCCACTAATGTAGCGGGGATGAAATTTTCTTTTTAAATCAACGATTATTCCATATCCGTAGAATACTCACCTTTGGTTGCCAGGCTGTTGAGTTTAGCCCTTTTCAAAAATGCTTCCTGGGCCGCAGGAACATTATCAGCACGTCCGCCCCACGCACTCAATGCAGGCGCCTGTAAAGCACGTCCGTACGAAAAGGTAAGGTTCCATGGCTTGCCATCAATCTGGTTCATGGCATTCAGGTGCGCCGTGGCAAGTTCATCACTTTGACCGCCGGATAGAAAAGCAATGCCCGGTACCGCTGCCGGAACGGTATTCATAAAACAATCCACTGTCATTTCAGCAACGTCTTCCACAGATGCTTGTGTGGCACATGCATAACCGGACAAAGCCATGTTTGGCTTAAGTACCATACCTTCCAATTGGACACCTTGTGATGCTAATTCATAAAAGACTGTATGCAGTGTCTCGATAGTGAGGTCATAGCTTTCTTCAATCGTGTGTGTTCCATCCATTAAAATCTCCGGCTCTACGATTGGTACTATGCCCTGCTCCTGGCACAATGCCGCATAACGGGCTAATGCATGGGCATTTGTGGCAATACAGTAATGAGTGGGAATATTTTCACCAATGGTGATAACAGCGCGCCATTTTGCAAACCGAGCGCCCATGCCATAATATTCTATCAACCGTTCTCGTAAACCATCTAATCCATCTGTAATTTTTTCGTCAGGTGAATTAGCTAATATTTTGGCGCCCATATCTACTTTGATTCCGGGCACCACTCCCTGCGATGTTAAATGTTCAGGAAACGGAACATTCCCTTCCAAGGTTGATTGACGCAGTGTTTCATCAAACATGATGACTCCGCTTATGTATGCTTCCATCCCCGGTGCAGTTAACAGCAAATTGCGGTAGGCATTCCTGTTTTCTTCCGTGCTTTCTACTCCGATGCTTTCAAAGCGCTTGGCACATGTAGGTGTACTTTCATCTGCTGCTAAAATCCCTCTCCCAGTGGCGACCATTGCTGCAGCAATTTCCTGTAATGAATTCAATTCCATATTATCCTCTTTTTATATCTTGTTTCAGTTGTTGATACCAACTTTTGCCGGTATCAAAAGGTTTACCGCCTTTTATGCGGTTAAATTCTATAAGACTCATTTCATTGTTTTTATCTTCGTCCAACCCGGCGACACCGCTTTTTCCCTCTAAACCGCAGTCACTCGCTAAAACTGCAGATTTTTTGATTAATGCCAAGTCATATTCATTGGGCGCTGCTGACCGAGCAAAATATCCGCTTTTCTGCACCAGAACTTTATCAGCGTTTAATTTCACTTTAAACTGCTCCGCAAACCACTGCCCGGGGTTGATCTCATCCAGCCGTACGTGTCCAAAGGCATCCCTGGGGACTTCTTCACCTTTGGCCTCCATTTCCTTTATAATAGCGTCTACCCCGGCGCCCTCACTCAAGAAAATATTTACACCGTCTTTTGCATCCATACGTTTATTCAAGCGAGTACATTCACTTTCAAAATCAAGTTCTTCTTCGGGGATATAAACAGCATCAACATCCCAACGCTTGCGGGAGATCAGCATGGCATCCACAAAAGATTTTGAATCGAGCCGCTCTCGATATTTTTTGGCTGTAGCTGCCGTGAGCCAGCCGCAATGGCGGCCCATGACCTCGTGAATCAACAGTTGACGTGTACTGGTTGTATTCTCATTGGCGATATTTTCAAAAAAGATGGCTCCTTGTTCTGCAGCTGTATCAGCTCCCAGGGAACGGGTTATGGGGTATACATCATTGTCTACTGTTTTGGGCAATCCCACCACAGTCAAATTGTGTCCACAACTCTCAAGATAATTTGCCAATTCCGCAGCCATGGTATTGGTGTCATCACCGCCGATGGTATGGAGAATATCAATACCGTCTTTTTTCAGCTGTTCAGCGGCAACCTCAATGGGATTTTCACCTGCTTGTACATAACCATTCTTTATACAATTCTCTGCATTGGTTAGTTTAACGCGACTATTGCCAATGGGGCTTCCGCCGAATTGCATGAGTGTATCCGCATCTTCATGGGCATTATCAGGAAATGGTATTGAATTTCCCAACAACAGTCCGCGGTAGCCGTTTAAATATCCAATGAGATCGGCGTCCGGTTCCTTGGCATGGTATTCCCTGATCAGGGCGCCAATGGACGCCGCAAGGCAAGGCGCCAGTCCGCCGGCAGTTAAGAATGCAATTTTCATTTACAGAATCGTATGCTGTTTATGTGCTTAAAGTCTGTTATTTTTCGCTGTTAATTAAACTGATTACAGATGAAAAAAATCATGTGGCAGCCGTCTGTTGAGCAAATTAAGCGCTCTCAGATGTTTAAATTTAAAGAATACATCAACATGAATCATGGGCTAAATCTTGAAACCTATCAGGATCTTCATGACTGGTCTGTTAACCAGATCCCTGATTTCTGGTCCGATGCCTGGAATTATTTTGATATTATTCATGCAGAACCTTATACGCAGGTTGTAGATAATGTTTCCAAAATGCCTGGAGCAAAATGGTTTTCCGGCAGCCGTCTGAATTTTGCTGAAAACCTTCTGCGGAGGAGAGATGATAAAACAGCCATCGTTTTTAAGGGAGAAGGACAACCTGTTCGTGAACTCACGTATAAAGACCTATACATTGCCGTAGCTAAAACAGCCCAAGGCCTGAAAGACGCTGGAGTACAAACAGGTGACCGCGTGGCAGGGTTTGTCCCAAATATGCCTGAAAGTATCATAGCCATGCTAGCAGCCACGTCCATTGGTGCCATCTGGTCATCCTCTTCCCCGGACTTTGGGATCAAGGGTGTGTTGGACCGCTTCAGCCAGATCAAGCCCAAAGTCCTATTTGCGGCTAATGGATATTTTTATAATGGTAAAACCCACGATTCCCTGAAAAAACTGAAAGGTATACTACAGGACTTGCCCAGCGTGGAAAAAGTGGTGGTTATTCCATACAGTGCAAAAGATTCTGATTTAAGTTCTATCAGCAACGGCATATTATTTTCAGATTTTATTGAAAATGATGCAAAAAATATTGAATTTGAACAATTACCATTTGACCATCCCCTTTATATTATGTATTCATCGGGTACCACAGGATTGCCAAAATCCATCGTCCACGGCGCCGGGGGTACATTACTCCAGCATTTAAAGGAACTGCGGCTGCATTGCGATATCAGTGCAGATGATACGGTTTTTTATTTCACCACCTGCGGATGGATGATGTGGAACTGGCTGGTGAGCAACTTGGCCATTGGGGCAACACTGGCTTTATACGATGGAGCGCCATTCTACCCGGACTCAAATGCCATGTGGGCAATGGCCGAAGAACTGGGCACCACTGTTTTTGGAACCAGTGCCAAATTCATTGCGGCCAGTGAAGCAGCTGGTAATAAACCGATACAGACAAATGATCTTTCAAAAACCCGTTTGATATTATCTACCGGCTCACCGCTAATGGAGGAGAATTTTGATTACGTGTACCGTGATGTAAAAAAAGATGTGCAGTTAGCCTCTATTTCCGGTGGTACGGACATCATTTCCTGTTTTGCCGGAGGCAGTCCCATGCTGCCGGTTTATCGGGGCGAACTGCAGTGCAGCGGGCTGGCCATGGATGTAGATGCTTTTGATTTTGAAGGACAATCCAGGCGCAATGAAAAAGGGGAATTGGTTTGTAAAAAAGCATTCCCCTCCATGCCTATTTATTTTTGGAATGATCCCCAAGGGCAAAATTACCATAATGCTTATTTTGATCAATTTGACGGTATTTGGTATCATGGAGATTATATTGAGATCAATGACCATGGCGGTGTTACTATCTTCGGCCGCAGCGATGCCACATTAAATCCCCAGGGAGTCCGTATAGGTACAGCGGAGATCTATCGCGTGGTGGAAAAAATGAATGAGATTGCAGATAGTTTGGTGGTGGGTGTTCAAAAAGAGGGGGATGAACAGGTGGCTTTATTTTTGAAATTAGAAGATGATCATGAGCTTTCAGAAGAATTGATGAAAAAAATAAGATCATTAATTCGAAAGAATTGCTCTCCGCGACACGTCCCGTCCATCATTCGATCAGTAGCAGATATTCCCTATACGATCAATTTAAAAAAAGTTGAGTTAGCTGTAAAAAAAGTGATCCATGGTGAAGAAGTCACCAACAAGGATGCCCTGGCGAACCCCGAAGCCTTGGACTGCTTTAAGGATATACTCTGATCATTCCAATACTCACATTTCTGGTCTCCCTCGCTTTATTTTGGGGTGCCGTTAAAAAAGAAAAACAGGTCATCTATTCCATCCAGGCTGCAATCATTTATGCTTTGCTTACCACCGGCTGGTATAATATTGAGCATAACCCCCATTTGTTATTATGGTTATGCAATTTAACTGCTGTTTTTGGTCTCGTGCTTTCATTCAAGTTTAATCAGAAATTTTTCGAAATCTTTTTTTACTTCGCCTGGACGGGGGATTTGCTAACTCTCATGATCTGGCCCAATCCTGTAAGCCCGCCATTGGCAACCTATCCCTTATCCTGGGCTGGATTCGTTCTAAAACATTCCGCGCCCCTTGCATTAACGATTTTATTCATAAAACAGGGACGGTTACTCAATTGGGATGCTGTCTGGACTGCTTTAAAAGCCATGTTGGCTTACGCTGGATTTATTGCCATATATAATTTGATTTTTGACCAGAATATTTTGGATTTGCGGTTTCCTTCCATTGAGATCATGAAGCTTTTCGGCCCTTGGCCGTATTATGTTATCGTTAATATAGCATTAGCGCTGCTTTGGTATTATATAATTCACATGATTACAATGCGCATCAAGATCGTTAAGATTACGTAAATTCCAACACCATGGCGGCTGCCTTGTCCCTTTCTTTGGGAGCTTGTGATCAAAGCGCAGTCGCCTTTTCTTTTCATTGTCATTCCGAATCCCATTCACATGTGAATGGAGAGGAATCTACACTTTTGAACTTTTTACAAATTTGGTGTGAATAATGAACTACAGTAGATCCCTCACATTCCTTCGTCAGTTCGGGATGACTATACTAATATTTTTTGGTTGATGCATTCCCCTCGTTATTGTAAGTAGGAGAGTTAGGGGTGGTTGAGATTATTTTCCGGAACCGTTCATAAAACCATGGCGTACAAGCCCCAGATCACAAGCGTAAACTCAAAGAAAGGAGCACGCCATGAAACAAAATGATAACAGCTCAAAGGGAGCATTCGTTATCTCTCTTACGTTTGCAGTGGTTGTATTTACTGCGATTTACATTCAACACAAATCATCCGTTCCGGCTGATTTGACTGAAACAACACCACTTGTTGAAGAAGTGCTGGTTGAAGAGTCGAATGCTATTGAATGGGTGGAAGAAGAGGTTGTCACTCTGGAAGCACCAAAGGTGATACCTTTTGCACAGGCCTATGCCATTGCACGGGAAGTTCTGGGCCCCGGCCAGGTCTTTACCTGGAATGGGAATCAGTATTCAACCAATACGGCTGAAGAAAATGTCCAAAATGTGGATGAAACGAATCCATCTCTTAATCTTGCTGAAGGCCAGGATTCATTGATCCTCTCCCATGCCCTTACTCCATAACTGAAGCAAAAAGCTCTCCTCCCGATGATCGGGAGGAGAGCTTTATTTTTCCAATATTTTCTTTATTTGCGTGCGGTGCAAATATTGATGCCCTGCTGCAAGGCATAGCCATTGGAATGAATTCAACGGCCCCAGCCAGGGATGACGAAATTTCATGTCTGAACTGCGGTGGTAACGCTCATCGCTCATTACGGTGATGAATTCATCCTGGAAGCCTTTGAATCGCCAAATAACTTCTCGCCCGATTTCAGGAGATGGTTTATATTTAGCGATATTTACATTTCTTTCAGGGACTCTCCCTTCATTCAAATGAATAATAGCATCCTTAAAATCTTTTCCAGTCATAATTAAATGTTCCATTGTCATGGCCGGAGACCAGTTACGGGAACTGTCTTCCATCCCGCGCAAACGATTGATTAGTATTGGTGTTAATAATTGCTCATCAGACAGCGGATTAACAAGAGAATTAATTTTTTTCCCCTCTTCATGAAATAATTCCACTGCCGAATGCCACGTCATAGTGCGAAAATAATTGGGGAAGGTTACATAGCGCAGGTAAAATGTTTCATACCAGGGCAAGCCTGCACCGGGTTTATCAAGGGCTGGAGCTACCGGCATTAAATTTTATTCAACGCCTGTTCCAGGTCAGCAATCAAATCCTCTTCTGCTTCAATACCGATGGAAAGGCGAATGAGTTTATCCTTGATTCCAGCGGCAGATCGCTCTTCAGGTGACATTCCGGAATGGGACGTCTGTACAGGTCGAGTGACCAACGATTCCACTCCACCAAGGCTGGGTGTATTGATGAATAATGTTAAATGTGATATAAACTTGTCTGCATCAACAACATTACCGTTGATCTCAAAACTCACCATACCGCCGACACCATCCAAAAGTTTTTTAGCTCGAATGTAACTGGCACTGCTTTCCAGACCGGGGTGGTTTACGTTTCTTACTTTTTCATGTGATTCGAGAAACCTGGCCACAGCCAGGGAATTGCTATTCTGGCGTTCCATGCGAATACCCAGCGTTTTCATCCCGCGGTGCATGAGGAAACAGGCATTGGGATCCAGTGAACCTCCAAGGTGATTCAGTTTGTGGCGCACCTTGGTTACCAATTCTTCCGATCCAATAACTGCCCCGGCAACAATATCTGTATGACCGTTCAAATATTTTGTGGCGCTGTGGAGGGATAAGTCAAAGCCGTGTTCCAAGGGTC
>CAZORD010000004.1:0-13531 GCA_964582455.1 uncultured bacterium | reverse complement strand
TTCAAATATTTTGTGGCGCTGTGGAGGGATAAGTCAAAGCCGTGTTCCAAGGGTCGGTAATTCACAGGCGATGCAAATGTATTATCAATCAGGGAGAGAAGATTATGTTCTTTGGCAAATTTCACTACAGCATTAAGGTCCAACACATCTAAAAGCGGGTTGGTGATTGTTTCCACATAGATCAGTTTTGTTTCAGGGCGCAGCTTTGCTTCCCATCCTTCGGGTTGGAGGCCATCAATAAAATCACAGTTAATACCCAAATCCGGAAAATCCTTATTGATAATATCGTGGGTTCCGCCATAAAGAGATTCATGGGCCAGAAAATGATCACCGGATTTAAGAAAGGCCAAGAGCGCCGCTGAAATGGCGGCCATCCCGCTTGCGGTTACCAGCGCATCTTCGCCATTTTCCAGGGCGGCAAGTTTTGCATGGAGGACTTTATGGTTGGGAGTGTTGTTCAGGCGAATATATTTTAATTCATGGTAATCAGTCTCACCTCCGAATTCGAAAGTAGACGATTGGAAAATGGGCATGCTCACAGCACCGCCATAGCGTTTCTTGGGTTCACCGGCATGAATGAGCTTTGTTTCAATTTTATGATTTTTTGACATATATAATTTTGATTGTAGTAGTGAATGTAGCCCTTAAATTAAAAACAGGGCAATGGAGTCAATTGGGTATTTGAGTTTATTATTTTTCTTATTATTATACTTATGAATATATTACTACTTAAATGGACTATTAATTAATGACAAAAGAGAAATATAATGGCAGTAAAGCTAAAGTTGAAGCATTAGTCAAGAAATTGATTAAGGATAATATGTATGATCCCAATGATGAAGAACATTGGCTTATCGATGAATATGATAGATTTAATCACCATGCAAAGCAATCTTTACAGGAGTTTGAAAAGTACTATGTTGCAGTTTGGGATGATTTAAAAAAGCGCAGGCGTATGGATATAGAAATATTTGAAGAACACCTGGAGCACCCAAATTATTATTTACTGGATTTACTTGTTTATGATTTTATCAAAAAGACAATTAAACGAAAAGAATTGAAATCGCCTTTAATGCTGCAAAAGCTGCAAATCGTCTTTATTAATGACCGGATAGTTTTAAACTAATTCTCTTCGACTTATAATTTTTCTGGGGGAGGTTGAGGGTTTTCCCTATTTTATTTGAATAAGATTAGTTTCTTCATAATCTTTACTCCGGATTAATGGTTAGAAATTATAAGTCATTTTAACGCCAGCATAATTATTTTTCAAATTCATTTCCGGTGCGTAACTGAAATTAAGTTGCTTGCCATATTTAAAGCGCACAGCATCCCGTTTTTCTTCTATGATCCTGGCCCCGCAATACACATCATAGATAACATCAGCTACAAGTAGGCCGACGCCCAGAATGACCAGCAAGCCACCTGATCCGCCGCCGCCTTCACGATGGAGTGGTTTCAGATCATAAGCTACATCACTGCCAACCATGCCTGTTGGAATCATTGCGTAATGCATTTCATTGTCCCCTTCCCCTTCTACAAGCACCTGGTATTTTGATTTTGGCCATTCGCCTTCATCATCTTTGCTCATGGCGGCTCCGGCGATGATCAGGCCTATACTGCCTAATGCCACCCTGCGAATACGCTTTGCCGTTTTCTTTTCACCGGCATAATCGTGAATTAAGCCTGGTATGGGTATGGATGACATCGCTATGCCGATAGTCAAACGGCGGTTCATATCACGGTATTCTTCGAAGGTCATTTCTTCCGGTATGGGCGTTAAGGGAGATTCATTCAGTATGTCACCGCCCAATGATTGGGAGTAGACTGCACTTGAAAGAATGATCAATATTATTAAGTTTTTCATAATTTACTCCTCGGTTTCAATTTTATTACTGTTTTGAGCAGGAATTATTTGCCAATTGATCAATTTGAATTTTCCTGCCTTTTCGACAGCTGTTTTAATTAATCCTGCTTTTACTTGCGTGGAATCAAAATCAACAGTAAAAAGTCTTGATTTAGTGTCAAAACTGTGTTTTTCTATCCCTTTCAGCCCATCCAGGGCTTTACCAATATTGTTTGGTCAACCCATTCATAGAAAACCGCCTTTTATCAACATACCTTCCACATTGAAATTGGCTGTGACAATGTAAGTGTTGTTTGTATTAATGTTTGATTGTCCCCAGCACATGGACGTAATTGCAATAGTAAAAAATATGAAAGTACGTTTCAATTTTGAGTCCAATAGTTGCAAATATACACTGAATATAATTTATTCACGAATTATTCTTTCAATAACATTACCCACAGCATTTTTATTGATATATTCTACACCAAGTAGTGTACTGATGGTTTTTGCTATTTGTGAACTGTAAAGAGTTTCCATATTCTCTGTTTCACCCAAAGCAGGCGTATCCGGCCCCAGCACCGCGAGCCACACTTTTTCAGCCCCTTGCACGTCACTACCGTGGTGGCGCCAATAATCGATCGGGTCTTGACCCCGCCCATGATCGGTGGTAATGATCAATGTTGTTTTATTTTTATAGCGATAGTCACGTTGGGTCCATTCCCAAATATTTTTAATAAATCCATCTAGTGCATTTGCTGCGTTTAAATATTGACCATATTTTCCTTCGTGGGCATATTCATCTGTTTCATCAAAGGCGATATACAAAACCCTGGGTTTATGGCGCTGCAGGTAATCAAGTGCATAGTGGTAGGTAAAAGCATCATAGCGCACGGATCCCCAGGGCACAGGCACTTGGGAAATGAGCTCATTGAGCAATTTAGCCTTTTGACTGCCATAAGGTTCCTCAAACTTTTCCATACCGGAATTAACGATAAACCCGGACCGCTCCTCATTGATAATGTAGTCAAACACATCCCAGGAACAGAATGCTGCTACTTGCCCCTTAAAACCCGGCTGATTATGGATATACTCCAGTACAGTGATATTTGGATTATTTTCCCTGGCATTACTGTTGCGGGTGGAATCCACATAACCCACGAGTATTTCACTGTACCCGGGATAGGAAAACCAATAAGGATTTTTCAACTCCACAGAACTTCCCTTTTGCACGTTGCCCACCAGCTGTCCATGATCAGCAATTGTACTCCAGAAAAAAGGCATCAATTTTTGCCGGCGCCGGTGCTCATCATCATCCCAAAAACGGTTTACAATCCTGGCGCTATCTTTGGTGAATGTTTTACTAAATATTAAAGCGCTGTCAGCACCATAGAAAATTTCCTGCCAGCGAATGCCATCCAAGGTGATCAGTATTACATTTTTAGTATTGAGCTTTGCCTCTACTGCGGCGGGCAGTAAAAATAATGAGAAAATGATTATAAAGAATGATCGTTGCAATCTGTAATTCGCCATTATTTTTCCATTAACAATTTTTCTATTTCCTGCTGCACTTTTTCATAAACTCCATCCCCTTTTACGTATTGCCCCCCGGGATGGATATAACGAATCAATCCTTTTCTATCTAGTAAGAAAGAAACAGAGGTCCATTTCCTGCGGTCGTCCTGCAGCCACCATGCTTTGATAGTTTTCCAATCATGATCCACTGCCACAGGAAACTTGAAATCCAGATTTTTTACGTATTCCCTGACAGTGTTTTGATCAAAAGGTGATGGTGATTTATGGTGGTAAAATCCCAATACTTGCAGGCCTTCATTTTTATACAAATCATGGAACTCGTTTAAAGCAGCTGCAGAGTTAATGCAGTAAGGACACGCGGGACCCGTCCACCAGCGGACGAGAACGACCTGGCCTTGGAGTTCCTTTAGGGTTAATGGTTCAGAATTCAGCCAGTCAGCGACGATCCATTCCGGAGGGTGAATGTTTAGGGGTAAGCTTTCATCCTTTTGTTCTGCAGACATGGCCATTGGGGAAAATAACAGAATCAATAATAAAAAGAATAACATTCTTCGAACCACTCACCATGCTACCAAATATCGCTCACCAATCATTACACCTCTTCATCGCCTTCTATCAGTTCTGCTTCTTTTGTTGCCATCCAGGCAGCAGCGAGGAGAAGATAGATGGCAAACAGCACAGTGAAAAAATTCAGATCGAAAGCACCATTGAACGGTTTGACGGTTTGACCCTCGGCAAAAACAATATAGTAGAAAAAAGTCAAGTACCCAGCGGCTGCTAAAAACATCGATACAGTATAATACACTTTCCAGCTTTCAGGTATGCCGCCCCAAAGTCCAGCTCGTGTTTCCGGATGAGTAATTAAGCCCCACGCGTAGCCGCCCAACACCAATGCACCGCCGACAATATTGATAATTATTATTAATTGCGTTTGTTTAATCACAGCTTTCCTAATATCTATAATTTAAAGCCAGCGCCTTACTTTAGACTTGTACTGCAGGTATTCCTCACCAAATTTTTCCTCTAAATATTTTTCTTCCCGTTTGATTACGCCAGCGTTCACAACGATCAATACTGGGATCAAGAACAATAAACTCCACAGTGAATTAACCCAGCAGGTAATTCCCAGATAAAGTATTGCCATCGAAAGATACATGGGATTCCTTGTCAAGCGGTAAATGCCAACAGAAACAATTGTAGTGGTAGGTGTACGTACAGCCGGGTCATTTTCTGCCTTCTTAAACGTTTTAAAAGCCATAACCGCTATGGGAAAGGCTATCAGCATTAAGGGCACGCCGATCCATATTGACAAATTTTCCGGTAAAAACCCCAAAGGATAAAAATAGTGGATTAACAGGCCAATAAGTAGACCAATGATATATATAAAGGGTGGTATCGTAATTACACCCGCATTATCAGTTGTGTTTTCATTCATAAGTTTTATTTCCTTTCTTTTTTTGGTAAACCAAAAAACCGGGGTACACGCCGGCAATAGGTTGTATATGTTTCACCAAACTGCTTCTTGAGCCATGGTTCTTCACTAAAGGGCGCCAGGATAAACCAGAGTGCATATGGTACACCAATATACAGCGCCAAAATAGAATTTGTTGTCAGGACAACCGCCGCGATCAGTACTATATGGGTTACATACTGTGGATTGCGGGAATAGCTGTAAACGCCATTGGAAATGAATTCTCCTTTGAGGCCCAGCGTTTGCTGGAAACTCAATTGGCGAATTGCAGCTAAACCGCCGGGCAAAGCAATCAAAAACAGTATTACGGCACTTATAAACCTGGGTGTATCAGGCAAACCTAAACTACCATAATCAAGAATTCCCAAAACAGGTATACCCACCATCAAATACCCAAATGAAACCCACGTGAACCAAAACTGCCAGGAATTTTTACCGGGGGGCGGCCAGACCTGGATGTTCTTCACGGTAAGTGTAAGAAGAAGTGCAAGCAGATTAAGGGCTATTGCCGAACATAAAATGCTGAAATGAACCAGCATTACACCATTCATCAATCGATAACTTTATATACCTTATCTGTCTTGCGCACTTTTTCACTGACTTTGAGACCTAAGCTGTCGTTCTTCTTCACTTTTTCAACCGCTTCATGTTCAATCTGCATGGAAGCGACAGTGGTCGTAAAATCGGTTGTATGACCTTTGAAATGAACCGTGTCACCCGTTTCCAGGCTGCCTTTTGTCATTTCAATGATGGCTACATTTATATTTTTAAAATAATTAGAAATATAGCCAATTTCCTTTTCTTTCATTTTATTGATTCCATTTTATTTTAACATTAATTTATAACCAGATCCACAATGTGTAACACATCAAGGACGTCTATTTCACCATCATAGTTTACGTCACTGCGGTATAATTCATCTTCGTTCATATCTGACAAGCCAATGACATATTGGGCACAGAGCACAACATCCATTATAGTATAAAGGCCGTCTCCATTCACATCCCCCACCAATATAACCGTAACCGTTATTTGATAGAGTTCATTAGCGTTAGAGCACACATACCAGATTTCCCCATCAGGACTGACTTTCAACCCCATGATCTCATTGTTTAACCCTGTTGCAATCCTGCCTAATTCAACAACCGGATCCTGGGAAATATCATAAACAATGATATCGCCATTTGTATAATCACTGACCAATAACCTGTCTTCATAAATATCCAACCCTGTGGGATTTGACAAACCTGAATCCGCTACAACATTCCAGTCTGTTCCTGTCATGAGCCAATAGCCGGCCAACTGTTCACCATAGGGATTAAGATTTTGGGCGATGGACCCTGAGTTCGGATCCATACGCAGAATGCGTTCATTGCCTGTATCTGCAATATACAGCCAACCGGATACTGGATCGATTTCCATATGACTGGATAAACCGGGTTGCCTATTTACAGATAAATCATCATGGCGCCAGACACGGCCGTCTGAATGATCATCACCCCCCTGTGGATGAGGAGCCCCAAAATCATATTTAGCAATGGAGTTGTGAAATCCATCAAAGAGCCAGTAATAATTTCCGCCCGCGCTGGCAATTCCTTCACTGTATGGACTTTGGTGGATCATATCAATATGACTGCCCAGCAACGGCCCATTTTGGTTCACCCGGGCATAGATGGTCGTATCAGAATCCCACAGCGTACATCCTGTAAAATAACCGCCGCTGTTATTCGCATCCTGGACATCCAAGGTATTGGCAAAGGTCCCATTTTCACTGATAGCGATAGCGCTTGCGGTATGCATGAAATGGCCTGAATATGAATCGCGACGATATTCAGCCCACTGGTTATCCTGGCCTGCATTATAATACGTTACAGTACTACCACCATGATTACGGCCACCAGTATTATTTTCATTAATAACCCAAAGTTCATTCTCTCTACCGGGAACTCTATTAAAATCCAGATCCCGTGGTGTTCTTAATCCATCTGCATATGTGCCTTGGAGTAATGTGGTGTTGTTTCCTAATAAATAGTAATCAATGATGCTTTGGGATTGTAAAAAGGAAATGAAGAGTAAATTGAAAAAAAATATTGGGGAATAATAGGTTTTATTTATTTTCAGTTTTTTCATTTTCATCACTCTTAAAGTTTAATATAGTAAGGGGAATATAGACACTAGATTCTTTATATCAAATTGACTGTTATATTCTTCTTTTGTAAAATAAAAAGCCCTATCCTCCAACAGGTGGACAGGGCTTTAGTCTAAAACGTTAAGATGGGTAACAGATTAATCTATAATCTCAACCTTATCAGCTTTAGGTCCTCTTTCACCATCTACGACTTCAAATGAAACTTTGTCACCTTCCTTGAGATAAATCCCTTGGGCAATACCACTGGAATGAACAAAATAATCCTTACCATCGTCACCGGCAACAAAACCGTAATTTTTATTCTGGTTAAAGAATTTTACTTTTCCTTCTTGCATGTTGTCCTCTTGTTATTTTTACTATAATGCAGCTATTAGCTTACATATTATTAATAGAATTTAAATATGAATTGCTAAAATTAAGAATCTAATTTTGCCGATGGTCTTCAACCTCGCGTCTATCGCTTCCACTTCTTCGTTCTGGAATTTTCCGTTTTTCATCATTCACGGGTAATTTTTCATTACGACGTTCTTTATGTCTGCGGTCTTTACCTCTGTTTGACATTGATTATTCCTAAAACGAGTACGGATTTATATGTTTACTATTAAACAAAATTATACTTTTTAACTAAATGAAACTAACAATTCTTAATTTTCTTTTAAAATAAATTCATTATTTTTTAAGTCTTCTAAATACAATAGATAATTTATACTTACAGTGGAATGTAAGAACAAATATGGGGAAACAAAAAACCCCGCTGCTGCAGGGCTCTTGCTTAAATCCTTTGGGTGGGGGTTATTTCAGTTCTTCTGCAGTCATATTCTTGCTTGGATCTTCTGGTTTCTCAATTGAATCTTTTTTTACTTTTAAGGCTCCAGGATATTCTCTATCTATAAAAGGATGTCCTTTCGGTAGTCCTTTTCTGTTAGACTTATTTTTCCACCATTTATAATTAGTAACAGTTCTATATTTGTCACTCTGATTTTCTGATATTTCTAATCCAGCCAATGTTATTCTTTCCTATGAGGATTCTTGTCCGAAATATTCATAATTCTTTTAAATATATTCATCAATATATTATGCAGACCCAATATTTCCTACCGGCACTGGGTCATCACCTTCCCAATTCAGATTCCTTTGATAAATACCATCTATAACTTCTGTAAAATAAATTGTCATTAAAGGATGTGTAATACTTTCACTTGAATGATCCGGCTGTAAATTTCTTTCGGCAACATATGTCATATGAGTTTTATTGTCTACTATAATATGATACCATGGCTTATCTTTGGGTGGTTTTGATTTTGCCATAAGATCATACCATTCATTTGTCAATTTGAAAGTTTCATCAACTTTTAGTATTACACCTCTATAATGAAACAATTTGTGAAACATAATTTGTCCTGGTTTAAACTTAGTCATAAATCCTCCAAGTAATATATGGTGTATTAAACAGACAATAAAATTTTATTCCTTCCTCTTTTCTTTTTCTAATTAAAATCTCGACAACAACTTTCTTTCTCTTAGAGTAAAATTCATTATCAGTAATTATCTGAATTGGTCTTTCATCAGTATCAATAAACTGTTCAACCAAAGAACTTATTTCATTTGGGTCTTTGTCATGTATATTTAATGTTTTCATTACGGGGCCTCTTGTCCAAAAAACTCATAATTCATTTTAATGTATTTATTCCATTCTGCTGGCACCTCTGTTTCTTCAAAAATTGCCTCAACTGGACATTCTGGTTCACAGGCTCCACAATCTATACATTCCTCTGGGTCTATGTATAGTTGTTTTCCCTCTGGGTCAAATTCTTCTGTAGGTATCATTCTTATTGCATCTCAAGTCAACTTAGTGCAAACCTTTGCATACATTTGACAACCAATCCATTCTATTCGCATCTTTTCATATCACCTTCTTTTTAACTCTGCTGGAGGTAGATTGATTTTGTATGAAGCTCCGCCTGATGTTTTAAAGAGAAAGTCACCTCCAAAACCTGGCAGTCCACCTTGGCCACCTGTAAAGTATATATAAGATGAGCTCACAGATCCTTTAAACAATTGTCTATTTTTGTGCAATCGGTAATTACCAGAAGAAAGCTGTGACGGTACTCCAATCTTAATGGAAATCTCCATGATGATACTGTCAGGGACAATTAGTTCTTCACTTGAGATAAAATGATTATCAGAAACAAACTTTGCATGAATATAGGCATAGTATCCATCCCTTCGTCCTTTTACTTTTAGTAAGTACATGGGTAACAAAACTGCTGAATCTTCGCCAATTATTCTCACTGATGCCTCTTCTGTTTTTTGACAACAATAAAAAAAGAGTATCCCGAAAAAGACCATGTTTAGTCTTGAAAATCTAATAGAGGTAAATATTTTTCTAATGGACATCGTCAAAGTAAGTTGGGTTAATATGATTACTAGTTAGGAGAAAAAAATGGGTAGTAAAGCCTTATAGTTGCATAACTAATACTCACGTTGGAATGTAAGGACAAATAAGGGAAAACAAAAAACCCCGCTGCTGCGGGGCTTTATACGATTTCAATAAGAATCCTGCAATGGTCACTTAAGCCCCATTCTTTTATACTATTTAATGCTGTTACTTTCATTCTACTATGAATTATATCAGATGCAAATACATAATCCAGTTGGCGAGTAGCTGATTCTGGTTTTTTTATTGAGGACCGATATGTTGGAACATTTAAACTATCTTTCGGGAGTTCCTTTGGTCGAACCAATGCTTTTTCACCATTAGGATACTGAGGACCGACAAAAGGAATTCCCAAAGCTTCCATTCGTAAAAATATTGTGTCATATCTTTTTGCCCAATATTCGCTTCCATTTTCTGCATATCCATATATTATATTCAAATCACCAGCTGCTATAATCTTGTGACCTGTTTGGGTACCAATTAAAGATGATATATCTGATATCAAACGATGTACTGATGCATCTGCAATAATCCAATTTTGGCTTGCTGAAATATCAGCTTTTTCCCAAATACCATACATTGATACTAATATAAATTTTTCTTCTTGATTTTTTAAAGTCACATCTGAAACAGTGACAGTACCTAGGCGACTAACCATAAAATCATTTGATGATGTAAATCCTATTTGATTAGTTACTCTACCTTTGACTTCCACATTATCTGACAAACCTACTATTGTGGTACGCCAAGGTCTAACATTACCTTTCCTACCCTTCGCCGTATGCCACACATTATCAGAAATAATATGTAATTGACTGCTAATGATTTTTGGAGGTTTAGGTGCTTCTTGTAACAATGCAACATCTGCGTTAAGAGATGCAACTTCTTCCCACAAAGATACTCTGTTATGGATATTCCAAGAAATAATTCGCATATGGCAATATTACACCCCACCAGTCCTAAATGTCCACAAACAAAAAACCCCGCTACTGCGGTGTTTAAAGATTATCTTTTTCTATTATCACGCACATATTCTTTCATGCATTTCTTCGAACCGAATCTATAATTCGGGAATAAACTGCTTTTCCAAATATTCTGCATCCAGGGATGCGGTCGACCGCAATTGTCACATCTGAACGTGCCATAAAGAAGGGTATCGAAAATATTATCTAATTTCATACTTGAAAGAAAAAAGGGGGCGGACAAAACAAAGGGATAAAAAACCGCCCCCGGGGGTTCAATCAATCACCATTCATCAGATCAAGACACCATAACATCAATACAGCTTCAAACACAGCTGCAATGCTTATAACAGCTCCTGTATCAATGTAATCCTTCATTAAATCTGTCAATTCCCTGTCTGTAAGAGTCAAACGTTCTGTTCTTTTATCATAACTATGTTCATCATTAGCCATTATTGATCAGGGGACCAATCTTTCAGCACTAAAGAGTTGCTGAAATCCTTGTATTGAACTTCATCCAACAGATCAAAGGCAATGAGCATAAAAGCTGATCGCTTTACATAATGAACCTTACTCAAGTCACTTTGTTTTACTCTGCCTTTCTCCTTTAGGATTTGCCACGTCTTTTCGAACATTTCGTATGGAATTTCCACATAATTGGGACTGCTTTTCATGGTGCGCACTTCAACCATGTCTCCGATTACCTTTACATAATTCGGATTATTGTCTGTTTTTGTAAAATAGCGTCTATTTTCAGCTAACTTTTCCAGCATTAATGGATACACCTCTGTTTTAAAATCAATCATATTGTTCCTCTCTTTTTTATGTGTTATAGATGTATTTACCGCTATATAGCAGAGACCTTTCAATATCCTCTGCTTCCACTCTATAAGCGGTTGAAATTGTGCGATAGATAATATCCTGGTAATTGTCCAAAACGTATTGCCGTTTCATGTAGTTATTCCTTCTGCCTACACCATAAGGTGCCGGCATAAGTGATTTCATTCTCCTGCGAACACCTACACTGATACCCACCAGAACGTATTCTCCTGTTACTTTATTTTTCAGTTCATATACACCGGGACCATTTGGTGCTGTAATACCTCGTATTTTATCCGGTCCAGGAAATGGTTTCCATGCTGTCCATTTCATTTTATACCTCCTATTTGTTATGCCTGGTGAATGCTCAATTTTCCCATGAGCTCTTTTTTTAATTGATCTTTTTCCGCTATCTCTTCCGGTGAAAAGATCAACTTTCTTAATGATCCTAGATAGACCATGAGTTGGTTGAAATATTCAAACAGATCATCGCTGTCATTAAGCTCCTTGTCCTTTGCTTCCTCATGCAGCAGCTCCAGAAGCTGAACATGATTATTTAGTAATGTTGTATACATTGCCTGTAACTGATCTTTGACCATGTATGTCCTCCTACTTGTTATCAGTTGATTGTTTTATGTTTGTAATTATTTTCTTAATGTGGGTTTGCCATGTATTCAGATCCGATTCAATCAGCGTTATGATCAGATCCAGTTTCACACGCAATTCCTGGTCATCAATATTTTTGGAAGTACTCTGGATCAGGTTGATAAAGCTCTGCACATTCGTTTCCTGCAGATCATTAAACTTTTCCAATGACTTAATATGGGATATCATATCCATTTTTGATAATTTGGGTTTGGCAGCTGGAACTTTCAGGTTATCACCTATCCATTTGTCCACACGATCCTTCATAAAATAAATGTTACCCTTTTCGTCTTTTTCATAGGGTATGGTACCATCATTGATCTTATTGTAAATAGGCTGTACACTTTTATAACCGCAAAGACTGGCCACATGACTGATGCTGTATTTTTCAGCATGCTCTTCAACCATTTCAATGTGCCACCGACGTGATCCATCCTGCCAGGCCCCTTCAATACTGCCGGATCTGATAAGATTGCGTAGCGGCAACCCGGGTCTGGATTGACTGTCCTTTAATATTTCAGCATTTTCCAGTTCCCTAGCAATTTCCACAGGTGTTATCGATGACAGACTGTGTTCCCGCAGGAATATTTGAATGAAATTATTGACTTGAATAACCTTTAAACTAGGCATATTATATCCTTTATTTACTTATATTATAACCTATATTTATTAATTAAACAATAGTTTTTTATATTATTACTTATTATTAGTAATTATTGTGACTATTATAACAATATATATACAATATTAATTAGATAATTAATAAAAAACCCCGCATTTGCGGGGCTTCCATGAATGGCGCCATTGAATCTGGGCTTCGAGCCAGTGAAGAAACAAAAAATCCATAAATCAGGCAATTGATTGCTTTGTAATTAATTAGAAATCAAGGAACTTCGCACCCCATAAAAATGTATAGCAAATACATTACCCATAAAAACCCCCAATAAGTTGGAGAATGAATGACCCATGTCGAAAGGAATCACTTAGAGACATATCTTCAAAACATAAATAACCTGATTGCACTCAAAAAGGCACTCGAAGAATCACTGGACTGGACAAAATATCAGTTAGATATCGCGATGTCTTGGCCTGGTGATTGTGAATTAGATGAGTTAGTACCAGATGAGGAAATAATAAACGCACCTAGTGAGTATTATACTGATCATCATCTGGACCAATACACGGATACGGTGAAAAGAGTGATGGAAGAAATTCTACCCTGCTGGAAATTGATTGAAAATAAATAGTCAGGTTATCTAAATAAAGAGGGGGCAATTTTGCCCCCTCTTGCTTAAATCCTATCCCTTTGGGCGGGGATCAATCAATTCACCTCTTATGATGTACCTATCTTCCGCTTTGCCTACATAATTAAAGGGGTAGCAGGTGATGAGGGTTAATACATCATCACCAATGTTTTCTGTCCAGTAAATATCATCTCCTGCAGCGGGTGTGACCTCGATGACAATGTAAAATGATGATCCAAAAACTGATTCCAACTTTATAAGATCATCTTTCTTTATCTTTTTCAGCTTACGAAAATGACTGTCCCGATGCCCTGCCAGGACTACGTTACCTTCTGTTCCGGGTTTTGCAGTATTGGACAGGTGCCCCGGTCCGAAGGCCAGGGCTTCTCCGGATATTTTATCCAATACTACACAGTCCATACCGA
>CAZORD010000003.1:61781-92493 GCA_964582455.1 uncultured bacterium | reverse complement strand
CCACATCAACGCCAACTTCAATCAAGCGTACTTCCAGCATAATCTGGGTAGCCGGCTGATCGATCTTACGAATAACTTCTTCTATTTCAGCTATTTTCTTCGGTGATGCATTCACAAGAATTTTATTGCCTGAGGTATCAACCTGTATCTGGTCTGTCAAGTCCTGCAGAAACATTTTTACTTCAGCTGCGTCTGCGTATTTCAAATCCACAACGTGAGATGTGATACCCACTTCTTCCAGGAGTTTTTTTGGCTCAGCTATCAGGAATGAATTACCCACTATTTCGTAGCTCAATCCCACTGCGCGCACCACAAGGTTGATCGCCTGTTCAATGGGCACATCATCCATATGAATGGAAATTTTATCCTGGCGATTCACAGAGGGGTCAGTGACAATATTGTAACCGCTTTCCTTGGCCAGGATAGAAAGAATATGCGGCAAATATGCATCTTCCGCATGGATTCTTACCATGGTTGGTTTTAGCGCTTCCTGAGAAGAAATTGTACTGGGATTCGCTTGGGCTATTAACCCATTACTGAACATAAATAATATTGGTATTAATAGAATTTTCTTCATTTTAAAACTCATTCCTTAAATTGTACTCCATAGTAACATTTTCTTCTTCAGCTAATCCGGCAACAGGGTAATGATATTCAGAATCACCATTGATTATCACAACTTCATCCGTATCAATCCATACCACTTCACCACCAGCGATTGAATCACCGATCACTACAGTATAGTTTACTCCACGGTATTGAATACCTGCATATTGGGTGGAAGTGCCATCAATAATGTGGGTCACACGAAGTTTATTCGTATTTCTATAGCGTAGCATGCGTCCCTGGGCATCCGTGAGATAAAATACATTTGTTAAACGCAGAGGTTCTTTTTCCAATGTAAAATTAAAGGCATTCCGTTCTTTCAAGCGTTGTTCAAGAAAATCGATAACACCTTCCAATTGTTCATCTGTACCAAACTGGATATTATCCGCGCGTTTTTTTGCTATATCCCATTTTTGATTCATCGGATATAGTTTAAAACCGGCTGCTCCGATAGAAACAACGCTTAATATCACTAAAATAACCCAAATGGTTTTATTTCTGTTATTCATTATATCGCCTTTGTTGTGGATTTTACTAAAGTCAATGTTGCCAGGTGAATTTCAACAATCTGTGTTAACAGGTCTTCTTCTGTAGCTGTACGTTTAACACGTTCAATACCATTTTTTACTTTAAACTCATTAATGGTTATTATCCGGGGAGACCGTTCTATTTCAGCCATGAATTTTCCCAGTTGGTCATACGTGCATTTAATAATTAATTCATAGGGTGTTTTTAAATAATTTCTTTCTTCTACCCTGGGCTTGGGTTTCACATTCATTAATATGATCTCAAGATTGTTCATTGTATCCGTCATGTTTTTAAGAAACGGAATGGACGCATCTTCCGCTAATGAATCCTGTTTTGATAAGGCTAGGTTTTCATCAAATAATGTATATACCTGGTCCAGCTTTTTGGCCAGGATCTGGGCACTGATTAATTGCTCATTTAATTCCAGTTGTTCCAATTCCATTGCTTTTAATTCAAGGGGTTTTTCTCCGATCGACCAGCCTTGATTCAACCAAAAAAGAACGGTTAAGCCAAACAGAATCAAGGTCATCATGCTGTTACGATTTTTCATGATACATTCCCATTCTTTTTCGCAGCAACTTTCAAGGCAGCTTCAATTTCAAATTCTACAATTTCCTGTTCTCGAATGGTTTTTAATGATCCCTGGTTGAATTTTATTTTTGAAAAATTTTCTCCAAGCATCTTATTTCGTTTCAGCCTGTTGATGTAATCGTGCACAATATCAAAATCTTTTCTATCTTCATAAACAACTGCAACACCGCCAATGATGATTTTATCCTTCTTGTATTTCATGGACGTGATAGCCATATCTTCCGGTGTCATTTCACCGATGAGCTGCATATTCCTGGCCCATAGAATACGATTATTTTCCAGTTCAGCCAGGGACAGGATATCTGCTTTAGATAAGTTTTTACCCTCTTTACGCAAGGCACTGATTTGAGCTTTTACATCCTTTATTTCAACTTCCTTGCGTTCTATTAATTTGGTATAACCGTTACCAATCCACCATGATTCTATATTGATAAATAACAGCAGGAAGGTGATTAGACCAAACACAAACCAACGACTGCGTTCTTTCCATTGTTCACGAATGGTTTCCCGACTTTCAGATTGATTAAGGTTTATTGAAATATATTTATTCATGCGTCAAACCCTCCGCCGCGCAATGCCAGTCCAACTGCTACGGAAAACTGGGCCGGATTAACGACTGCATCTTGATCATATCCTTCGAAAGACGTCATGGGATTATAAACACTGACTTCCAGGTTTAATTTGCTTTGGATCAATTCAGCAAGCCCTTCCGTTGCAGATCCGCCGCCTGTTAAATATAGATGGGTAAAAAAGCTCTGGTTAGTGGTCTTGGCATAATAACGCAGTGAACGGCGAATATCTTCTACAAAATTGTCGAAAACAGTTCGCTCTGCAATACCGATTCCAATGTCAGCTGCATCGTTTTCACTTGTATCAAAACTATTAACGCCGTCTTTCAGCAATTCATCCTGGGAACTGACATAATCTTTATCCAATTTGGTAGACAGGGATTTCACAAATTCATGGATGCCGATGGGTAAATCACGTGTAAAAAAGGCATCTTTCCTGCCCCATACGGTTAATGCACTTGATACAGAGCCAATATCCAGCAGTATGACTGCACCATCTTCCGGCAGGTCATTTGCATAAGCAAAAGAATTCATCACAGCGATGGGATCTACATCTATAATGCCCGGTTTAAAACCGATTTCTTTCAGCAATTCAACGTGGGCACTGGATGTTTTCTTTGTGCAAGCCACGAGAGCTACATCGATCTTATCCACTTCCTTGGGATTTGAACCAAAGATCTGGTAATCGATCACTGCATCCGAACCATCCATGGGAATGTGCTTGCGGGCTTCAAAAGTCATGGATGAATGCAATTCTTCCTCTGGCATATCCATGGTTGTAATCTGTTTCACGCTTACGTGTGAACCGTTCAAACCTGTGACAATATGTTTGACCCGTTTGGGAATTATTTTCATTTCCTTCATCAGTTCACGTACAGCCATCACCCAGTGCGGTTGAGAAAGTTTTTCTGGATCGAATGTCTGGTTCGGTTCCGGCACAAGCCTTAAGCCATGGTTTACCAGTTTATGCCCGCTCTTTGTTTTATCGAGCACGACTGCCTTAATGTACTGCCTGCCTATATCGAGGCCAAGAATCATTGTGATGTTCCTTTATTTGTATTTGTGGGTATTTCGCCATACGCTTTAATAACCAGCGCTGTTGAACCATCTGCTCTTGAAGCTGGAGGATAATACGGCGGAATGGAAAAATCTGAAAAATTATAGTCGTAGTTGTAATCCTTATCGTAACCAATCCCCGGTGATACGTTGTACGGCCCTGGGGCGTTGCGCTTCATATATCCTCTTTTTTTCTGTGACATGGAACCCCAAAAAATAAAATCACCCCTTATATCACTGTTGCCGGTATAAGTTGGGAAAGAAGATGTTGGATTCCTGTGGGGTCCGCGGCCATCGGCTAAAGACGTTGCCGGGTTAGCTAAATTGGGCCCGCTATAAGCAGAACTTGCTATTGTATTTTGCCAATAATGAGCGACGACTGAACCTTCCATTGCCATCAAAGCAGCATTTACAATTATATCTTCTCCATTCGCCCTGTTTCTGCCACCATTTTCTGCTGTATTGGCCAGGATTATATTGGCGCCGGAGAATAAACCTAATCTATTGGGCGTACCATAAACTACTTCTCCTGTCATCGTATTGGAGTCTTCATATATAATATCATCTACGATCCAAATATTATTCCATACCCGGTCCATAATTGTAAAATCATCACTGCGGCGGTAATATGTATTCTGATCGGTGACAAGTGTATATTGACCATCCACCGTCCCTTTTACACGGACTTGGCCATTCCGTACATAGATCACGGTCTGCTCGCCTGCGTAAAACATGGTAGGCGACATGATATCCGGCCCGCCGGAGGGTGGTTCAAAATCAAAATGATGTAGGCCACTGGTGTCACATACACTCCAACCATCATCCGGATGGTTGTGATAATTAGCAAAGCGGTTGAATGGAATTGTGTTATCCGGCGAAGCGATAAAACCCAGGGTTACTTCTTCGGCATCTACGAAACCATTATTGAAAAATTGTGCGATATTTGCGATTGAAAATACTGCACCGCTTACAGTTGTTGTTATAGCTGTTATACGTCCCAGCCAGCTTTTATTCGAATCCGGGTCCGCTGCAAAAACGGAGATAGTATCGCCGACTTCATAATCAGCCAACACATTGGATATATCATTACCATCCACATCTTCATTATCTATAAAAAGAGTATCTGTTAGATAAAATCCTGAAATTGAATCCCAGGGAGCATCAAAAGCAATACGCCTGTCATTCAGATTGCCTGACGTATCCAGATCCCAGCGAAAGTTTGTTGGCGGCGGACCTTCTACTCCAACAGGAGGAATAAGATACGTCCATTGCGATACATAAAATCCATTATCCACAAATTCAATCTCAGTCATTATGAGTGTGTCCCTCCCGGAACTGCGAAATAATAAATCATCTGCTGTAAACGTAATTGATGCATTTTCGATAGCCCGCTGCTGCGCATTGTAAGGTGGAAAAACAAGGGCATTTGCTTCATCATTTGCCTGCAGCCATTGGTCAGGATTACAATTGTTATATGATATTCCCTGGACAGCAAATACACGGGCATTGGTAAAATCAGGGCAGCCATACTGACTCATCTGCATATGTCCATTTGTATAAACTTTACCTTCTAATTCATCATAGCCGCCAAAGGAAACATAACTGCCTAAACCAGGTCCTCCACCGGGTTCTTCCGAATTTGTAAAATACATAAAATCAGCAAAACTCTCGGGTTTCATTTTCAGGATGGCCTTGCGGGTAATGCTTACTGGTTTTCCCAGTGTATTATTAAAATGTGTCGTCCCATTTCCCCGAGCCATATACGTTGTTTGCCCAGTTTCCAAATCAACATAAGTCGTACAATATACATTACTGTATGTACCCATATTGCTGTACTGAACTTCATCTCCTATCACTTGCACTGCTTTAATAATTTTGGGCAAAATTGGTAATGCTTCAATATTGATACCTGTTTCCGCCAGGTATAGAGCTTTCGTCTCCTCAAAACGGTATTTCTGCATAACTGAAGCGGACATTGAGTATTTTAAATAACTGGCAGTGAGCAATAAGCTTACAAAAATGAAAATGACCGCTGTTGCAGTGACCGATCCTTTGGTGCAGCGTTTCATGATGTAGGCCTCATCGATCCGACAGAAGATGCCATACTGATGTACTTATTGGGCATGAAAATTTTCCGTTGAAAACGCAAAATTTCAACCTGGCGTCCCCCAGGAGCATTCTCGGTTTTAACTTCTAAATCAATAAATAAAGTGATGGTAGATTCAGCAAAACGCTGCAGTTTTGAACTGGTTTCCCTAGTTTCAATTCTACCAAAATCTTTCAATGAAATATTGCGCTGGTTATTATTACGAAACCTACCTTTTTTTGGTAAGGCCAATGCACCGTTTAGGGGCAGTTTATAATTGAAAAGAATGCCATCCATGGTGTTGGCTGTAATCACCGTCCTGGTAGGATTATTGTAATCATCATATTTGGTCAGAGTAATTCTTAAAAAATTATAGGTAGGATCAAAATCAATAAATCTTGCCAAACTGATCTCTTTCATGATTTCCCGCATAATATTATTACCGTATTGGCGTACGTCGTTCAGAACGGTATCATCCTGATAGTGGTATAAAATTGTCTGCATACTCAAACTCAAGCCAAGCATCATAATCCCTGCAATAACAATGGTTGTAACCATTTCAATGATGGTTAATCCGGGCTGCCATTTTGCAATTTTTAAGCGCCTCATTGGGGAAACTCCAGCATGACCATTTCTATATCAGCGCGTTTGGTGTATTTTGTTTTTGGCGTGGAAAAATCCTGCCACTCGATCCAGGCGTGGAGCAGGTAGCGATCTATATAACTTATTGAATCGGTATAAACAGGTGTAATATTCTGATAATAGATCTTGGCTGGAATTTTGACACTTGCATGCTCATTGCCAAAAAGGAATACTGTTTCACCCATGAAATCACCTGATTTCTCTGAAAGGGTCAAATTACCATCTGCTATACGGCCTTTCATGTGTTCTACATATCCAATGAGTTCATCTACAGCTCTTTCCCTGATTGCCATAGCACGCAATTCTCCCCGGGCATGGGTTGCGCTTACGACCATACCATAGGCAGCAACACTAACGATCACCACGCTGATCATGACTTCAATGAAGGAAAATCCGGCTTGGAAGCGGCGTTGCATTACAGGACGTTGGCTCCAAATAATTTAGGGTTATTGGCGATCTGTGCAGCCATAGCCCTTTCTATATTTCCTTGGGCTACCAAACGCTGCAGGTCCTGATCTAAGGTCTGCATACCTTCAACACCACCGGATTGCATGACAGATTCGATCTGATAAATGCGGTCTTCGCGAATCAGGTTTCGAATGGCTGTCGTAACAATCATAACTTCGCAAGCAGGTATTCGGCCCTTACTATCTTTTGTAGGAATAAGTTTTTGCGCTATTACTGCTTCAAGACTCTCAGACATCATTGAACGGATTTGACCCTTTTGACTGGATGGAAAAATATCAATAATACGATCCACCGCTTTTACTGCGCTGGATGTATGTAGAGTGGACAGAACCAAATGGCCAGTTTCTGCAGCAGTCAACGCCAGGGAAATGGTTTCCAAGTCGCGCATCTCACCCACCAGGATCACATCGGGATCTTCGCGGAGAGCTGCCCTTAGGGCATTGCCAAAACTATGGGTTGTTGCGCCAAGTTCACGTTGGTTGATGAGGCTTTGGTTGGAATGATGAAAATATTCTACCGGATCTTCAACAGTAATAATATGGCATTGCTTGTTTTGGTTAATGTGATCAACCATCGCTGCCAATGTTGTACTCTTACCTGACCCGGTAGGCCCTGTCAATAAAATCAATCCCCGATCTTTCATGGCCAATGTTGCCATAATGGGTGGAATACCCAATTCATCAAAATTCTTGGGTACTTCCGGTATGGCCCTGAATACACAGGATATACCGCGGATCTGTTCGAAAAAATTCACACGGAAACGGCCTTTGCCATCGATACGGTAGGAAAAATCAATTTCCTTATCTTCTCGAAAACGCTTGATTTGCTCATCTTTCATTACCTGGGGCATCAAATCATCAATATCACCATTGGATGTCGCTTTCATATTGAGCGGTTTCATGATACCGTTAATGCGCACCATGGGGATTGACCCCGTGCTTAAGTGTAAGTCCGATGCACCGCTTTCCAGGGCATAGGTAAGTATGTCGACTATTTTCATATATTACTGTTCTTCTTCAGCTGAACCGTAGCCTATATATCTGCCTCGTGTGCGGTCATACGTTACACGCTTACCAGCACCACCTTTCATTTCTTCGGTGCTTTCAGCTGCTATCGTACCGCCGTCATCCGACATGTTTATTTCAAACGACCATTTTAATTTTGTTGAACGATCCACTTCCATCTGGCCACGGCGTTCTAGTTGTTCAACATCACTGGGCCATTCCCCATAGGTCTGGTAGTACATTTTTGCGGCATTTTCGATATTACCAATGACGGTTTTTGCTTCAGAGGCATACGCGCCTTTCACATATTCCACATAGGTTGGAATAGCAATTGCGGCCAGGATAGCAACAATCACAACCACAACCATGATCTCGATCATGGTAAATCCGTCTTGTTTACGATTTTTAATTAGCTTCATTGAGTTTCTCCACTCTCATTTTTATTTACAAATATTTTTTTACTTCCTTGGTCGAAGTAGGAATTCCATTAAAAAATGGCGCAATTCTCCTATAGTTAATAAATTAACGGCTGCATGTGGAATTTTACTTACATGTAAAGCAGGAGCCTATATAACGCAATTCTAAAGAAAAATGGATATCTCTTATTTAAGAGTATTAATAAAAATGTGTTTAAATTTGTTATCTGTTTTTGAATATAATATCAAGGATTAATCAATGAACGTCGCCATTCTAAAAGAAACTATTTCCGGCGAAAACCGTGTGGCTGCAATACCTGCTACTATCAAGGATATGATAAAAAAAGGGATATCCGTTAAAGTAGAATCTGTAGCAGGTGAACGCTCGCATATATCTGATAATGATTATGAAAATGTCGGTGCAGATATTGTTTCTGACCGCTCAATTTTACTTGCTGATGCTGAACTGATTTTGAAAGTAGCCCCGGCAACCCTGGAAGAAATTGATTTATTTAATAACAGTTGTGTATATGTATCATTTTTTCAAACAACGAAACGCATTAATCAAGTAAAAAAATTGAGAGAAAAAAATATTTCAGCTTTTTCCATGCACCTGATCCCCCGGACATCACTGGCCCAAAGCATGGATGCTTTAAGCTCGCAAAGTAATATTTCAGGTTATAAAGCTGTCTTATTGGGAGCAGCTCATTTAAGTGTATATATGCCGCTATTGATGACCGCTGCAGGGACAATCCCGCCGGCGAAAGTGTTGGTTCTTGGCGCAGGGGTGGCCGGATTACAGGCCATTGCCACAGCAAAACGTTTGGGTGCCCAGGTGGAAGCATTTGATGTTCGCCCAGTTGTAAAAGAACAAGTTGAAAGTTTAGGTGCAAAATTTGTCGAAGTAAAGTCCGATGAGGAAGACAACGTTGGAGAAGGCGGCTATGCCAGGGAGACAAGAGAGGATTATAAAAAACGCCAGCAAGAACTCATTAAGGATCATATAGCAAAATCTGATATGGTCATAACAACAGCATTGATCCCCGGTAGACCTGCTCCCCTTTTGATCCCAGAAACAATGGTAAATGGTATGAAACAAGGTGCCGTTATCATGGATCTTGCTGCTGAAAATGGCGGCAATTGTGAATTCACGGAACCCGGGAAAATCATTACACATAATGGCGTCATTATAGATGGAACACTCAACCTGCCATCAACCATGTCTGTCCATGCTTCTCAACTTTATGCCAAGAATGTTATCACATTTGTAAATCATCTCTGTCCGGAAGGCGAGATCAAACTAGACCTGGAAGATGAAATTATTTCAGGTGCTCTATTCACCCATAAGGGTGAAATCACGCACGAACCAACTTTGGAAGCATTAAATAGTTCTTAAGGACAACTCCCGATGGATATGATCAATATATTAACCGTGTTCATCCTGGCAATTTTTGTCGGAATTGAAATTATTACAAAAGTCCCGCCCACATTACATACACCATTGATGTCCGGATCGAATGCCATTTCCGGAATTGCCATAGTAGGAGCAATCATTGCTACAAAAGTTGGCGGTGAAATAGGATCATGGTTAGGGCTCATTGCTGTTATTTTCGCAACTATCAATGTTGTGGGCGGATTTATGGTGACCGACCGCATGCTCAAAATGTTTAAGCGGAAATAGGTGAGTTTAATGGCATACACAAATATCGCATATGTTTTAGCTGCTATTTTATTCATTCTGGGTATAAAGCGGTTAAGTTCACCTAAAACAGCCCGCAGCGGAAATACAATTGCTTCTGTGGGCATGCTGATTGCCATCGTGGCAACTCTTGTATCGTTTGATTTGCTGGATTTTCAAACCATTGCCATTGGTATGATCATCGGTGCTATTATAGGCGCTTTCTTCGCCACCAAAGTTGAAATGACCCAAATGCCACAAATGGTCGCCATTTTTAATGGTTTCGGCGGCGGCGCTTCTGCGCTTGTTGCCGCGGCGGAATATTTTAATCCCGCTAATCCATCCACATTTAATTCATCCACAATCGCTATTAGTGTATTTGTTGGAACGTTAACATTTACCGGTAGTTTTATCGCATTTGGTAAACTTCAGGGTTTTCTGAGCGATAAACCCATAGTCTTTGCGGGACAGAAACCCCTCAATGCACTGATTGCCATCGGACTTATCATACTCGGTTTTTATTCTGTAACCTGTGGGGAATCAGATCCCTATTTCTATGGCTTGGTTGCTCTTTCTGCATTGATCGGTATCACCTTGACTATCCCCATCGGCGGCGCTGATATGCCTGTAGTTATTTCCCTATTGAATTCCTATTCCGGTGTTGCCGCTGCAGCAACCGGTTTTGTATTGATGAATAACGGTTTGATCATTGCCGGTGCCCTTGTTGGAGCATCAGGATTGATCCTCACAAAAATCATGTGTCAAGGAATGAACCGATCTTTAGCCAATGTTATTTTTGGTGCGGTAGGCTTAACGCAGGAGACTCCCAGCGGAAATGGAAAACAAATCCAGGTAAAAAGCGCTTCTACCGAAGAAGTTGCAATGATACTGGAATCGGCGGAAAAAATCATTATTGTCCCTGGTTATGGATTAGCCGTTGCTCAAGCCCAACATGCCGTACGAGAAGTTGCTGATTTCCTGGAAAATATGGGTAAAAAAGTGCTTTATGCTATTCATCCGGTAGCCGGAAGAATGCCCGGACATATGAATGTTCTCCTTGCGGAAGCAAATATTCCCTACGAGCAATTGAAAGACCTGGATGAGATCAACCCTGAATTCGAAGATTGTGATGTAGCCATTGTATTGGGTGCAAACGATGTGGTGAACCCCGCTGCCCGTCATGATACGTCCAGCCCTATCTATGGAATGCCCATACTGGACGTAGACAAATCCAAGACCGTTCTCGTGAATAAACGCACCATGAATCCCGGCTTTGCAGGTATCCAAAATGAATTATTCGGGTTTGATAATACACTCATGGTTTTTGGAGATGCAAAGGCCATTCTGAACGACCTCCATAAAGATCTAAAAGATTTGTAAGCCTACCATTGTATTTTACCTAGTTTTTCTTATTCCAATATTTTGATAAACATCTCCCTTTTTTTTATGAAACAATTTTACTCTCCATTATGTATTATTATTTATAATTTCCATCATTGGAAATGATTAAACACATAATTCTATTCATATTAATAGGAGCACAGCTCATGCCATCTGAAAAAGAAACCATTGTCCTGGGTGCCGGCTGTTTCTGGTGCGTAGAGGCCGTTTACGAGCGCATAGATGGTGTTATTAACGTAGAATCCGGCTATTCCAACGGCCATACTGAAAACCCCTCATACAAAGAAGTTTGCACTGGAAATACCGGCTTCGCCGAAGTGGCTAAAGTGACCTTTGATCCACAAGCAGTAAACTTAACAAAAATTTTGGATACATTTTGGAAAGCCCACGATCCTACCACACTCAACAGGCAGGGCGCTGATGTAGGAACACAATACCGTTCCGGTATTTATTATTTGTCGGAAGAACAGAAAACAAAAGCTGAAAAGTCATTAACCAATGCACAGTCATCTTTTGACAACAATATTGTCACTGAAATACAACCCTTGCAAAAATACACCGTTGCTGAAGACTATCACCAGGATTATTACAACAATAATAAAAATGCCCCTTACTGTTCCTTCATCATCACCCCGAAATTGAAAAAACTCAAGCTGGAATAGACCTCTTATTGTTTAAAGTATTACTTTATATTATCCTGATTATTGCAGCAATAACTGCAAGATATAAATTCAATATTACAGGATATAAATTTACAAAACCTCTTCCAATACTTTTACTGATCATCTTTCTTGGGTGGTCCTATTACCAATCTCCAAATCCTTATGCACTTTATATTTTGATAGGACTAACCTTTTGCCTGGGAGGTGATATACTGCTCTTATTCCCAGATTATTTTAAAGCAGGGCTTTTTAGTTTCCTCATGGGACATTTCTGGTATATCGGCGCTTTTACAGCCGGAGCACTTGTCTTTTCCTGGCCCATGACCATCTTTATTGTTTCAGCAGCTGTATTGATGATTAATCAATTATGGGACCCTAGCGGAAAACAACGTTTGATGGTTATACTTTATATTTTAGTTATAGCCACCATGGGCCTCACAGCCTGGAGTCATTTTAATGCTGTTTTATCTTCACTTGCTCAATGTGCTGCCTTGGGCGCCACTTTAATCATGATTTCAGACAGTATATTAGCGTGGAACAAGTTTAAAACACCCTTCAAAAGTGCAGAGGGTATAATTCTCTTTACTTATTATACAGGGCAGTATTTGATCGCTTATTCAGCTTTTTATTAGTGCTGCATATTTTCCTGAAATATAATGCAAGTTATTAAACGGTTACTAATTATAATGTTGCTGATTAAATAATATGGATCGGAATAACTTCCACTCCACAGCACTGATGAGAATTAGGAATTATCAATTAGGAATTAAGGATGCCGGTGAGTGTATTCGTTAAGCCTGCATACTAACGCATTTTGATCTAATCATTCTTTTCGAGAAAAATATTGTAAATGATCAATCAAACGCATAATCCAGCGTTATTCCAAAATGCGCCGGATCACCAAAACTGACATATTTCCTGTCCGGGTACTCATGATCTTGGATATCATCATTCCAAATGGGCTCTAATCCAAAATAAAATCCCCGTGTTGCGTAGCGTACATCTAAAATATTGCGACCCCACATTTTCACAGACCAATCTCCAAAATCATAACGTATATGGCCGTTCAGTAGTTGATAGGGCTCGGATATTTCATCATGGCTATCGGAAAAATAGAATTTGTCCTTTCCGGTAAATTCAAATCGGGCAATGAAACCACTACCCTTTCCATAATCCACAGCAAAACTGTATGTGTATTTAGGTGCGTGGGCCGCTTCCCTTGCCCCCATTATTGTGAACACTCCCGAATCTGATTCAAAAGTAAAGGCATCTACATACGTATTCAATAATCCCAATGATCCTGAAAAAGACAGAGTTGAATTCAATTTATAGACGCCATCCAGTTCTAGACCACTTAATGATCCGGTCGTTGCATTGGCTGTATAGAAAATAAAACTGTTTGGGTCTCCCTCCTGTTGTTGACTGGAAATAGATACTTGCTGGTCCTGTCTCTGCGCCATGAATGCCGAGAGGTGCAAAGTCGAGTTTTCAGTATATCGTCGCAGACCTAATTCTATGTTGGTCATAAACTCCGGTTCAAACTGGCGGTTCGATGCTGATAAAAGCGGATGCTGGTTCACGCCGCCGGATTTGTAACCACGGGAAAAACTGCCATAGACATTCATATTATCATTCATCAAATATTGCAGCGCTAATTTTCCGCCCCAAAGGCCATGGTCAAAATTAAACGCAACAGTGTCTAACGGAGCTAAATCATAAGTATACCAATCGAAATAACTGGCTGTGCCGTAATAGGTGATCTCATTGCTTTCTTTGCGGATGTTGATCAAAAGTTTGAGTTTATCAGTTACTTGAGGATCGAATTGTCCATATATAGCTGAAACATCGAATGTGAATTCACTGGCTGCCTGCGCAGCATCACCGCCATAGAGCCAGCCGGAAGCATTGTCTTTTTCCTCGAGCTTTTTAGTATAATAACCCACAACAACATCACCATAACTCACCCTGCCTTCCAGAGTTTTATTGACGCGCTTACGAGCAGTGCTGTCAAAGAATTCATATTTCCAATAGGTCACGTTGGGATCAAAATTGTAAGGTTCCTGAAGCCAATAGTCATCATTACCCCAATCGCCGTCATAAGCATGAACCAAGTCCGTATTAGAATTTGAAACAATAAATGCAGCTTGCAGCTTATCTTTGGAATAATTGGCTCTCAGCGAGTAGGCATTTGTTTCCTGACTGTCAATTCCCTGATGATTTGTATACGTAAAAAGATCCTCATTATTATTCGGAGCCCAGGCATCATATTTATTATCCAAGACTGCTCTGAATGAAGTCAGAGTAGCACTGAAATGCTCATTGGGTTTGAATAGTAGTTTTTCCCTTAAAAAGTTCTCTTGGCGGCCATTTGTATTGGTTTTATCTAAAAATTGATTGGTCCGAAATCCATCCGCAGATCCGGACTCCAACACCACTCTCAAGGCAAGCATATCACCCAAAGGAAAATTGACCATTCCATTGAATCGTTTAATATTATCTAATCCTCCTGTTAATCGAAGATTGCCCTCAAAATCATCTGTGGGTTCAATGGAACGCATGCTGATCAATCCCGCCAATGCATTGGCGCCAAAGATGGCTGATTGCGGACCTTTAAACACCTCTATTTGCTCCAGATCATAGAGCAGCCCGGCCATACCCAGCCCGCTTAAATCGATATCATCAATTACAAAACCTACTGAAAAGTTGGGCGGACCCTCGGCAAAATAATGACTGCGCTCGCCAATACCGCGGATCTGAAAATAACGGGGACGGCTGGTTCCGCCGGCTGCATTCAAATTAGGAATAGATTCCATCACATCCTGGAAATGACTGCCATCGATTCGTTTTAATGATGCAGCATCCAGCACAGTCACACTGGACGTTGATCGTTGTAGAGTTTCTTCTTTCAACCCTGCACGGACGATGATTTCTTCACTTTGTAGAATGATATACTGCATTTTAATTATCATTCCATCTTGAGCTAATTCCATAATTTCTATGTATCCAATATGGGAAAAAGTTAGTTTTTCACCTGCTTCAACTTCAATTTTAAACTGTCCATATTCATCAGTAGCTGCACCTGTTTTTCCACCGGTTATATTAACACCGGCTATGGGTTCACCGGTTTCAACATCCATGACTGTTCCGTTAATTTGTGGATACAAAAATGAAGCCGTTAATAAAATGATTAGTGTCTGTTTCATAACATTTCCTACGCTGGCATTATCCAGATCAGGTTCTTGGGTGTTTTCTCAGCAATTCCACCTGGTTCGGAATAGCACCCCGAGCGATGAAATAATTTACAAATGTATTTGGGGAAAATGATAGAATGAATAATTAAATCAGATTGACTGAATAGCTGCATGATTGATTGAAAATTCTCTAAATGATTGAACGAGGCCTCCAGTCCTCGTGAGCTTTAAAAATACTCAATACTCCAATAATCCTCACTAACCCGAAGTTATAATATTACAATCATCCAAACTTGCAATCACTCTCCTTGCTGTACATCAGCATTTTAGTCTATTTTCGCCGTCAATAAATGAAAGATTCAGATGACAAATAATAACCAACTTCCCGAGATCACTCTCAAAGCACTCTTCCTGGGTGTGGTGCTATCCATGATCCTTGCCGGAGCCAACGCTTACTTAGGCCTTTTTGCCGGAATGACCGTTTCCGCTTCCATCCCCGCTGCTGTTATTTCCATGGGCGTTTTAGCAATATTTAAAAAGTCTAACATATTAGAGAACAATATTGTTCAGACAGCTGCATCTGCCGGCGAATCTCTCGCAGCCGGTGTTATATTTACAATTCCGGCATTGGTTTTGTTAGGCTACTGGGAAACATTTGATTATTTGGAAGTAGCCAAGATCGCTGCTGTGGGTGGAATCATCGGTGTATTATTCACGATTCCTCTCCGCAGGGCTCTTATCGTTGTTGCGCAATTACAATATCCGGAAGGAATTGCCACTGCCGAGGTGTTGAAGGCAGGTGATGAAGCACGTTCTTCAAAATCAGCTGATTCCAAAAGTGGTTTGAAGACCATCGCCATAGCCGGTTTTGCAGGTGGAATCATGAAGATCGCAGAACAAGGGTTTGCCATGTGGCATGCCGTTTTGGAAGGCGCCACACGTATCGGCGGATCTATTTTCGGTATTGGGACGAACCTTTCCCCTGCACTGATTTCCGTCGGATATATCGTTGGTAGGAATATTGGTATCCTGGTCATAACAGGTGGACTTATTTCATGGGCAGTTGCCATTCCCATTTATTCAGCTATGACCGGTGCTGAAGGCGACCCCATGGAAACAGCTTGGACTATCTGGAATTCCAAGATCCGTTATTTGGGTGTAGGCGCCATGGTTATTGGCGGGATTTGGTCGTTGATCAAATTATTTAAACCGCTAATCGCCGGTATTAAGGCCAGCTTAGATGCAGTAAAACACTCCAGCAGTGGTGGTGACATACCGAGAGAAGAACGCGATATTCCAATAAACTATGTCGGTATTGTTCTATTAGCCATGCTTATTCCAGTGTTCCTGCTCTATATCGATATTATTCAATCTGTAGGGGTTGCTATTTTATTGACGGTTGTTATGACAGTATTTGGTTTTCTTTTCTCGGCTGTCGCTGCCTATATGGCCGGTGTCGTGGGTTCATCCAATAACCCCATTTCCGGTGTAACTATTGCTACGATTCTCTTTACATCACTGCTTCTATTGGCATTGCTCGGTACTGATTCAGGCGTAGGAGCCGCAGGAGCCATTATGGTCGGTGCTGTGGTGTGCTGTGCGGCAGCCATAGGCGGTGATAATATGCAGGACCTTAAAACGGGTTATATCATCGGTGCAACGCCCTGGAAACAGCAGGTCATGCAAGTGGTTGGGACCTTAAGCGCAGCAGTAGTGTTGGGACTTGTCCTTGATATTTTACACACGGCTTACGTTATAGGTTCTCCCACCCTATCTGCGCCACAGGCGACGCTTATGAAATCAGTGGCGGATGGTGTATTCACCGGCAACCTGCCCTGGAATTTTGTTTACATGGGTGCTATTATAGCAGTCATCATTATCCTGCTGGATATCCGCCAGGAAAAAAGGGGTTCGGACTTTCGAATTCCAGTATTGGCTGTGGCCGTCGGGATCTATCTGCCTATCGAATTGACCGTACCCATTTTCATCGGTGGCATGATCAATCATTTGGGTAAAAAATCGGGCGCCTCCGAAGCCACCGACAAGAAAGGATTATTACTTGCCTCCGGACTTATCACAGGTGAAGCGCTCATGGGCATCCTGGTGGCAGTGCCGATCTTTGTTACCGGCAATAAGGAATGGTGGCCGCATATTTCCGGGTTAAGCTTGATCGGGCCCATTGCATTTCTGGGCATCATTTATTGGATATACAATACAGTAACGAAAAAATGAGAATAACAAAATCACTCCTGCAGCGATTGCCTAAAGTGGAGCTACATTGCCACCTGGACGGCAGCCTGCGGGTGGAAACTGTCCTGGACCTGGCGCAGAAAAATAATATTAAACTGCCGGCATCCAACCTGGATGACCTCCGTAAAGCATTGGTCATTGGTGATAAACGCGGTTCCCTGGAAGATTATATTGCCCGGTTTGATATTACGTTAAGCGTCATGCAGACGCCGGAGAGTCTGGAGCGCTGTGCGTATGAATTAGTCGAGGATGTGGCTGAAGAAAACGTGCGCTATATAGAAATCCGCTATTCCCCTATTCTTCATACTGCAGAAGGGATGACCATGGGTGAATCAGTGGAATCCGTCCAGCGGGGATTGGAAAAAGGTAAAAAAGAGTTCGGCGTTCATTCAGGTATCATCATTTGCGGAATTCGTCATATTTCCCCTGAAGCTTCACTAAAACTTGCTGATATTGCAGTGCGTTATAAAAATAAAGGAGTGGTGGGCTTCGACCTTGCGGGAGCTGAAGAAAATTTCCCCGCCAAAGAACACCGGGAAGCGTTTTACCTAATTAGCAATAATAATGTCAATGCCACTATCCACGCCGGTGAAGCGTTTGGGCCTGCTTCCATCCACCAAGCCATCCACCATTGCAGTGCCAACCGCATCGGCCACGGTACAAGACTAAAAGAAGATAAGGATCTCATGAATTATGTGAACGACCACCGCATTCCACTGGAAATCTGTTTGACATCAAATTGGCAAACTTATTCTGTTCGTTCACTTAAATACCACCCTATGAAGTTCTATTACGATCAAGGCATCCGTGTAACGCTGAATACCGATAATCGCCTCATGTCCGGAACCACCCTCTCAGATGAATTCATGATTGCCAAAAAATTATTCGGTTTTGGATTACACGATTTTAGGGAAGTGACCATCATTGCCATGAAAAGCGCTTTCATGCATTATGCCGCCCGCAAGGAAATGATCAAGAATATAGCAGAAGAACTGGAATCTGAATTCGGAATCATGCCCGAATATATAGAACAATAAAACTAGTTTTCTTTTTTCTTTATTTTCGCTTTCATTTTATCCAACCATTTCCGCAAGGGTGGAAATACGCTGCTCAATAATAATAACCCGGGAATGCCAAACATCCAGCCCTGGAAAATGGGGATCAATCCCCCGATCAAACCGATAACAACCAGAACAACTCCTGCAACAACCTTGATTGTTTTTTTTACAGTTTTAGTGATCATTTAATTTCTGATAACTGCAATTTTCTCGAAAGAAGATGAACCATTTTTCGTGTATAAAGCAATGAGATAGACACCAGTACTTACCCAATCTCCTGTTGCATCCCTGCCGTCCCAAAATGCCTGGTAGCCTTCCACATCCGGCCGGGATTCAATGGTTTTCAATACACGTCCGGTCAGGGTCATGATCTTGCATGATGATCCATCCATAAGCCCTTCAATTGTCAGTGGTGTTGCAGTAGGCACACGAAAGGGGCTTGGAAAAATTTCAACATTGGAATACGAGGTATTTTTTTTAGCAAAGGGAATTTTCAGTGTACTGATGCCCTTATCCGTAGCAATATACGCCATGCCTTCATCTTCATTAAATGCCACAGTAGAAACATTGTTGGACAGCAAATAACTGTTTTCCGCAGTGAGTCCATTTATATCCGGCCAGTAGGATGCAGACGATGTTAACACATACACACCCTGGGTTGATGATGTCGCCCAGATATTATCCCGGGGGTCTATCCGTAATTTTGAACCGGAACTGAATGAAATATTGGGATAATAGGTAAAACTGTAATGTGCGACCGGATTGGAATTAGAAAATTGGAGCGTCAGTCCATTCAAGCCCTTTGGCGATAACAGGTAGAGGACATCGCTGCTGTTTACACCCAATGACCATACACTATTGGTAGAAGCATCAGAATTAACACGAACACTATTCCATTCTGTTTCATCAGGATTGGCAGGATCTCCAGAATAGTCCAGCATAGCCACGCCGCCATTGCTGGCGCCGCCGACATTATTATTGTCTTCAAAAGAACCGATCCACACCCGTCCCCAGGAATCAAAATCAATCGAATTGGGTGTAAGGCTCAATATATTTCCTGAACTTGAAACATCATATACTCCCCAAGTACCATCTGTCTGCAACACTTTAATGGGTTCATAATTTGTAGTGGCATACGTATCGGCAATCCACAGATTTCCTGCAGGATCTTTGGCAATATCTTTAACAATCATGTATTCATCTTCAAATTGATCAAGATTATTCGTATCAATCAGTGTATAATTCGACGGATCATCAATATCAATGACCACAATTCCTCCGCCGTGGCGCCGCGGTTCGGGGTAGGTTCCTCGGATTCCGCAGTAGACCAGGCCATCAGGCCCTTCTTCAATATCAGCAATATAATTTCCAAAATGAACCGGGATAGTATCGGCTACAAAACGGGTGTAATCCTTATTATCAGAAATAATGAGGTCATTGCCATTAAAACCCACAATGTTCCTCCACCCATCTTTTTCTCGAATCATCAACCCTCTTCTTGATCCCGCAACAAGTCTCCCATCTGACAATACATGTAAAGCAGATACTTCGTTCACAGCTAGCGCATTCGGTTTTTTCCGCGTAAATGATTGCGTATCTTCATTTAAAAACAATAGTCCTGTTGTTGTGCCCGCAGCTTTCGTGCCGTCCGCCAGATAAAATATCCTTTTGAATCTTTCTCCAGGCTGTTTTGACCACTCCACAGCCGTTGAACTCATATTAACGAAATTCTTTATCAATACACACCACAACCCACCATCAATATCCTGGATCACATCATAGATCTCATGAGAATCATGGTAAAAGTCCCATAATAAATTTGATCCGGCACTTGACACATTGAATTCATACACATCATTATCCATGACTATCAAAATATTTTCACCATTTTTATTAAACATTGATATCTCACCCGTCAATCCATAATTCTGCTCCCAATTGCCAGGATCTTTCAAATTTGTCGATTTCCAATTACCGGTGAACATGCCCTGGTCTGTACCTACATAAAGCATATCACCAGCCAATATCAATCCGGAAATATCATTTAATGTCATTGGCCAATTATTATATACATCCTTATAAAAAAACTGCTCGCCATCGTAGCGAAACTCCATGATTCCCCAATCCTGGTTTTGTTTAAATGCAGCGAAGGCGATAGAATCAGCCAGGGCAAAAGCCACAATTGCTGTTAGGTCCAGATCAAACGTATTCACCAAAGTAAATTGTTCATCAAATATTTGTATAAACCCGTCAGGTGAAGCACCGCCTACCCAGTATTGGCCATATTCATCCTGATCGATAACAGCAAGATCTGTACCTTTCAAACCATGCATTTTTGTAAATGTCTTGAATTGATCCAAAATGCGATCATAAACCAAAATACCGCCAATGGTGGCACTCACTAAAAGAGAATCCACTTCAACCATATCGGCAATTTCCAATGGAGATGTATAGGCCTCCCAGTCACCGACACGAACCTGACCAAACACCAAATTCACAAATAGTATGACTCCAAATGATCTCATAGTGGGAATTGAAATGGTGCGGGAATAAAACATAGTATAAAGATCACTAAACAGGCATAGCCAATATTCTGGTTCTGTGCAGAAAGAGGCGTATAAATATCCTGGATAGGTGGATGTTTTGTTGTGCGCATGAGGACCAATATCAGTAGGCCCCAGATGAGCCAATTCAAGGAAAAATAACTCAATGGAATCAAGGCCAGGAATGCAGCTTTGGCGAGCGTTTTATGTTTATTTCCCAGCATGGCATAGGCAATATGTCCGCCGTCCAGTTGACCAATGGGCAGCAGGTTCAGCATTGTTACCAACAAACCTATCCATCCGGCAAAAGCAATTGGATGAAGCAGTATATCCATATTTTCCGGCAAGCCAGGATGGATGATAGTTGTGAGTATTTTCATCAATATGGAATCGCCTAGTATGATGCCAACCTGATCACTATTCACAGCAACGACAGTTGATAACAGTAATCCTATGATCAAGGCCGGGACAGCAATAATAAATCCGGCAATCGGGCCGGCTGCTCCGATCTGCAACAGGGCATCCCGACGGTAGATGGGAGAATTGATTTTGATGAATGCGCCAAATGTACCAATGAGAAACAGGAACGGTGGCGCCGGGATGAAATACGGCAGCGTGGCGTCCACATTGTGCTTCATGGCGTAATAATAATGTCCAAATTCATGGCAGCCTAAAATCAACAGCAGCGTGAATGAAAATGGGATCCCTTTTGTTATTTCCATGGGATTTGAAAACACCTGTGCTCCCTCCATCATAGCACCGGCGAGTAATGTGGTCAAAACTGTGGCCAGGAATAAGCCAAGGTGTAGTTTGGGAATCTTCGGAATGCGTAGAATAACTCTATCATCTCCACTTCCGGTTATGGTAACAGTGCCATTTTCAGAATTAACAGTATAATCAAATGGTTCCTTATTTAATGTGCGCTGAATATCTGCTAGTTCAGATCCGGTGAGAATGCGCCCGACTGCGATCCATTTATCGTCGGTTTCGCCAATCTTCTGCATTAAAAAATCACCATCCAGTTTGGCCAGGGTTTGACGGAATTGTGCTTCGTTCATTGTCAGATCATTCTACACATATTGATTAAAAAGGTTGCACGACTTTTTCTTTCGTGTTTCCCAAACGTTGCCGAAGTTTACGTATGAAAAAGCTGGCTTTCTTACTCTTACTCAGTGGACTTTTTGCAGGTCAACCGCTGCAAATCGACGTGCGCCCTCGAATTGTAGATGAAAAGACGATGAGTATTGTGGTTCAAATTGAAAATAAATCCAAACGAGCCATTAATCATTTGGAGGGGTTTGTTTATGTCATTACGGATGAAGATAAGGTGCTTGAAGAAAAAAGGTTAATCATCATCGGCCCCCTTGACCCAGCATTGCAGTATAAAAGAACCGTTTCAAAAAATGTGAGATTGAATATGGTTGATCCTTTTCCTGCTTACAAGTTCAATATCAGTAAAATTACGTTTTCCGGAGATTATCGAGTTTATACTTATCATCCGGAGATTGGGTTTTACAGGATAGATTAGCACTCATTATTGCAAGGAACCTAGTGACGCTGCAATCTCCTTGTACAAAATAATGTTTGGAGATTGCTTCGCTCCATTCGCAATGACATTAATCCATCTGTTTTTCTGAATGTTTTTTATGTTTCCCTTCCAGCAATTCTGCCGGACTGTGTTCTTCCATCCGCAAGTGCAAATCATTAATCCAAAACTTGGTTTGCTGCACATAAGCGTCAATTATTTTTAAGGGAATTCGTTCAGCATACATATTGGCAATGATCATGGCGGAAGGAACCGGCACATAGACCATCAACGGATCGGCGTAAAAATTATTCAGTGAACGCACCATTTCTCGGGGACTCAAATAATCGATCGTTTCTGCATAAATGCTGTCTGCCAAACCTTGTTCCTCTGACCAGGTTTTTAAATAGAAGAATAATCTCCCATCCAAAACACCATTCACATAAGCGGCTTTGATGCGGTATTCCATCTCCAGGTTACCTTCAGCCAATTGCTTGACGCGTTTCCAGTCACCGCCGTCCCAGAATAGTCGATTCTGTTGTTGGCCAAATAATGGAATGAGAATAAGGATTGGGACTAGGAGTTTGGTAAGAATTTTTTGCATCATTGTTTTATGCCCACAAGGTCAAACATGAATACCATCTCGAGGGCATCCTCGCGATGGCGAAGAAATCTTCCTGATTTACCTCCATGGCCTGCTTCTAGGTTAATGTGAAACAATAGTTGATTATTATCCGTCTTCATGTCCCGGAGTTTAGCCACCCATTTCTGCGGTTCCCAATACTGAACTTGAGAATCAAAATAACCGGTAGTTACCAGCATATTTGTGTATTCTTTTTCTTCTATATTATCGTAGGGCGAATAGGTCATGATATACTCATATTCTTCCTTGACCCTGGGATCGCCCCATTCGTCCCATTCGTTTGATGTAAGTGGAATTGATCCATCCATCATGGTGGTGGTCACATCTACGAACGGCACTGAAGATACGATACCTTTATAAAGTTCCGGAGCCATATTCAAGACAGCACCCATCAATAGACCTCCGGCACTTCCTCCCATGGCAAAGAGATGATCAGCGTTTGTATAGTTTTCCTGTATCAGATATTTACTGCAATCAATAAAATCAGTGAACGTATTCATCTTTTTGAACATTTTCCCATCTTCATACCACTGACGTCCATATTCCTGTCCGCCGCGAATGTGAGCGATGGCAAATGCGAAACCACGGTCAAGATAACTTAATCGACTAGAACTAAATCCCGGGTCCATTGATGCACCATAGGAGCCATAGGCATATTGGAGGAGATTACCATTTCCATCCTTTTTGAACCCTTTTTTATACACAATAGATATGGGGATCATTTTGCCATCTCTTGCAGTTGCATAAATCCGTTCTGTTATATATTCATCTGGCTCGTGACCACCCACAACTTCAGTCTGTTTCAGCAAGGTTGATTCACGAGTGTCCATATTGTAGTCCAGAGTGGAAAAAGGTGTTTTTAAAGATGTGAATCCATAGCGGAGAATATTGGTATCAAAACTTGGATTGGTCATGGTGAATGAAGTGAAGACCTCCTCTCCAAAATCAATATAATGTTCTTCGACGCTGCGTTGATCAATGACACGGATCTGGCGCAGTGCATCGATCCTTTCGCTGATGACCAAATGGTTCACAAAAACATCAATACCCATAAGTAATACATCATTGCGATGTGCAATGACCTCTGTCCAATTCTCTTTTGTGGTAGTATCATCAGGCGTTTCCATCAACCGGAAATTCAGCGCATCCCAATTGGTGACAATATAGAATTTATCATTATAATGTTCTATTGAATATTCATGCACATCTTCCCTGGGAGAAAATTCTCGAAATTCGCCGTAGGGATCATTAGCCTCCAGAATATGATACTGATTGTTCAATGTATGGCCGTTATAAATGATCATGAATTTGTCTGATTTGGAGCGATATACACCAATGTAATATGTATTGTCTTTTTCAGTATACACGCGAGTATCATCAGCTTGTGGAGTTCCCAAGGTGTGCCTGTCGATATACTCGCTCAACAAGGTCACTTCATTCTTCACTGTATAAAAGAAAGTTTTGCTATCCATGGCCCAAGCCGCTCCACCTTGTGAGCCTTTGATCTCATCTTCCAGGATCTCCCCTGTTTCCAAGTCCTTGACCTTGATGGTATACATGCGCCGGCTCAATGTGTCCACACTGAAAGCAAGGAATTTATTGTTCGGGCTGACAGACAGGCTGGTTAATGAAAAGTAATCGTGACCTTCAGCCCATTCATTCACATTGATCAAGATCTCTTCTTCTGCGTCCATTGATCCATTTTTTCGACAATGGATGGGATATTCCTTCCCTTCTACATAGCGGGTGTAATACCAGTAACCATTTTCATTATAGGGAACAGATTCATCATCTTTTTTGATCCGCCCAACAATCTCATTGAACAAATCATCCTGGAATTTTTCAGTATGTTTGAGCACGTTATTTTTGTATGCATTTTCAGCTTTAAGATTTTCCAATACCTTTTGGGTCTGCTCATCGGGTTGTTTAGCCAGTTTTTGATCATCTGTAAGCCGCATCCAATAATAATTATCCAACCTGTCGTAACCATGAGCTGATAATATATGCGGTATCTTATCAGCAATTGGCGGTTCTAGCATTTTCATTTCTTTTTGGTCAGTTTTTCCATCCATTGCTATAATAATTCCTAATATCGTTAATAACGCAGTTATGCGTTTCATTGCTGTACCTTTCGTTTATTGATAAAATAAAATGGGCTGTAAGCTAACAAGAAATGTGCCAATGCTACAAATTCACCTGTAAGAATATACCATGGCCATGGTCCCATATAATCCAGTAGTGTCGGAATGCGTTCACCGATTTGATTCAAAGGTTTGCCGCAGATCCAAAAATAATTCGCATCCATCAATACGTTTACCAATGCTGCAATACCTAGAAATATATTTAATGCAATAAAAGATTTAATCAAACTTTTGAAAGACGGTCGTATTTCATAAACCACTGTAGCATAAACCAATGCCAGGATCAATCCCTGGTGGCCCATCCAGAATCGGAAATAATGAAAGTGTGGAAATCCCGCTGCAATATCCGGAGTAATCGATGCCTGGAGCATACCGGAAAAACCCCAGAAGAAGAGAATTTCATATACAAAATAACTGCGCCATACCATAACCAGGGGTATCATCAAATTTGCAAAACGGCATAAATGAACCGGCAAGTGTTGTTTTACATCAAACGTACCGGCAATGGCTTCCAGACTGACCCAAACAATATAATTTGCAAAGACCAGCCAGCCGATAAATTTGCCCAATTTATACTGGGCATTTTCATCAAGATGATTTTTTGCATAAAGAGGAAGAACAATTATAACGACTAAAGCAGCAATTATCGCCAGGATATGTTCCATACCGAACATATCAAAGGGCTCAAATGTGTTCAGGTATTCGTAAACAGTATCCCGCATAGGACTGTTATTCTAGGATTTTAGGAAAAATAAAAAGGAAATCATTCAGGGTCTTTAGACCCTTTAGCCAATGCTTTTTTAATGAGATCGCTGCCCACCCAGGCAAATGCCAAAGCCAGCACCCAGATATGGCTGAATGGTTCAGCTGCTACTTTTAATTGATATCCCATATAAAAAGCCACGCCGGAACCGATCAGTGTTCCGATTCCAACAGTTAACAAAATTCGCCAATCAAGATTAATCATATTTATCCAAAATTATAATGTTTACGCACAGGTACACTCACTTTCCATGTACAACTCATTCCTACTGGGAAAATAACAAAATCACCCGGTTTTATGCTGACAGTTTCTTCTGTAGAGCTAACTTCAATTTCACCCTCCAGAATATAACACGTTTCTTTATCAGCATACGTCCAGGGAAATTCGGACACTTCACAGGTCCAGATCGGCCAGCTAAAGACACCTTTACCTGACAACTCTTCTGTAGACAGTTGAGAAATAGAAATTTTATCCATTGAAGATCTTAATAAGAATGACGATCTGCAATGCCAATACCATCAACGCAACAAGTGTACGAACAAATTCCATTTCATGGTTATGATCATCCAGCCAGAGTTCCATCTTGCTTTTTCGGGGGTGTTTAAATTCGTTTGACATTGGCTTATAATAATAATGTTAACTCACGTGTTCCAAGGAGTTAAGTACTGTTTTTGTAATTTGTATATCCTGAACGGCAACACCGGTCAAATCAGCAACAGTGACCTGTTCATCGCTTGTTCTTCCAATTGTTTCACCTGATATGACATTCCCCAACTCTACCACATCATCCCCAGTGATGACACCGGCTTCCAATGCTTTGGCCACCTCTCCCCTTTCAATACATTGAGAAATACTGTCTGCTACAACCACATCTGCCATACTCAAAATTTCAGCATCCAATTCCTGTTTGCCGGAAGTATCCGAGCCCATGGCTGTGATATGTGTTCCCGGTTGTACCCAATCTGCTTGGACCAATGGTTCGATAGCCGGAGTTGTAGTTACGATTAAATTGCATGAACGTGTCAAGCTATCCAAATCAGTCGACTTGACTGAAAAACCTTGCGTTTGCATATCCTCACAATATTGAGCGGCATGATCTTCATTACGACCCCATACCATTATGTCCTTACAATCTACAATACCATCCAGATATTCTAATTGCAGCCTGGCTTGAGTTCCGGTACCAACGATACCGATACTAAGCACATTGCTTGGTGCAAGGTGTTTTGCAACCACAGCGCCGGCTGCAGCGGTGCGAATATTGGTCATATGTCCTTCATCATGCAGTACAGCCACTGGTTGGCCCGTTTTCTGGCTGAAAGCAAGCATCATCCCTTGGGAAGACGGCAGGCCCAATTCAGCATTTTTGAAAAATCCGGATGCCAGTTTGATGACATATACATCATCATTTTTTATATAACCATACTTTATATGAACGTCACCGGGAGGGTCTTCAAAAATGAGTTCGCCTACAGGAGGAACTACAACGTTCCCTTGAGAATATTGGACAAACCCATCTTCTATGGCTGGAATTATATCCAATCCCTTAAGGGCTTCTTTTATTTGAGTGAGGTTTAATATTTTCAAGCGAGAACTTGTCTTAATACATCCTGACTTATATTCGCACCACAAATAACAATGACGACTTTCTTTCCTTTAAAACGATCTTTTTCTTTCAGGAAAGCTGCAATGGCTGTCCCGGCAGCTCCTTCCATCATTATATGATGCTGCATCAAACCAATACGTAATCCTTCTGCAATCTCATCTTCAGTTAATAATACAAAATGATCGATAACATCCTGGCATATGGAAAAGGTGATGGAATCTTCTTCAACACCACCCGCGGTACCATCTGATAAAGTGGGTTCCGAGGGGATATCCAGTACTTTTCCTGCCTGCAATGATTCATACATAACACATGAATTCTTGGGTGATGCAGCAATGATTTCCGTATTTAAATTAACAGATTTTAAATACGTACCAATGCCGCCTATCATACCGCCCCCGCCAACAGCCACAATGACAGTATCTATATTTTCTAATTGTTCAGACAGTTCCACGCCAATCGTGCCTTGTCCGCATACGACAGCTTCATCATTATATGGAGAAACATACGTCCCGCCGTTCTCTTTGACCAATTCCCGGGCACGTGCCTCGGACTCCAGGCAATCAGTACCAGAAAACTCTATTGTACCACCATACATTTTGATCATTTCCAACTTGGTTTGAGAAGTCCTTTCCGGAACGATCACTTTACCGTTCATTCCAATCAATGAAGCACCCAATGAAACAGCCGCACCATGATTACCTGTTGAGGCAGCATAAGCATTACCCTGACGTTCAGATTCAGGAATTGACATCAATTTGCTCATGGCTCCGCGAAATTTGAAAGAACCCGTTTTTTGGATACAGTCCAGCTTGAAGTGGACATCTGCATCGGCCAATTGGCTTAAATAGGGAGAATACTGAACGGGAGTATAATTAATATATGCAGCGATTCTTTCCCGTGTCGCTTTTATAGCGGCAGCTGTAATCACAATGTTTTAAAAACCTTGTCGCTTAATTCCAGTGCTTTGATCAAGTTTTCCCTTTTAGCCCCATACCCAAAGCGTAAATAGTGATCCATTCCGTACCAGTCGCCTGCCACAAGAAGCACGCTTTCCTCATCTCGAATGCGCTCCACCAATGCTGTGGAATTCACATTAAAACTGTACCCCATAAATGCCATAGCTCCCGCATCAGGTTGTATAAAATTGAATTTACCATTATATGAATCTGTCCAGTTTTGCATAATATCAAGATTTTTCCTTAATACTGACCGGGTCCGCGCCAGTGTTTTCTCCCTGTAATCCTGATCCAGAATTTTTGTAGCCAGCACATCGCTCAATCGACCCGGTGCAATGGATGTATAATCTTTTGTCGACCATGCTTTATGGATATGATCTGAATTTCCAATCGTCCATCCAATGCGTAGTCCGGGAAAACCGTAAGCCTTGGAAAGACCGCTATTTACGATAACTTTATCGTATCCCGTATCCATAAAACTGGTGCATTCCTTACCGTTTAGTTCCGCACCGCGATAGACCTCATCGGCTAAAACAATGATCCCTACTTTTTCAGCAATTGCAACAATAGCATTGATCTGTTCATCCGGCAAAACGGATCCTGTAGGATTGTTAGGATGGCAAACAGCGATCATTTTTGTTTTTTCAGTAACCATGGATTCGAGTTCATTTATATCCAGAGACCAGTTCAATTCTTCTTTTAATGCGATTTGTTTTACATCCACACCGATGGCTCGGGCAATGCCCTGGATCTGCAAATAATTGGGTACCATGTAAATCAATTCATCGCCAGCTGATAATTGTGCTAAAATAGAGATAAAATTGGCTTCGGCTGATCCGTTGGTCACTAAAACATCATCTGGAAAAACATGATCGTAGATTGCACTAATAGCTGCTCGTAATTCCGTAGAACCCTGGGTAAAACCATAGGTGAGTTCAGTGTTCAGGATATCATCAATATCCTGCTTTGAAAAAAGTTCGTTTATGGTTCCCGGGTGTACACCGCTCTCGGACAAATTATAATTGACCTTATTCTCCCAGAGGGATTGCTCCCTTTCCAGGAGAAATGTTTCGATATTCATTGGAGAGTTATTTTTTAAACTTTATACCGCAGCCCAGCGCTTTGGTTGCCGCCGGGTTGATCTTCGTGCCAGCCAGCATATTATCGATAGCATCGGCAAGATAGCTATTTTCTACTTTATCCGGTTTACGGGCGTTATCATCAATGGCGCCGCGATAGACTAATTTGTCCTGGTTATCAAACAGATAAATATGGGGTGTTCTGGTTGCTCCAAATTCCTGGGCTAACTTTGAACCATTATCCATGGCATAATAAAAATTGTACCCTTTTTCCTTGGCATGGATTTGCATTTCTGCCATGCTGTCCACAGACTCAAATTGCGTTTCGTTGGAATTGATGGCAACTATACCCACACCTTTTGCTTTGTAGGCTTCAGCTAATTCAACGTAGCGGTCTTCCCAGGCGATGACCCAGGGACACGTATTGCATGAAAATATAACCAAGAGTCCATTGTCCCCTTTGGCATCGTTTAAGGAGATATCCTTACCGCTGATATCTGCCATTTTAATATTTCCCAACGGTAATGTTGACCCCAGGTCCAATTCCTTTGCAAATATGAATGACATACAGGCGATTAATAATATTTTTACACTATTTTTCATTTTAGCTCCTATGAATTGATTGCTTTATTAACTGCATTTTTAAATCTTTTTTCTGACTGTTCTCCCTCCCAGAAATCTACAACTTTTCCACTGGTTTTTCCGTATAGAATTGTAAAAGGTAAAGCGCCGCTCCACTCTGCATGGATGCCGTTGATGAATGCATTGTCTTTCTCATTTTTGATGAAGGTGATCCAATCCACGCCCTGCTTTTTTAGAAATGATACAACTTTAGCCTCCTCATCCGGCCAATCCACGCTAACAAAATACACTGCCAGGTCATTTTCGTGCTCCTTGGCAAGATCCACGATCATTGGGAATTCAGTCACGCAGGGCTCGCACCACGTAGCCCAAACGTTTAAAAGAACCGCATGATTAGCTTTATCGGATGCTATTGTTTTATGTATGGATGCTGCTGTAGTGTGGTGCAGATCAGGCTGCTCGCAGCTAAAAAGTATCAGTGATATTGTAATTAAATATCTATACATTTGCGGAACGCCCCATCTGCTTCCCTCCGGGACTGCGAAGGTCTTGCTGGGAATCCTTGCCTGTCGGCAGACAGGGAACTCTTTATTGCGGGAACGCGTGAGAATATTGCGGGAACGCGTGAGAATCGAACTCACCGGATCTATTGTGTAAATCCCAAC
>CAZORD010000003.1:0-61681 GCA_964582455.1 uncultured bacterium | reverse complement strand
TATTGCGGGAACGCGTGAGAATCGAACTCACCGGATCTATTGTGTAAATCCCAACGGTTTTGAAGACCGCGGCCGGCACCAGCCTTGCAATCATTCCCAAAATTTATTTTGGCCTGTTTAGAATCCTGTAATTTACGCCATATTGCGCTTTGATCTGTTGACCGATATGATCAGCATCCGCCACTGAACTGAACCTGACCACCCGCACTGCATGGAGGCGCTTGCCGTTGGACATAACCTCCACGATCTCAATGGGTAACCCGGCATTTTTGATCATATTCTGCAAGCGCTTGGCGTTATCGTATTTACCAAAAGCGCCCAACTGCACCACCCATGGCTGATCAGCACTTTTACCAATATTGGCTTTTGTTTTGTCGACATCCTTGCTGGTTAGTTTTTTCAGCTTCACGTGGGGTGGTGGTACATTAAAACTGTAATGATCCACCTTTAGATCCGAGCGCTGTGCTTTAGCCCTGGAAACATAATACTGTGCGCTATCTTTTTCACCCGTTGCTTCAAAGCTGGACACTAACAGATCCATAGCCCGTTGGAAATGATCACTTTCTGGATATTGCAAAGGGATCTTTTTCAGCTGTTGGCTGGCTTGGCTATATAACCCCCGGGCATACATATATTCGCCGATTTTCATTTGGGCATCATCCGTATACTCACTATCAGGAAATTTTTCGATATATTGGCGGAATTGAATGATCGTTGAATCACCGTCATCATTCATTAATATTTGCAAAAACGGAAGGGCTGACTCGTAAGGATATTTTGATTTAAGCTCCGGGAGCTGATCCCTGACTTCCTGGATGTGGCCTTCTTCCAGCAATTGGAAATATATATTAAAGGTTTGTGCGGAAAGAAAAGACGTAACTAAAAACGACCAAAATATCCACTTCTGCAACGTTAATTACTTTCTTTCTCGCCTGTAGCCAAATCGATGATCTTATCAATTTGTTGGGATAATTCATGGGGTGGTGCAATAGTTAAACTCAATTTTAACCTCATTAAACGTGCATGCACAGAATCACCAAATTTTTCCATGGCAGAATCCACAAGATCCAGCGCTTGCTGGCGCTCACCTTTTTCTTCCAAAACATTAGCCAGGCGTGCCAGCGCATCGAGATTCCCGGGATTATTATTAAGCATACGTTCATAAAATTTTTCTACTTCACTATACCTGCCTAAATCATAAAGCGCAGTTTCAATTTTTGAAAAAATATTACCCGCAATTTCAGGGTCTTTAATTGCAAACTTTTCCCAATGATCAATTGCTTTTATCAAATCCCTGTCTTCCGCGTAATAATCACCCAGGCGACGATGCGCCTGGCCATAATGCGGATCAATTTCCAATGCTTTTTGAAAACAGCTTTTCGCCCCAGCACGGTCATTTTTACTCAATTTATCCATGCCATCAAATACTTGAAATTGAGCAAGCTTACTGGGATCCTGTTGCTGCTTAATCTTTTGAATTTCTTTGGCCAGGTTGGCAGCACGAATCCAATCACGTTCCCGTTCAGCGATATCAAGTAAAAATTCCAAGGCCCAGGTATTCCTTTTTTCCAGCTTGAGTATAAATTCAGCTTCCTGCTTTGATTTGATTAAATTATCAACACTTAAATAATCCAACGCCAGGGAACGGTGGATATCAATCTTAATATCATCATCTAGGTTCGGACGAACTGTAAGTGATTGATGAATTTTGAGAGCTTGTTGAGAATTGCCTTGCTCCCGCAGGATTTCTCCCATTTGCAGGTAGGCGTTAATGTGATTCGTATCTTGTTTCACCACATCACGTAAAAGCTTAAGTGCGTTTTTGGAATCACCCCGAACGATGGCGTTCAAGGCATCAGTATATAAAGATTCGAAACGGCGGGTTTTTTTAGGTCGGTAATAAATAGCGGCGGCAATGCCGGCGGCTATCAGAACGATGATAGCGATCAGGAGCGTTGAATTCAAAACTACTCGTCTCCGTCATCCAGGTCGTAGATCCCTTCATCGATTGCCACATTACGCAGATCATTTAATTCATCCGATAACCTGCGATTCTTATTTCGTAAAGAACGTAAATCTGATTTACCGGAAAGTATATTGGCAACGGCTAACCCAAAACCGATCAGTAACCCCACTGAAAGAGCGCCGATCATAACAAATGCAACCTTCACTTCCTCATAATAAGCAAAAATGAGGTCAACATTAACCACATCCGTATTCTGCATTAGGAAGAGCAGGACAACAATTACTGCGATAAGTGTAACAAATATTTTAACAAGTTTCATACTGCGTGCGCTTTCTCTTGGTGTACCAATTCTCCATGTAAACTAATGCCTTTCGCCGCTGTAATCAATACCGGAACGAAGTCTTTTATTTTGCTATTCCCTTTATCAAAAATGACCCATTTATTGGCATCTGTGCGGCCGGCCCAATAATTTGAAGATAGTTTACTTTCCTTTTCAACCAAAACCATTTCGGTTTTTCCGATCATATCCAGGTTTCGTTCCAAGGTATGTTTTTTCTGCAATTCAATGACGCGCTGTAAACGCTCCTTCTTTTCTGCTTCAGCAACATGAGCACTGTATTCAGCCGCCTTTGTCCCGGGACGTGAGGAATATTTGAATGTAAAGGCGGAATCAAATTTGACTCTTTCCATGACTTCCAGCGTTTCTTCAAACTCCTCATTTGATTCACCGGGAAAGCCAACTATAATATCCGTGCTGATACCAACATTGGGCAGCATGTCACGAATATGATCGGCTAAACCGATAAAATGTTCCTTTGTATACGTACGATTCATGCGCTTGAGAATACGGTTGTTCCCGGCTTGCAGCGGCAAATGGACATAATTGCAAATAGTGTCATGTTCAGCCATGACTGCCAACAGTTCTGTATTTATATCCTGGGGATGGGGGGAAGTATAGCGAATTCTTTGCACCCCGTTTACCTGCGCAGCAGCGTCAAGTAATTCTGCAAAGCCATCCTGTTCGTACTTATATGAATTCACGTTCTGGCCCAGGAGGGTAATTTCCACAAATCCATCGGCAACAGCCTGTTCGATTTCAGCTATAATGCTGGGGATACTCCTGCTCCGCTCCCGGCCCCGGGTGAAGGGCACAATGCAAAATGTGCAGAATTTGTCACAGCCGCGCATGATTGAAACCCAGGCATTAATGCCTTCTTTCCGGCTGGGAAACATATCTTCATATACTTCGTAGCGGGACAATTTTGTATCAACTATACTTTTAGAATGACCCATTTTACGATTGAGAATTCCCGGTAGCTTGCGGTACGAATCAGGGCCAAGGACAATGTCAACATAGGGCTTGCTCTCCAGGATATCATCCTTAAGGTTCTGGGCCATGCAGCCCAATACACCAATAATGATGTCCGGTTTTTGTTTTTTGATGAGATTATACCTGCCCAATTGAGAATGCACTTTTTCTTCGGCGTGTTCACGGATAGCGCAGGTGTTTACAAAAATGGCATCAGCGTTCCTGATATTCGTAGTTGGTCGATAACCCTCTTTTTGCAGTAATCCTTCAACCAATTCAGAATCGGCTACATTCATTTGACAGCCGTAGGTTTCCATGTAATATGATTTATGCATGGAAGTAAAAAACTGAAGTGAAAATAATTTTCAGTTTATTGCAGGTAGCCACTGAAAAAATAGTCCAGGGGATTCTGCGGAGTGCCATAATGATGGACTTCATAATGTAAATGGGGTGCTGTAGAGCGGCCGGAGTTTCCGGATCTGCCTATAATTTCACCGCGTTTGACATGCTGGCCTTTTTCTACTTCGAAATCAAACAGATGTCCAAATAAGGTTGTGTAACCATATCCATGATCAATCTTTAAAACTTTGCCATAACCGCCGCGATAACGGGCTTCTTTTATAATACCATCAGCGGGAGCTAAAACATCTTCACCTTTGTTGATTGTAATATCCTGGCCATAATGAAAACGAACTTTGCCGTTGATTGGATCTTTGCGGTAACCAAAACTTGAATTCAAATAACCGCCTTCAATGGGACGAATAGAGGGTATGGCGTGCATCATGTCTACATCTTCAGTGACTTTATTATAAATATCTCTATAACTGGACAATTCTAATTTCACCTTCCTGGATAGTGTTTGTACATCCATTTCCAATGATCTGATACGGTCGGAGAGGCCATCCTTGATGCTGGTATTTTCCGCCAGGCGCACACCTCCAATACCCAGTTTACGGATATCCTGGTCGATCTGGGGCATATCAGCATACGTACGGATCGCTTTATCTTTTTCTTCAATGGACTCCATATTGTCTGTCATAGCAGTCACTTCACTTTGGAGTTCTTCCAGGGTTACGGATAGCATGGAATAATTTTGTTTTATCTTGGCGAGTTTCGATTTATAAAGAATATTTGTCAATGAATCAGCGCTGACAAAGAAAACAGCAGCCAGAACTACAACTGCCATAGCTGATAATGTAAATAAACGCCGGCGCGTTAAATTGCGCTGGTGGACACCACGGTCATCCTGCGAAATGATGATATATTGTTTTTGAATAGTTTTCTTGCGGCTAAACATACCTTAAAGTGCTTTTAATAATGTCCGGATTTTAAGATTTTGAAACTATATAAACCAAATGCTAACCGAGATATAATTTTAATAATTGTGAAGTGGTGGATTTCCGCAAACGCTGCAGGGCGCGCTCCTTGATCTGCCGTATACGTTCACTGGACAGGCCCAGTATTTCACCGATCTGTTCCAGCGTTTTGGGGTCGTCTTCCCCGAGTCCATAATATTCTGACAACACGAGTGCTTCACGCTCTTTCAATGTATTGATAAGCGTGATGATCTCATTTTTCAATGATTCCTGCATCAGCTGCATTTCCGGGCGAGGATCTTTCGATGTCAAATATTCTATCAGGGGACGATCTTCCGCACTGCTGTCTTCCAGCGATACGGGCCCTGTGTATGCCTTTACAAGGTCTTCGATCCATTTGATGGTTGTATCAGTTATCTCTGCTAATTCTTCCGTGGTCGGTTCCCGTTCAAATTCCTGTTCAAGTTCCAATGACTGGCGGTATAACTTGCCCATGGATTCGGTAATGTGTGACGGCAGACGAACAGTGCGTCCTGTTTTCTGGATAGCGGTGCGAATGCGCTGGGTGATCCACCACACCGCGTAAGATATAAATTTAAATCCTCGTGTTTCATCAAAGGTTTTGACCGCTCGGATTAATCCTAAATTCCCTTCATTGATCAAATCCTCAAAGGGTACGCCTTGTCCCTGGAATTTTTTAGCCATAGCCACAACGAAGCGCAAATTATGGGTAACGAGTATTTGAAAGGCATTAATATCACCGGCCTTAGCTTTTTGCGCCAAGACAACTTCTTCCTTGGCAGGAAGCGGTTCTAGTTTTTTTATTTCTTTTAAATAAAGGTCAAGGGCTCTACGCCCAGTTAGGGGAGACGCTTTTGTCAAGACTGCGGTTTGGAAGGATCAGTGGATTCTCCAAGCGCTTCTTCTTCTGATACAGCATTTTCTCCTACAGAACTTTCAGCTTCGATGTCTTGCTCCACTGCAACTTTTTCACCTTCTTGAACATTAAATCCATCCTTCACTTTTTGAATCTCGGCTTCTTTATCAGCGATCTTACTTTGGATATCATCTATTTTTTGCAGCGAACGGTAAAATTCCTTATTACCCGTAAAGTTAACCATATTTTCTTCTTTCGCATGGTAGGCGACAAGCCGGCCCAGGTTTTCATAGGTTTTAGCTAAATCCCGCTGCAGCTGGTGAACTTCAATTTTTATTTTACTGATCTTGGTAAGCTCTTCTGTTTTGGCTACCGCAATCTTGCTGACTTCCTCCGCCTTTTCTACTGCAACGGAGCTCCAGTCTTTCATATTTTTCTTCAGGTCATCCCAGAGTTTGGTCATGTATTTCCTCGCATTACAAAAATGAATTTATAAGTCTAATAATCGTTAAGCAATCAATTGCTTTTCTTTATTGCCATATTGGCTGCGTAAAAAATGCCGCTACCAATGATCAGTGCATTCAGTTCCAGCATTACATTATTATCACGGATACCAATATAAAGCCCTGATATCGTAATCAGCATGGCAAATAATTGCATACTTCTAAGCAGGGCGTACTTCATACCGTTCCTGCAACCTAATCCAACGCAGCATATTCTTAAAGTTCCATTGATATGCACTGGATAATAATTCAAGCGGTTCATCAGCCCTGGCAAATGAAGCGGCAACTTTTGCCAATTGTTCATCATTGAGTCTTTCATACAGTTTGCGATTGATGAATGAAATATATCTTTTCCAGTACAAGTTCCTTAAGATACGTTTTGCTTTATATTTTTCACCTTTTAGATGGTATGCCGCGGCCAGGCCGGAACTCATCGCCATGCGCATGCCAAAACCAAAAAGGAAATCCTGGAAACCGCCCGCTTCGCCGATGCGGTACGGCCGCTGAAAAAATTTCATATTGAGTATTGAAAAACTACCCCTGCTGCCGAAAACTTTATTATGGGGTATAGCAAATCCTATTTCCCGGAAATAATCTATCGTCATTTTAAGCGGCTCTGTTGCCTCATTTTTTACTTTTTTAAATGCTGATGCTATTGTTCCGCGACCATTTTGAATAATCAAGTACGCATACCCTTTTGGGGCATATTTTTTGCCTAATAATAAATGGATCTGGTTTTCCATCAATGTAGTGAAGTTGACTCCTTTAATATATGCTGCAGCTCTTTTTGGTCCCGTACTGTCAATATCAATATTTCCAGGTGCCAGCGTATCGAACTTGAAATCAACACCTGCTTGGCAACACTGCTCATACAATTGCCTGTCAAAAGAATCACCATGGGAACCGCGTTTAATCATATAAAAAAATGGTGATCGTGACCTTACTATAAATGGTGACTTTCTTTCAGTATGTACTGTGAAGTGCTTGATTGGTATTGTTTCCAGTTTATGGAAATCGAATCCGTGTGACTCGAAAAATGTTGACATAGGTTGATTAAAGATCCAATTTTCCAACCCTTCATAATCACCATGCCGGCTCCCTCCTGCTGTAGATTGTTTTTCATACACAACTACATCCCGGCCGGATTTTTTGAGATTAATCCCAGCTGTCATACCGGCTATACCAGCGCCTGCTATTTTAATATTATCTTTATGAGGTTTTGCTGGTGGAGAAAACAAGGTCAGCAATGAATTTGCTGGATGGATACGATCTCAGGCAAATCAGCAAGTGTGGACAGTACATCTTGCGGTATTTCATTATCTACTCGAATGACAGCAAATGCTTCACCGTCAGCTGAATCGCGGCTCAACAAATATGCACCAATATTCACATTCGCTACACCCAACGTTGTACCCACTTTCCCGATCACTCCGGGAACGTCCTTATTGCGAGCGAATAGCATAGTACCCCGTGGAGTAATGTCCATTTCATAGCCGAGGATATTCACCAGCCGCAAGCGTTTCCCTTCAAAAACACTGCCATTAATTTGTGTAACGCCTTCGGCACCCGTTACTTTCGTGCGGATGAGATTCGTATAGGCACCGCTATCTGAAGTATAACTATGTTCAATGCGTATGCCCAAATCCACAGCCAACGTCTCGGCATTTATATAATTCACACGCTCAGGTATGCGGGATGACAGTAAGCCCTTTAAAAAGGCCAGTGCTGCCGGTTTTGTTTCATCCATCGTTCCGGCGCATTCTACATGCACCTTTTGGATTGATCCTTTTACCAGTTGGCTTTGGAGCCGGCCCATGATTTCCGATAATTCTAAACTGGGCTGAATCTCTTTCAGCTTGGCCAGGTCAGAAATGGGCATATTGAGGGCGTTTGTCAATTTTTCATAAAGCAAATAATCCCTGACCTGTTCGCAGACTGCCCGGCTGACACCTTCTTTTGCTTCCTCAGTGGAAGCGCCTAAATGGGGTGTCAATACAATATTTTTTGCACTCACTAAAGGATTATCTTCTACAACTGGTTCAGATGTAAAAACATCAACCGCAGCTCCTGCGATCTTATCCTCATTCAATACTTTTGCCAGGTCAGCTTCATTTATAATACCGCCTCGGGCCACATTAATGATCCGGGCTGTATCTTTCATCCGGCATAGGCGAGAATAATCAAACAGGTCTTTCGTGGAATCTGTAAAAGGAACATGCAGTGTTATATAATCAGATTCAGCCGTCAATGTATCCAGATCTACAACCTTTACTTCATCTTCATTGAACATTTCCTGGCTGACGTATGGATCATAACCTAAAATATTCATATTGAACGAACGGCTGCGCTGGATAACTTCCTGGCCAATTTTTCCTAAACCAACAATACCTAGTGTTTTATTGCGTAATTCAGAACCAACCAGTGCATTGCGATTCCATTCTCCTTTTATCATGCCGCTGTGCCCGATGGGAATATTCCTGGACAGTGCCAGCATCAATGCAACCGTGTGTTCCGCGGCGGAAATGGTATTTACATCGGGAGTGTTCATCACCACAACCCCTTTGCGGGTTGCTGCTGCAAGGTCAATATTATCAATCCCAACCCCGGCTCGTCCGATTACTTGAAGTTGTCCAGCACTATTGATCATAGCTTCTGTAACATTCGTACCACTGCGAATAATCCAGCCGTGAACATCTTTGCAGGCTTCTGCTTTTTCATCAGTAGAAGCATCCGGAAGATTCACAACTTCCAAGTTAGCGTCTTCCAGAATTGCCTTACCGGCAGCAGTGATGGGGTCAGATACAAGAATTTTCATATTAGTATTAACGCTGTTGAGTGCGGATCAAGTTAAGGGCCGAACCTGCTTTGAACCAGTCTATCTGTGTTTGATTGTAGGTGTGGTTACATATTAAAGTCGTAGTTGATCCGTCTTCATGAGTCACATGCAGTGTCAATGGTTTTCCGGGTGTTAATTGATCTAAATCAATGAAGTCAAACGTATCGTTTTCCTGAATCTTGTCATAGTCACTTTTATCTGCAAAGGTAAGCCCAAGCATACCTTGTTTTTTTAAATTGGTTTCGTGAATCCTGGCAAAAGACTTGACCAGCACTACGCGCACTCCCAGGTGCCGTGGTTCCATAGCTGCATGTTCCCGAGACGAACCTTCACCGTAATTCTCATCGCCCACAACAATCGTGGATACACCCGCAGCTTTATAGGCACGTTGTACATCGGGCACCGCACTGTAATCACCTGTCAGTTGATTTTTCACATAATTCGCTTTTTCAGTAAAATAGTTCATTGCGCCGGTAAGCATATTATTGGAAATATTATCCAAGTGGCCCCGAAAACGCAGCCATGGACCGGCCATGGAAATATGGTCCGTGGTACATTTGCCCTTTGCCTTGATCAGCAATTTCATACCAGTGATATTATTTCTATCCCACGGATCAAAAGGTGAAAGTAATTCCAATCGCTCTGAATCGGGATCGACCAACACTTCAATATCACCGCCATCTGCAACCGGTTCCTGGTAGCCTAGGTCTTCAACTGCGAAACCATTTTTAGGTAATTCCTCTCCCACCGGTGGATCCAATTTTACTTCTTGCCCAACCTCATTGATCAATGTATCCCGAGCAGGATCAAAGGTAAGGTCACCAGCGATTGCCAGGGCTGTTACCAATTCCGGGGAGCCTACGAATGCATGGGTGTTGGGGTTACCGTCATTACGCTTGGCAAAATTGCGGTTGAAGGAAGTCACAATTGTATTTTTCTTGTCCGGGTCATGACTATGCCGGGCCCACTGGCCGATGCACGGTCCGCAGGCGTTCGCCAGTACAACACCGCCCATCTTAACAAACGTTTCCAGGTAGCCATCCCGTTCAACTGTATAGCGTACCTGTTCGCTGCCCGGTGTAATGGTGAATTCACTTTTAACTTTCAATTTTTTTTCAACCGCTTGGCTAGCAATAGACGCAGAACGGGCGATATCCTCGTAAGATGAATTCGTACATGAGCCGATCAAGCCAACCTCGATATCAGTTGGCCATCCATTTTCAGCTGCTGCCGCTACCATTTCGGAAATGGGTGTTGCCCTGTCAGGTGTAAATGGCCCGTTCAAATGGGGGGTCAATTCTGATAAATCGATTTCAATAACCTGGTCAAAATACTCTTCCGGATTTTCTAAAACAGCATCATCTGCCCGTAGGTGTTCGGCCACTTCATCCGCCAAATGAACAATGCCCTCACGTCCAGTGGCCGACAAATATTTTGCCATATTTTTGTCGTATGCGAAAACGGATGTAGTAGCGCCGATTTCTGCGCCCATATTACAAATGGTACCTTTCCCAGTTGACGAAAGTTTTTCAGCGCCTGAGCCAAAATATTCAACAATTGCGCCCGTACCACCTTTGACTGTTAGTATGCCCGCCACTTTTAATATGACATCTTTCGCAGACGTCCAACCACTCATTTCACCAGTGAGCTTGACACCGATAAATTTAGGAAATTTCAATTCCCAGGGCATGCCGGCCATAACGTCTACAGCATCGGCACCACCTACACCGATGGCAATCATGCCCAGACCGCCTGCGTTGACCGTGTGGCTGTCAGTACCGATCATCATACCGCCAGGAAAAGCATAATTCTCCAATACGACCTGGTGTATTATCCCTGCGCCCGGTTTCCAAAAACCAATACCATACTTATTAGAAACTGTCTCCAGGAAATTATATACTTCACCATTGGCATCAATGGCATTTACCAGATCTTTTTCAGCACCGATTTCAGCCTGGATCAAATGATCACAATGGACCGTGGAAGGGACAGCGGTTTTTTCTTTCCCAGTCATCATGAACTGCAGTAACGCCATTTGAGCTGTGGCATCCTGCATTGCTATGCGATCCGGTGCGAAGTCTACATACGATTTACCACGCTCGTATTTTTCAAATCCATCGTTGAATAAATGGGCATAAAGAATTTTTTCTGATAATGTCAGGGGATGCCCAACCACTTTTCGGGCAGAAGCAACTCGCTCAGCCACGGTGCTGTAAACACTTTTGATCATTTCCAGGTCAAACACAGGAATTCCTTAATATTAGATTAAATGTAGAATTGGAACAGATTCTGTTAAATCACGTACGATTTCAGTACATAAACTTACGCACTTCACTTATCATTATTCAATTTCAATACAAGTCAAACTCAGTAAATTTCAATATGAAAACAGGCCGCAGATTCATCCTGTACTTTTTATGTACATCATTTTTATCAGCAGGAATAAATTGGCGTACGCTCCATTCATCAAAAGATAAGTTATCGATTGAAGTCAATTTTGAATTTGCTAAAGGAGAAAAACTGGAGCCGCTTACACTTCTCTTCGGAATTCCGACACACGAACTGCCAAAATTAAATGTGCGCTCCTTCAACAAGCGGAAAATAGGATTTATTGATGATTCTGATAATGGCGGTGTCAAATGGATAAACCAGCAAAAAGTACGCCAACTGGAGACAGCTTCATTGGAAATCCATCCCCAAGCTGATGTGAATTATTACTACCAGAATTTTGTCATAGATGTAACATTCAGAACCGAACCTTCTAAAACAATCAAGGTTCAAAAAATACAACGCTCGTTTTTACAGCAGCGCATTGTGAATTGGGATGTTGCCCAAAATTGGTTCCAGCCCAGGAAACGGATGCAACGCAAAAGCTCAGAACTCCCTGAGGGGACATGGATAAAATTAAAAACTGCAGATGATCAAATGATTGCTATCAGCGGTGCAGATTTACTCTCATTAAGCAGTGCATTACAGCAAAGCGACCCGCGGAGTTTTATGCTGTTCACCGGATCATCTTTAGGCAGGGACCGTAGTAAAACTGTAATTAATACTATAACCTATTCTGAAAATCCTGAAAATCTCGTTGAAACAGCTTTTGTATTTTCAGGTGAAAACAATGGAACGTTAGATACAGGTGACAAGATTTTATTTTATGGACGGGGAGCCAGCGGGTTTGATTTGGATATTGATGATGTAAAACACCACCAAAACATTTATTTTACAGAAAACATATATTGGTTGCTCATTCCTGACGACTCATCATTACGAGGAAAACGAGTTACTGCAGCAGACATTCCATCCTCAACCAGCCTTACTTTGGATTACGCAACATCTTTCGTCCATATTGAAAATGATATCACCAATCCTTTTGGCAGCGGGTTAGCCTGGACTGGAACATCTTTTGGCCGGGGAGCCAGCTTTACAGTTATACCTGAGCTGCATAATATCAAAACAACTGTGGACGCATATTTTGAAATAGCCGTCCGGGGCAGTACAACAGATTTTGAATACGTTCCCAATCCAAGGCACATTATTGATATGTATTTGAATTCACGGGATGAGTTAAGAGAAAATTATAATTTTTCAGGATTGAGTAAACAAACAAAATCATTTACTGCCAGCGGTGCTGATTTAACTGAGGGTGTCAATCTTGTTTATATGGATAATAATTCAACTTCCAGTTATTCCCTGCCCCATTTTGACCATGCCACAGTTAGTTATGGTAGAACCTTAAATGTTGAAAACAGCCCGTTTGAGTTTTTTGCACCCATCCACAGCAATTCAGTTTCTTTTACACTAACAGGCACTTCTACTCCAACCGTTTGGGATATATCAAATATTATACAACCGCAATCTATAACAGTTGAATCAACTGGAAATGATTATGCTATTGCTGTTGATCTTCCTACAGATACATCGGCTCGATTTATTGCTTTTATAGATGATGATGTACAAACACTTTCGGAATTGACACTGATGAGTAATCATTCATTCACAGCATTACGCAATCAAAATCCTGGAGTAGATCATCTTGTCATTGGCCCTGAGGAATTTCGCAGTGCTGCCCAGCCGCTTATTGATCATCGCGGGAGTTCTCGTTTTATCGCTTTGGCTGAAATTTATAATGAATTTTCCGGGGGAAATGCAGATCCCACAGCCATCCGACGCTTTCTCCAATGGACACAGGAAGAATGGTCTGACCCCAAGCCCTATTTCGTTCTCCTCCTTGGAGACACGGATTATGATTACAGGAATATTACGGGAGAATCCCTGAGTAAAGTGCCAACCATTATCACCGGTGCCTTTAACAACCGGGCAATCGATGACAGGCTGGCGGCAATTAATGGGCGAATCCCCGATTTAGCGATAGGCCGTTTTCCATCAAAAACAGTGAATGAAGTGGATGATTTTGTTGAGAAAATAATTGAATATGAAACGAATCCCATATTAGGCTTATGGCGCCAGCGCGTCACTTTGGTGGCTGATGATGCCGCCCGACCTGAGCCAGATCATGGTGGTGGTATAGAGGATGCTAAAAACCATACCACTGCATCAAACGAAATTGCCGACCAAATTACACTACGTGTAGAGATCAACAAATTATATATGGTAGAATACCCGGAAGTAAGCGATGCATCTTCCTACGGAGTTATAAAACCGGATGCAACTGCAGCCTTAATGGAAACGCTGTCTGAAGGGACTGCAATCATTAATTATATTGGCCATGGATCAGCACACCAGTGGGCTCAAGAGAAATTATTGGTGCAGGATCGCGGCGATATCAATCAAATGAATACTGAAATGAAATTACCCATTTGGGTCGCAGGAACATGTTCATGGGGGCATTTTGATTTCCTCGATGTTGAATCATTTGCAGAGGAATTAATACGCCAGCCTATGGAAGGTGCGGCAGCCATCATTACCACCAGCAGGGCCATTGGAATAGGTTCAAATGAATTTTATATTAAAGAAATTTTTCGCGCATTTTTTCCAAGCCAAGACATCACGACTGAACCGATAGGTGTGGTACTTCAATCCGTAAAAGACGGCGGGACAGGCGGTGAATTATTTCATTTATTCGGTGATCCGGCCATGCACCACCCTATACCCACAGCAACCGTTGAATTAACGTCTGTAAATCCAGATACGTTGATTGCTTTGGACACGGCTCGTGTGTATGGTCAGCAAACTATTGCCGTGGCGTCCATTAGTGGTATTATCCACCTTAATGACTCGGAACGAGATGTTACACGACAATACGTCATTGCATCCCAAACAGAAGAAATTTCATACACATTACCCGGGCCAACTTTGTTTAAAGGTAAATTTACCGCAGCGCAACAACAATTCAGTGCCCGAATGCGAATCCCGCTGGATATTTCTTACTCCATTACACCTGCATTTTGTAATGTATATGTCCAGCTGGAAACGGATCCGCCAGTGGAAGCATTGGGAATTCTGGAAAATATATACTTGCAGGGCGGCGATCCAGTCCAGGATAGTCAAGGACCCATTATATCTTTTGAAACAGAAACAGGTCGATTATTGCGTAATAACGATCACTTGCAAAGTGATGAAAAAGTTTTTTTGCGTTTATCGGACCCCTTGGGTATTAATGTTACCGGTGAAGTCGGTCATGAGATCATGATCACCGATTTAAGCGATGATTCAAAAAATGATCTTTCCAGCCGGTTTACTTACGACGAAAACAGCATAACGACCGGTATCTTATCGATTCCTTATAATAATGATAATGAATCATTAGACCTGGCCGTAAAAGCCTGGGACAATGCCAATAATCCGGCTGAAAAAAATATTACATTACATATACTATCTAAGCAAAAACTCCAGGTAATGAATATTATGAATTTCCCGAATCCTTATGCAACAACGACCCAATTTGCTTTTGAATTAACTTCTTCCGCCACAATATCCATTGATGTTTATACACTGGGTGGCCGCCGTGTTGTCTCCATTCCAGAAGAATCATTTTCCAGCGGTTACAATTATATTAACTGGGATGGCCGTGACGCCTATGGCGAACGATTGGCAAATGGTGTTTATCTATACCGTTTAACAGTTGATAGCGGTGATGAACGAATCACTGTCATCAGAAAGCTTGCAAAATTCCAATGATGCAACCTTACCCAATCATCCTCGCATCAAATTCTCCCCGTCGTAAACAGCTCTTGGAAATGATTGGTATTTCGTTTACTGTTCAACCTAGTGCAATTTACGAGGATTTCAGTATTGACCTCAAACCTGGAGAATTTGTTATGCATTACGCAAAAGAAAAATCATTATACATTGCAAACAGTCATCAGGATCAATTAGTGATAGGTGCGGATACAATTGTTGTTTTTAATCAAAAAATATTGGGTAAACCCAGCAATGAAGAGGAAAGCTTCAAAATGCTTAAATCGCTCTCGGGTCAAACGCATACTGTTTATACCGGTGTTTCATTAAACCACGTTAAAGCAGAAATCAATGATACATTTTTTGAACAGACAATTGTAACATTTAATAATTTAAGTGATGATGATATAACCTATTATATTGAAACTTACAAGCCTTTGGATAAAGCGGGTAGTTATGGCATACAGGATTGGTTTGCGGTGTGTGTAAAGCGTATAGAAGGCTGTTTTTATAATGTCATGGGCTTTCCGCTTGCAGCTTTTTATAGCCATTATAAAAAATATATCAAATAAGCTGACAATTGTATTGTGAGCGAGTGATTGAGTCAATTAATTTTCCTGACTGTTTTTTTGCATCATGAGTGAATTTTATACTGAATTAAAACAACTGCGGGAATCCCAGAATATCGACTTGGACGAGATCCATTCTCGAACCAAAATCAATATGGATTACCTTATCGCCATTGAAAATGGCAAGTTTGACGTCTTACCACTCCCCTATGTACGTCTTTTCATGAGAGCGTATGTGATTGAAATCGGCGGTAACGCTGAAGAGGCATTGCATCAGCTCGACATTTTCCTGGGGCGCAAAGTAGGTAAGCGAATATCCAGTAAAACAGAGAAAGTAAAGCTTAAAACTACTCAAAAAGATTCAACATCAAAAACACACTCGCAATCACGTCCGCCAACCAAAGTTCGTGAGGATTTAATCAAAGGCGGGGTGTTGCTGATCGTTTTTCTATTTGCCATTTTTATTATTAGAAAAATCAATGAAGAACGCAGCCCTGCAACAATTGAGAATGGTGAAATTATTTTTATAGAAAACCCCGATGCCATCTCTGATGAACAGCTTGTGAATGATTATGTAGAAGCTGTTTCTCACACAGTAGCCATGCCAGTGGTACCTCCTTTAAAGCTAAAAATTGTAACAGCAGAGCGAATCTGGTACAGAATGGCAGCTGATACTACAGCTGTACAGAGCGGCATTCTTCCTCCTGGTGAGGAAAAAAGCCTGGCGTTTGAGAACCAAATAAATGTCCGCTTAAACCAGACAACGGGCACTACATTGTACATCAATGGTATGGAGGTAGAAGAACTTGGAGATTTTAATCATCCAGCTGAAATACAGTTCTTCGCCGAACCCAGTACCATAACTATAAAGCACTACATACCCCAAAGATAGTTAAGGAATTACTTTAATTCCGTAGCTCACTTCAACCATTGGTTGAAGCAATTTATCGTCGATAAACCCTAATCTTTTTTCATTATTTTAATAAAATAAGTTGACAAAAGTGGGTAGATTAGAATATATTGTGGGTGATTGTGGGTAATCAATTAACAATCTTGTGGGTATGACAATAAACCAAGACACATTTACTGGGGAGTATTCCTATACAATTGACGCCAAAGGGCGCGTCAATATTCCAGCGAAATTCCGCCAGAGTTTAGCTCCGGAGAATGATCAAACTTTTGTGATCACTCAAGGGATGGATCTGTGTATCTGGGTCTACCCCCTTACCGCATGGCAAATTATTGAAGATGACCTTAAAGACCTTTCAGCTATATCGAAAGTGAACAGGTCCTTTATTCGTAATACAGTGCGCTACGCCTCCACAGTTACGTTTGATAAACAGGGACGCATCATACTTTCATCAAATTTGATGAATTATGCAAAGTTGAAAAAAGACGCTTTAATTATCGGTATGGTAAACAAAATTGAAATTTGGGATCCAACCTTATTAGCAAAAGTGGATAAAAAGAATTTAGAAATGGACTCATCTAAATATGATGAACTGGCAGATAGAATTATACTCTGATGTCACCAGATCAATTGCAGGAACACTCTCCTTTTCATATTCCTGTAATGGTCGACGAAGTAATGGATTTGCTGATTACAGATCAGCAGGGAATTTATCTCGACGGGACTGTAGGTCTCGGCGGGCACGCCACACACATCCTGGACAACCTTTCGAATTCAGCGAGGCTGCTAGGACTTGACCGCGATGAGAAGGCACTTGCAATTTGTAATAAACGGCTGTCCGGCCGCGGTGCCTTCTCTTGCCACCACTCTTCATACGACTCTTTCCCGGACATACTTGAAAAGGAAGGCTTTTCAGCTGTGAATGGTATTTTGTTAGACTTGGGCCTTTCTTCTAACCAATTGGATACTCCAACTAGGGGATTCAGTTTTCAAAACGATGGCAAACTTGACATGCGTTTTGATTCTTCGTCTGGTCAGACTGCTGCCCAAATTATCAGCCGCTCAACAGAAAAAGGCCTTGCAGATATTTTTTATAATTTTGGAGAAGAAAGACTTTCCCGGCGCATAGCCAGGTCTGTCAAAAGTATGGATACCATGGAAACGATTGCTGACCTAAAGGAAGCAGTGCGCAGAAGTACTCCACCCCAACACCGCCAGAAATCACTAGCGCGAATTTTTCAGGCGTTACGTATTGCAGTGAATAATGAACTTAATCTATTGGAGAACTTTCTGGATTTATTCATCAACTATCTTAATCCCGGCGGACGCATCGTCATTATGAGCTACCATTCTCTTGAGGACCGCATTGTGAAGCATTGTTTCAAAGCATTAGCACAAAAAAATGAATTATCAATTTTATCGAAAAAACCCCTTACACCTACCAAAGCAGAGCTAACAATAAACAGCCGTTCGCGCAGTGTAAAATTGCGTACCGGAGAAAGAATCTGATGCCGAACAAACGCAAAAAAAGACGAATCAATAAACATAGGGAATTTTTACAGACATTATCCTTTTTCTTAGTCACAGTAGTATCCATTGGCGGTCTCATCATTTACCTCTGGGTCTATACCGAAATTGATGAAACGATGATTGCTATAGAAATTCAAAAATCCACATATTCCGAATTAAATAATTCAATCAAAGAATTATCTAGTGTAATTGAACGGCTGAATCGTGTCGACCGCATTACATCCTTTGCCCGGAGAGAACTGGGTATGGTTGTTGCTCACCCTGAACCTATAACTATTCCAGTTGATCCAGTTTTGGTGGAGAATTTCGTTGACTAAAACCTATCTGAAATTTCGCTCACGAGTCATTTTCACATCAGGATTTATTGTCTTCTGCTGGGTCGGATTGTCTATCCGCCTGTTCCAGATTCAAATAGTTGACGGTGAAGAATTGCGCTTAAAAGGGCAATCCCAGGGTATGGTCCAAAAACCTCTTAAAGCAGTTAGAGGTAATATTTTTGATCGGGATAATGTTGCCTTCACCCGCAATATTATTCACTATTCTTTTGGTGTTCATCCGGCAAAAATTGAAAACAAAGAAGAATTTGCAGAACACATCAGCCAAACCCTGGACGGTGATAAAGACAAATACCTGAAAAAACTAAATTCTTCAAGGAGCTTTGAATATTTAGAACGCAACATGCAGAAAACACATTGTAAAAAACTTCTGCTTGACAAGCCACCAGGATTGATCGTTGATCGCGATTCACGCCGATATTATCCCCATGGGAACCTTGCATCCCAAACGCTGGGCTTTGTTGACTTGGACGATAAAGGAATTTCTGGAATTGAGCAAATTTACAATCGCTATTTACATGGCACACCTGGTTGGGTTGTGCGGCAAATGAGCGGGCGGGGAAATTCCATGTTAAAAACTAACCTCCCTCAAAAGCAACCTGTGGATGGTGCAAACATCCAATTAACCATTGACCTTGATTACCAGGCTATTCTACAGGAAGAACTCGCAATACAGCTTGAAAAATCCGCAGCAACGTCAGCCATGGGGCTTATTTTAAATCCCCAGACAGGTGCTATACTTGCCATGGCAACTGTCCCTGATTTTGATCCAAATTATCCCGGCCGAGGGGAAATGAGTTGGCAGCGGAATAAAGTAATTACCGATCAGTTTGAGCCGGGATCAACGTATAAAATCGTTCCTGTAATTGCAGCGATTGATCAAAATACTGTTTCCATGTGGCAGGAGTTCAATTGTGAAAACGGCAGCTATATGTTTGCCGGTCGAACAATTCGGGATTGGGAAGATTTTGGACTATTGACCATGCCCCAAATCATGGAAAACTCCAGTAATGTAGGTATTATTAAAATTGCTGAAACATTAAGTCAAAATAATCTTTATCGCTATAGCAGGGATCTGGGCTTTGGCATGCATACCCAAATTAAATTAGCTGGTGAACATCCCGGTACACTCAGGCAAGTTACAGAATGGAGTGATATTTCACTGGCTGAATTATCATTGGGCCATGAAGTAGGCGTTACAGCTTTACAGCTAGGCATGGCCTATGCTGCGATTGCCAACGGTGGTTTTCTTTTAAAACCACGGCTGGTAAAACAAATCGTTTCGTCAACAGGAAAAACAGTATATCAAGAGCAGCCGGAAGTCATTCGCAAAGTCGCTTCAAAAGAAGTTATGACTATGATGACAGATATGCTTTGTAGAGTAGTTGATACTGGGACAGGGATAAAAGCTGCCATTAAGGGCTGGCCTATAGCAGGAAAAACAGGAACAGCTCAAAAATTTATAGACGGACAGTATTCAAACAAAAAATTTATTTCCAACTTTGTCGGTTTCTTACCAGCCGATAATCCTCAATTGGTAGGGGTTATAATTTTAGATGAACCAAAAATTGGATACCACTGGGGCGGCCACGGTGCAGCTCCTGTCTTCCACAGGGTGATGGAACGGATCATTAATATGGACGATTCCATTCGCCTCCTCAAACCACAGACAATCGATAGTGACCACATGTTGGTCCAAGAGCGTCTGCCCCTCCCACATACCTCGGACAACACCGAGGCTAACCCAGTGGTTTTATCCAAGGCTATTGCAGTAATCCCAGTTGTGCAAAAGGATAATGGTGATTCATTCCTTCCTGATGTACGCGGTATGAGCCTGCGGAAAGCGCGGACTGTTTTAAGGGAAATTGGCATCAGAACTTATTTTAAAGGTTCCGGAAAAGTGATCTGGCAAAGCCCTAAACCCGGAACAATTCTGGCTGCAGGTTCTATATGCACTATAGGTCTAAAATGAAACCGACTCTCAACAATCTCGTCAAAGGAATCATTGCCGCAAACGGTGATATTCCTTCAATACCCATTAAGAATATTCAGCTCCATTCGGGTAATGTAAAGCCTGGTGATCTTTACATTGCCATTCATGGCACAACGTCTGATGGACATGATTATATCCCGGAAGCGTTGGAAAATGGCGCTTCAGCCGTCATTACAAATGGTCGCGATGTAGGTACACTTCCCGTCCCCCAGGTAAAAGTGTCAAATCCACGTAAGGCAGCTTCGTATGTCGCTGCCGAGTATTATGGCCATCCATCAAGAGAATTACATATTGTAGGTATTACCGGAACGAACGGTAAAACCAGTACTGCGACGCTTATTTCATCTATTTTAAATGAAGCTGGATGTAAAACAGCACAAATGGGTACATTAGGTGTTTTCGCTGAAAATCATGAACAAGGTAAAACGCTGACCACTATGGATGCCATTAATCTGCAGAAGCTTCTCCGGGATCTGGCTGACGACGATTTTTCTCACGTGGTAATGGAAGTGTCATCTCATGCAATTCATCAATGCCGTGTTGCGGATGTTGAATTTGATACGACAGTGTTTACCAATTTAACCCCTGAACATTTGGATTATCATGGCACAATGGAAGATTATTATCACGCCAAAGCAAAATTATTTAAATCCCTTCCCTTGTCTACCACTGCTATAATTAATACCAATGATGAATATGGTCAGAGATTGATCGAAGAGAGCACAGCTCCTGTTTTAAAAACGTCTGTTAAAAATAATAGCGATGTTCATTTCAAAGAAGTTCATTCCTCTCTACGGGGAATTACTGGTACGATTGCAGCAGGTGAACATGAGGTTGAGATTAATTCCGAACTTATAGGCGATTTTAACAAAGAAAATATACTGTCAGCAGTTGGTGCAGCCCTTGCCATGGGCATCCCAATCGGAACGATCGCTGCTGGAATCAATTCCTGCAAAGTAATTACAGGCCGCATGGAAGCAATTACTTCGCCAAATGGTGCACCTATTGTTATCGATTACGCCCACACTCCAGATGCATATGAAAAAGTTTTAAATACGATTTATGATCTTGCACCTGAAAATGGCCGGTTAATCACTATTTTTGGTTGCGGAGGCAACCGGGATGCAGCCAATCGTCCCATCATGGGCCGGCTCGTTGAGCAATTTTCTGATTATTTTTACATCACACCTGACAATCCCCGCTTTGAGCAGCAGTTGAATATAAATAAAGAAATAATTGCTGGTTTATCATCTGAAAATTATGATGTTTTTGAAGAACGTGGTGCAGCAATTAATAAAGCATTAAATGATTTAAAAAGTAATGATGTATTAGTGATCCTTGGTAAGGGCCGCGAAACATACCAGGAAATTGAAGGTGTTCGGCATCCCTATTCGGACATAGAAATCATTGAGGAGTTTTGTGCGCATAACGCTACCTGAAGCTGAAGCATTCTGTACTTTAATAACACAACATACTGGCCAAGAGCCTACCTCACCTATCACGGGTATTGCAACAGACAGCCGTGAGTGCGTCAGCGGAGATTTGTACATTGCACTCAAAGGTGATAAAGTTGATGGCCACCAGTTTATTCAACAAGCGAAAAATAATGGTGCTGCAGCCAGTTTAATTGATCAGGATATTACAGATATAAATGGAATGTACACTATTCATGTTGACGATGTGTTGGCAGCGTTAGGCAACCTGGCGCGCGATTGGCGCAAGCAATTTGACGTTCCTGTTATTGGGATTACAGGATCCAATGGAAAGACCACTACAAAAGAATTGTTGAAACATATTTTTACTGATCATGAAAATGTTCATGCAACTACAGGGAATTTTAATACCTCCATCGGCGTACCATTAACATTATTTCAATTATCATATGAGCACACCATTTCCTTAATTGAAATGGGTGCAAATCAGTCCGGTGACATTGAATACTTATGTCGTATCACGGAACCAACCCATGGTTTAATTACAAATATTGCCCCTGCCCATCTGGAAGGATTCGGATCAATTGAAGAAGTTGCCCGGACGAAAGGAGCATTATTCAATGCCCTGCAAAAAGGAATAGCATTTGTCAACATGGCTGATGAATATGTGCGCGGACTTGAAATTAGTGGTGCTTCTATATCATACGGCTTAACGCCTGATTGTGACTTCCCAGCTGATATCCATCATGAAAAAGATGGCACCATTACTGTTACTATCGATGCAGAAGAGATTAAAACAGATTCTCATAATCTCTCATTCGTTAAAAACGTTATCGCCGCATCTGCAATTGCAATCAAACTAGGAATTGATTGGGATATATTCCGTCAGCGGGTTAAATCATTTCAAGCACCTAAAGGCAGATGCGAGGTGAAACAGTTAAATAATATCACCATCATTGATGATACCTATAATGCTAATCTCAACTCTACTTTGGCCGCCATAGACTATTTGAAAGCATTCAGCGGCAATGGGCGCAGAGTGCTGGTGTTTGGCGATATGTTTGAACTGGGCGAAGGTTCAGTTGATCACCATCGCCAGGTGGGTGAACACTGCAAGGAAATGGAACTGGACGCTGTTTTTTCTACGGGTCATGAGTCTACCATAACTGATAGCGCATTAAATGATTCAGTCTTTCATCAGCATTTTGATTCAAAACAAGATCTTTTAACATCATTAAGAGACTGGATAGAATCAGGAGATAAACTACTGGTCAAAGGATCTCGCGGTATGGCCATGGAAACTATCATAGAAGGATTGGCAAAAAACTGATGCTGTATCATTTTCTATATCCTTTACGTGACGTATTCTCGCCGTTTAATGTTTTTCAATATATAACATTTCGTTCTGCAGCAGCCGCCATCCTGGCCTTATTGTTCACATTTGTTATAGGACCCTGGATCATTCGAGTACTCCATAAGTATCAAATTGGTGAAGAGATCCGTCATGAGGGCCCTGACAGCCATCAAAAAAAACGCGGTACTCCAACGATGGGTGGTTTCATAATTATTGGTTCAGTCCTCTTCCCAACCTTACTCTTGTCAGACCTGACCAATGTGTATATTCAAATCGTAGTTTTGGCCCTGGTGTGGATGGGGTTTATCGGATTTTTAGATGATTACTTGAAAGTCGTAAAAAAAGCTAAAAAAGGATTGGTTGCCCGTTACAAACTCATTGGACAAATCCTCCTTGGAGTAATAATCAGTTTTTGGATTTTCAATAATCCTGCTTTTACTGAATTCAAAAGTGTAACCAGTGTCCCCTTTTTCAAAAACCTTGAATTGGATTTTGGGTATTTTTATCCACTGGCTATCATCATGGTTATCACGGGCACGTCTAATGCTGTAAACCTTACGGATGGATTGGACGGACTGGCTGCAGGGCTGCTGGCTATCTGTTTTACCGTTTTTGCAGCTATTGCTTATATCAGCGGCCGAATTGACTTTTCCGGTTACTTAAATATTCTATACCTTCCGGGTGCAGGCGAACTGACCATTTTCACCGCTGCCATCACCGGCGCCTGTATTGGTTATTTATGGTTCAATGCAACACCGGCGGAAGTGTTTATGGGTGATGTGGGTTCCCTCTCTACTGGTGCAGCTTTGGGTACACTAGCCGTACTGCTTAAGAAAGAATTATTATTATTCATCATTGGTGGTGTATTTGTTTGGGAAGCAGTATCCGTCATGCTGCAAGTCACATATTTTAAATATACTAAAAAGAAATTTGGTGAGGGTAAACGATTATTTAAGATGGCCCCTATCCATCACCATTTTGAATTGCACGGCTGGCCGGAATCAAGGGTGGTCGTCCGTTTCTGGATCATCGGTTTATTACTAGCACTATTTTCACTAACCACATTCAAGATTCGTTAGCATGGATTTTTACGGAGATGAAGGACATTATCCTTGGCTACAAATTATTTTATATGGCTTGTGCTTAGTGATGGTATTTATAATCATTAAAATAATACTGACTGCTTTCTAAATGGATATTTCCAAAAAAGATTCAATTGATATGAATTTTAAGCATGTTACTGTGATCGGTTTAGCCCGAAGTGGAGTTGCGGTAGTGAAATTGGCTCAAGAAGTTGGCGCCCATGTCTTTTTCAGTGACGCATCTGATTCGACTATCGTAAAAAAAGCATTCAACGAATTACAAAAATACGGAATTGATGGTGAAATAAATGGACATACGGATAAAATATATGATGCGAACCTCTGGGTTATTTCACCAGGCGTACCTAAAAATGCTGAAATCATTCAAAATGCTCAATCAAAAGATATTCCCATTATCAGTGAAATAGAATTTGCCAGTTGGTTTACTTTAGCGCCCATATTGGCGATAACTGGTTCGAATGGTAAAACGACAACTGCACATATGCTGTATGAGATGTGCAAAACGGAAGATATTCATCCTGTACTATCTGGAAATGTAGGAAATGCATTTGCTAATGTTGTCAGAAACGATTTAACCATACCTGACGAAAAAAGAGTTCATATTTTAGAAATTTCCAGTTTTCAGTTAGAATTCATACAGCATTTCAAACCATTCATTGCACTTTTTCTGAACCTCTTCCCAGACCACTTAAACCGCTATGCAGATATGGATGATTATGTTGCGGCTAAAATGAACATGTGGTCTAATCAAACTCAGGATGATTTCCTGGTATTCAATGGTGATGATGAATTGTTGACCGAAAGGATTGCGCCAGCCAAAGCGAAAAAAATTCCTTTCAGTTTGACATCAGACACCCGAGTTTTATTTAAACTTAATGCAACCAAGATTTATGATCAGGAGCACGCCACTCTGATCAACCTGGATGACATCGCATTGCCCGGTAAGCACAACCTATCCAATTACCTCGGAGCCGCTACCTCGGCAAGCCTATTGGGCATTGCGTCATCCAGGATTGCAAAAGTTATGTCATCATTTTGCGGAGTTCCACATCGACTTGAACATGTTGGAGATATTAATGGTGTTACATATATAAATGACTCGAAGGCAACCAATGTTGATGCAGTTAAAGTTGCCTTGGATAGTTTCGACAAACCTACCCTGCTCATAATGGGCGGCCAGGATAAAGGTGGAAATTTTCTTTCACTCTACCCACATACCCACAAAGTGAAGGAAGTGCTTACCATTGGTGAGTCAGATGAAGCGATCTCAACGGCATTGGGGGATGCGGTGAGACTGCGTTCTTGCGTAAGTCTTAAGTCCGCAGTTGAGGTCGCTCATTCTAATGCACAATCCGGGGACGTCGTTCTTTTGTCTCCGGGTTGTGCCAGTTTTGACCAATTCGACAATTTTGAACATCGCGGTGATGTTTTCCGTGAATTAGTTCATGGTCTAAAGGAATGCGCATGAGTTACCTGAATATCATAGTAAAAAAATATGATAAAGTTCTCCTAGGAGCCATCATCGTACTCTGCGTTTTCGGGACAGTAATGCTTTTCAGCGCCAGTTCAATTCGCTCATTGGAAATCACCAGTAACCGCACAGATACGTTATATTTGCAAGCACATTTAAAGCGTTTGATAGTCGGTGTATTTTTCATGTTCTTTTTCATGATGCTTGATTACCGTAAGCTCAAGGATTGGTCGCTGCATATTTTAGGTGGTGCTGTTGGTTTACTGGTTTTGACGCTGGTTATGAATTTGATCCAAGGAACCGTTGGCCCCTCACGCTGGCTTTATTTAGGGATTTACTCTATTCAAACAAGTGATATCGCACGCTTTGCGCTGATCATTTTCCTGGCGGCATTCATTCATGAAAAGCGTGAGCACCTTAAAGATTTCTATAACGGCTATTTGACCTGCATCCTGGCGATTGGATCTATCATTACGCTGATCCTGCTGCAGCCGGATTTGAGCACAACGGCCATGATATTGATCATATCCTTTGTAATGCTTTTCCTTGGCGGCGCCAGATTGATGCACATGATGGCTACTGCGGGTATTGCGCTGACATTTTTGTCGATTGTAATCATGAATTGGGATTATATGCGGCGCAGGATCGATTCATTTATCAATCCTGAGACAGTCAGCGCCGATAACCTCCTCCAGATCAAGCAATCCATGATCAGCCTGGCTAATGGTGGATTTTTTGGATTGGGACTTGGAAATAGTTTTGGGAAAAATCACTTTCTCCCAACTCCGCACACTGATTTCATTTTTGCCATCGTGGGTGAAGAAACTGGCCTTTTGGGTACATTGTTTGTCTTGACATTATTTATGTTCATTTTTCAACGGGGAATTCATATTGCCAAGGAAAGCCCGGATATATTTGGTATAATGCTGGCCCTGGGTATTTCCTGCAGTTTCATCCTCTATGCTTTCATCAATGCGGCAGTGGTGACAAACCTGGTGCCCACGACGGGTTTGGCCATGCCTCTCATCAGCTACGGCGGTTCGGGAGTTGTGATACATTTAGCCGGTTTGGGTATCCTATTAAATATAAGCCAATCCAAGCGGTCCGTGAGCAATGGCAGTGATTGGAGGAAACGCATTTATGGCTAGCAAGACATTTATCATTGCCGGAGGCGGTACAGGCGGACATTTATACCCGGCACTGGCCATCGGTGCAGAATTACAAAAACGGTCAGATGCAAGAGTCCATTATGTGGGTTCAACGTATGGTATTGAAGCGGATAAACTACCAAAAATGAATGTTGATTTTACACTTTTACCCATCCGAGGATTGCAGCGTTCACTATCTTTTCAGTCTCTTGGGCGCAACATGTTGCTGCCCGGCAGGCTCCTAACTTCAAAAATGAAAACCAATAAACTTTTTTCTGACCTGAAACCAAATGCTGTTATCGGTACCGGTGGTTATGCTTCCGCCCTCCCTTTGCATACTGCTGCAAAAAAGGGCATACCTTATTTCATCCAGGAGCAAAATTCATACCCTGGGATAACAACCCGCCATTTTGCCGAACATGCCGAAATTGTATTTACTGCCTTTCCGGAAGTGGATGGCTTGATTAAAAAAAAAACTGTTTCCTGGCAGGCAACCCTGTCCGGGAGAACATTGCGGATGGGGAACGCATGACAGCAGCTACAACATTTAACCTCAACGCAAATAAAAAAATGTTATTTGTTTTTGGCGGCAGCCAAGGGTCAGAAGCATTGAATCAATGTACAGCAGGTATGCTGCATAATCTCGAAGATATTCAAGTATTGTGGCAAACCGGACCGAACAATATTAAAAAATATGAAAATTTAGAATCTGACAATGTTCGTGTTTTGCCTTATGTCGATGATATGCAATCTGCATACGCATTAGCTGATCTATCATTTTCTCGGGCGGGTGCATTAACCATCGCAGAATTAACTGCCTGCGGCCTGCCGGGAGTGTTAGTGCCCCTCCCTTCAGCAGCCGCGGACCACCAAACACATAATGCCCGTTCCATGGCTGAAGCCGGCGCTGCTGAAATAATCCCAGAAAAAGATTTAAATCCCTCATCAACTGCTGAAAAGATCACTGCAATTATGAAAAATGATAAAATTCTAAATTCAATGAATCAGCAGTCGAAAAATTTGGGTAAACCCCAAGCGACAAAAATGATAGTTGAGCTTATTTTGGAGAAAGTAAACGCCTGATGTTCCGTAAAGTCAAGAAAGTACATTTCGTTGGTATTGGTGGAATTGGTATGAGCGGTATCGCTGAATTGTTATTAAATCTTGGTTTTGATGTGAGTGGTTCGGATATCAATGAATCACCAATTATTGAAAAATTGATCCGTCTTGGAGCAGATGTACATATTGGCCATAGTACTTTTAATCTCACGGATGCGGACGTTTTGGTCTATTCCAGTGCAGTGCATCGAGATAATCCGGAGATCCAGTCAGCAGTTGAGCGCAATATACCGGTGATTCGCAGGGCGGAAATGCTGGGTGAATTGATTGCCGTAAAAGAAACCAGCATCGGAGTCGGCGGTACGCATGGTAAAACAACCACCACATCAATGATCGGTACCGTTTTATCTGAGGGACACCTTGATCCCACGCTGGTTGTTGGGGGACTGGTCAAAACCATTGATTCCAATGCAAAGCTTGGCCAAGGGAACCTCATTGTAGTTGAAGCTGATGAATTCGACCGCAGTTTTCTTGCTTTGCAGCCCACCATAAGTATTATCACCAATATTGAACTTGAGCATACCGATTGTTATGCAGATTTAGAAGATCTGCAGCAGGCCTTTATCCAGTTTGCCAACGCAGCGCCTTTTTACGGAGCAGTCATCGCCTGCGCGGATTCCCCTGCCCTAGTGGAAATCATTCCGGAAATCAAACGGCCTGTGATCACGTATGGATTAAGTAATCATGCAAATATCAGGGCTGCGAATATTTGTTATAATGAATCCCAGACTGTATATACGCTATGGGAGCACGAACATGAAAACGGTAGGATTGCGCTCAATGTTCCCGGCGAGCACAATGTAGTGAATTCGCTGGCGGCCATTGCCTTGGGAATGGAAATGGGACTTAAAATTGATACGATCGCCGCTGGCTTGGAAGCGTACAACGGTGTGCGCAGGCGCTTTGAGATCAAGGGAATTTCCAATGACATTATGGTTGTGGATGATTATGCCCATCACCCCACCGAGGTCATTGCAACATTGCAAGCGGCCAGGGAAGGCTGGAGCCGCAGGATTGTCGCAGTGTTTCAGCCGCATTTGTATTCCCGCACACAAGAATTTTATGAAGAGTTTGCATCTGCGTTTAAAGCGTGTGATGTGCTGATTGTGACTGATGTTTATCCTGCCCGGGAGCAGCCTATTGACGGTGTAAGTGGCGCGATGGTCTCTGATGCTGCCCGCAAAACTGGAATCAAAAATGTGTATTACATTCCAAAACTTGATGATATTGCTGGGCATTTGGATAAAATTGTATTAGCTGGGGATATGGTCATAACTATCGGTGCCGGGACGATCTGGCGCTATTCCGATTCCTATTTCGAGCATTTAAAAACACTGGAGGCTGCTGCATAAGGTGGACCATATGGCAGAATTACGTAAAATTGTCGAGGGTACATTATTGGAAAATGAACCCATGACCAAGCATACCTCTTATGGCATCGGCGGTCCGGCGTGGGCGTACGTCACTCCAAAGGATAAATTTGATCTCCAGAATATTTTGCGATTTTCAAGCGCTGAAAACATCCCTGTATATTTTGTGGGGTCCGGCTCAAACCTATTGGTGGCAGATGAAGGTATCGACGGCATCGTTATTACCCTTGGCAAATCATTTACACATCTGGAAATAAACGGCAGCCACATTTACGCCGAGACGGGTGTCATGCTGGGGCGCATGGTAAAAGAATGTGTCAAGCACAATTTGAGCGGTCTGGAAAGCATGATCGGTGTTCCCGGAACACTTGGCGGCGCGTTAATCATGAATGCCGGAGCGTTTGGCGGAGAAATTTCCAACTGCCTGGAGAAAGTTGAGGTCATGACCTTATCAGGTGAATTAAAAGAATATACTGTTGATGAGATCGATTTCAGCTACCGCCATTCCACATTCAAGGATGATGAAATTATCATCGGCGCTGACTTTGTATTAAAGGAATCTACTACTGAAGATATCCAGGCTAAACGCGGCAAAGCCAGCAAAGGCAGGAAAGATAACCAGCCGCTTCGTTTTCGATCTGCCGGCAGCGTTTTTAAAAATCCAAAACCAGATCTTGCTGCCGGGTACCTCATTGACCAGACCGGGCTCAAAGGAATGCGCAGCGGCGATGCAGAAATTTCTGAAAAACACGCCAACTTTTTTATTAATCACGGCACCGCCAAAGCTAGCGATATCGCCAAACTGATCCGTATTGCCCGAAAAGCAGTGCAGGAAAAATTTGACATTATACTGGAATTGGAGATCAAAACGTTGGGCTTTAAGGAAGATGTGTTTACACCATGAGTAAACGTAAGAAAAAACAGATAAACATACGTGCAACTATCGGCGCATCGCTTTCTGCCATGATGCTTTTACTTACTATCCTGGCTTTTAACTGGTCTCATTACACAGGATTGAATCTATTGGAAGATATCGAAGTCAAAGGCGCATTTATCATCCCTGCTGATGAATACAGGGAATCCCTCGTTCCTGTCCTGGGTATACCCATGGATGAAATTGATACTCGAAATATGAGTTTGCTTTTGGAAAGCCATCCGTTTGTTCATGCTGCGCGGGTCAGTATAACATACCCCAATCGAATTATTGTTGAAATCATGGAAAGGGATCCAGTGGCACTACTGAATATGAATCCCATTCTTTACATCGATAGAGAAGGATTTGTTTTACCGGAATTGGGTAGTGTTGGAGAAGACATTATTCCTATCATGTCCGGGTTCAATACAGCACGTGAACTGTATCCTATCGGCCATCAGACTGTTTCGCAAAAGGTTTTAGAATCTATCGCCCTTATTGATTTTATCATTAAGCATTATCCGCATATTTATGAGAATCTTTCAGAGGTTACCTTAAATAGTAATGATGAATTTGTACTAATACTGGCAGATTATCCCACAAAAGTGATATTGGGTACTGAAAGAATGCAGGAAAAGATCCAAATCCTGGATTCGTTTGAACAAGCATTGCCTAATCAAAAAGGATTGTATCATTTTTCTATCCTGGACTTGCGCTATAACCGTCAGATCATTGCCCGGGAGCGCGTATGAAAGGTATTAACATGAATGTATCGCAAACTATCAGGGTCGGGCTTGATATTGGTTCTTCATTTATTTCTTGCGCTATAGCAGAAAAATCAAATGAAACAGGTGAAATGAAACTCATGGGTATCGGTCGTGCTGTTTCAGCTGGGTTGAAAAATGGTTCTGTTGTTCACCGCGAAAAACTTATGGATGCCATGGAAGCTGCAATCAAAGATGCTGAATTAATGGCTGGGCATAAAGTAAATAATGCGGTATTAAGTATTTCCGGTGATAACATCCGCAGTATCAATACACAGGGTGCTATTGCCATTCAAAAAAGCCAGCATTCTGCATTACTTGTGGAAAATGAAATTACAGAATATGACGTATTTCGAGTCATGGAAATGGCCCGCGCCCTTTCCCTGCCCCCGGACAGGGACATTATGCACGTCTTACCCCAGGAATATGTCATTGATACAATGGACAAAATTAAGGATCCAGTTGGCATGTCAGGAAAGCGTCTTGAAGCAAAAGTGCACTTAATTACTGTTCCCAGCACGGCAGCAAAAAATCTTATGAACTGCACCGAAGAACTGGGTATCCAGGTGGATGGGCTCGTTTACCAGGGACTAGCTTCGGCGCTCACAACATTGGACAGTGACGAAAAAGAACTAGGTGTAGCCTTGATCAATATTGGCGGAGATACAACAGAGGTTGTCGTGTATCATAATGATGGTATTCGTCATTCAGCTGTGCTGGGCATTGGCGCCAAAAGCATTACCAATGATATTGCCGTTATGCTGCAAATCGGTGTAGGTGAAGCAGAAGAGATTAAAAAAACGTATGCGTCGGCAAAAGCATCCATGTCCTCAACTGAATTGGAATTTGACCTGCCGGTCAAAAATGGCGGTTTAGCGCGGAAAGTGTCTGAACATGAATTATCCCGCTACGTTGAGGCTAGGACCCAGGAAATATTGCAATTGACCGCCAGGGAGATCTTTCGTGCTGATATCAGGGAACAATTAACTTACGGTGTTGTACTGACCGGCGGTGGTGCACAGCTGCGGAATATCGTGCCCCTGGCACAGGAAATTTTAAATATGCGCGTACGTCTTGGTATCCCTAAGAATATAAGCGGAGCTGTTGAAGTAGCGTCAAATCCCGAGCACACATCCGTTATCGGGCTGCTGAGCTGGCTCGATGTGAAGCGTGAATTAGCACCGGCAGCTTTACCCATTAAACCAACTTTTGAACGAGCTGTAAATTGGCTGAAAAATTGGATAAAAGGATTCTATTAAGAATGCAAAACACATACCAAAAACCCAAACCAGAGGAGTTGACCTATGTTATTTGAATTTGACAGTATAGCTGAGCAAAAAGCGAAGCTGAAAGTCATAGGCGTTGGCGGTGCCGGTGGGAATGCTGTAAACCGCATGATACAGGCAGGCATGCAGGGCGTTGATTTCATCGCCGTGAATACCGATGCCCAGGATTTGGAGAACAATGCTGCAAAAAACAAGATCCAGATCGGTAAAAATCTAACGAAAGGGCTCGGTGCCGGAGCGAAAGCGGATGTCGGACGGGAAGCCGTCGAAGCGGATCGTGAAGCTATAACCGATATTCTTGAAGGTGCCGACATGGTATTCATTACCGGCGGTATGGGCGGCGGAACTGGAACAGGCGCCGCTTCTAGTGTAGCCCAAATGGCCCGAGAAATGGAAATCCTGACAGTCGGAATCGTTACCCTGCCTTTCAATTTTGAAGGACCAAAACGGATGAACCGTGGAATGGGCGGGTTATCAGACTTGCGCAAAGCGTGTGATACGGTCATTTCCATACCCAACCAGAAATTAATGTCTATTGTGGATAGTAAGACCACTGTCGTTGAGGCATTTAAACTGGCGGATTCCATCCTCCACCAGGCTGCAAAAGGCATCTCTGACCTGATAAATGTCCATGGATTGATTAACCTGGATTTTGCCGATGTGGAAACCATCATGAAGAATATGGGTGAAGCCATTATGGGCACAGGTGTTGCTGGCGGAGAAGAACGAGCCGTTCTGGCTGCCCAGCAGGCAATCTCCAGTCCGTTACTGGACAATGCTTCCATCAGCGGCGCACAAGGCGTCCTGGTGAATATCACCGGCGGCCCGGACCTGACACTCATGGAAGTGGACGAAGCTACCAGTATCATTTTCGAGGAAGCCGGGAACGATGCCAATATCATCTTTGGTGCTGTTATAGATCCCAGAATGACTGAAGAAATCCGGGTAACCGTTATCGCCACCGGTTTCAGCCACAAAGCACCAAAAGAAGTGGAGCAAGAAGAGCAAGAGGTCATTGTCAGGCCTAAACAAAAACAAGCCCGTATCCTGGCAGAACAGGAAAATGTCCCGCTATTCAATCAAAAGATCAATGAAGAACAGGAACAGCCAGAAATGGCCCAACCATCGGCTTCAAAATTCCACTTTGATGATTCCAAACAAGTGATTTATGGCAATGACCTGGAAGTACCGGCGTTCATCCGTCGCCAGCAGGAATAGCATTATTGTCATTGCGATTGTAGCGAAGCCATCTCTTCAACATTTTACTTAACCTGGAGATTGCTTCGTCATTATACTATTCGAAAAGACAAATAGTATGTATGTACATTTTGGATTGACCTAAATTTGGAGGCTGTCAGTAAAAGAAAAACCCTCTGCTGATAGCATGAGGGTTTTTCTTTTTAGGGAGGGTAATGAAGCTTATTATACTTTTATGCCGCGGGAACGCATTTCCTTCAGCACTTTGGTGATACCTTTTTTATCGATCAGGCGCATGCCCTGAGTAGATACGTTCAGCGTCACATAACGCTTCTCATCCGGAAGCCAGAAACGTTTTTTTTGTAAGTTAATATTGAACCGGCGGCGGGATTTATTGTTGGCATGGCTCACTTTGTTGCCGTACATGGGCCTTTTGCCGGTCACATCACACATTCTACTCATAATAATTCTTTCCTATTGGACTTAAAATTTGCCGACGAATTTATGTTTTTTGACTCCTTATACCAATGAAATTTGTTTCTTTCCATTATCATTACATTTTAGTCATTCCGAGGAATGAAATGACGAGGAATCTACTTAGTGGATTATTGTACAAATTTAAGGAATAAAGGACCATTGTGTAGATTCCTCATTCTCCTCCGTCAGTTCGGGATGACATTATTAAATTCGTAAATTCTATCATGAAGATCGGCAACGTACAGGTTGAAACCCCTATTCTCCTGGCGCCAATGGCCGGAGTAACGGATTATTCCTTTCGCATCTTATGCAAGGAAATGGGCGCCGGTGTGGTCTATTCCGAATTCGTGTCTGCCCACGGCATTATCCGTGAAAATGAAAAAACACTGGACATGATCCGGTTTACGGAGATGGAACGCCCTATTGGCATTCAGATCTTTGGGGATTCTCCTGAAGTCATGGCCAAAGCAGCCCAGATGGTTGCCAACAAATTCCAACCCGACATCATCGATATTAATTACGGCTGCCCCGTGCCCAAGATCACTAAAAAAGGTGCTGGTTCTGCAGCATTGAAAGACCTTTGCCTCATGGATGACATTACCTCTGCAGTTATTGAATCCGTTCCTGAATTGCCAGTGACCGTCAAAATGCGGTCCGGCTGGGATATGTCCAATATTGTGGCTGTTGAGGCAGGACCCCGTTTGGAAAAGATCGGTGTAAAGGCCATTGCCCTCCACCCGCGCACAACAAAACAGAGTTATAAAGGCGACGCCAAATGGGAATTGATCAAAGAATTAAAGCAAACAGTTTCTATTCCTGTTATCGGCAACGGTGACATTAAGAAACCGGAGGATGTTTTACGCATGTTTGAAGCCACTGGCTGTAATGCAGTCATGGTGGCGCGGGCCGCATTGGGAAATCCCTGGTTCTTTAAACAGGCCGTTGCTTTATTAAATGGCTCACATTTTCCACCTGAACCAGATGCGGAAGAGCGCATTGCCATGTGCCGACGGCATATGGAATTACTTTTGAAATCCAGGGGTGAAAAGATTGGTACTAACCTCATGCGCAAGCATTTTGGCTGGTACATCAAAGGGTTTCCAGGGGCCGCCACACTCCGGAAGTCGTTAGTGACGGCGAAGAATAGAGATGAAATGACTAATCTGCTAAATCAAACTCTTTCTACTTTAGAAGTAACATCTTTCGAGTCTGTGTAAACTCTCCAGCTCTAATCTTATAAAAATACATCCCAGCACTAATTGGCTTACCAACCAACATATTAAAAAACCTTGCTACTTGGCAGGGTTTAAATCAATAAATCCAGTTCTCTCTTGCTTGTTTCACAGAGTTTAAGCTTGGTATATTCCCGGGCTATTTTTTAACCGAAAAATCTACCTGAACAGAGAAAATATGTCAGACCAATTTTCCATTCCAAAGCCGTTTAATGAGCCTATCAAAGATTATACTCCTGGTTCACCGGAAAAAGAAAGTTTATTAGCAAAATTTCAAGAATTAAAAAACCAGACTATCGATATTCCCCTTATAATCGGCGGCGAAGAAATCTGTACAGGAAATACGGCCAATTGTGTGTTACCCCACGATCATGGCCATGTATTAGCCACATTTCACCAGGCGAGTGAAAAAGAAGTCCAGCTGGCCATCGACGCCTCCCAGGAAGCCTGGCGAACGTGGTCCAAAACCTCCTTGGAAGAACGTGCAGAAATTTATCTTAAAGCAGCAGATCTGCTGGCGGGACTCTGGCGGGATACTATTAATGCCGCCACCATGCTAAATATGAGCAAAAATGCCTACCAGGCCGAAATCGATTCCGCCTGTGAAATGATCGACTTTTTCCGCTTCAATCCCTGGTATGCCCTGGAACTGGCAACTCATCAGCCTATGTATTCTCCGGAACCAACTAAAAATTCAATTGAACTCCGTCCCCTGGAAGGATTCGTTTTCGCGGTATCACCATTTAACTTTACTTCCATTGGCGGCAATCTCCCTTCAGCGCCCGCATTAATGGGCAATGTCGCTCTCTGGAAACCGGCATCAAGCGCAGTTTATCCGGCATATTTTATCATGCAACTGTTCAAGGAGGCCGGCATGCCTGATGGTGTCATCAATTTCATTCCCGGCCGCGGCTCACAAGTGGGGCCTACCGTTATGAATAGTCCTCTTTTAGCCGGGGTACATTTTACCGGTTCCACAGCTGTTTTCCAGGGTATGTGGAAACATGTAGGTGAAAATATCCAGAATTATAAATCATATCCACGTATTGTAGGAGAAACCGGCGGTAAGGACTTTTGCATCGCCCACGAAACCGTTAATAAAGATGCACTGGTCACAGCTATGGTTCGTGGTGCGTTTGAATATCAGGGACAAAAATGTTCAGCCATGTCCCGCGCCTATGTTCCAACTAGTATCTGGGATGAGGTAAAAGAAAAATATTTAGCAGAAGTTGGCACCATCAAAATGGGTGATCCCGATGATTTTACCAATTTTGTGAATGCGGTCATTGATAAATCTGCTTTTGATTCCATTGCTGAATTCATCGATTTTGCTCAAGCGGCTGATGATGCAGAAATCATCACCGGCGGCGGTTATGATGATTCTAAGGGATATTTCATCGAACCCACCACAATCCTGACAGATAATCCCAAATTCCGTACCATGTACGAAGAAATCTTTGGACCGGTCTTGACCATTTATCTTTATGATCCCAACGATTGGGAAGAAACGCTTAAACTGGTGGATTCCACATCTAATTATGCGTTGACCGGCTGTGTAATGGGCGAGGATAAAGATGCCATCGAAAAAGCAAAAAAAGAGTTAACCCACGCTGCCGGGAACTTTTACATTAACGATAAACCCACGGGTGCAGTCGTTGGCCAGCAGCCTTTCGGCGGAAGTCGTGCATCGGGAACAAATGATAAAGCGGGATCCATGTTCAACCTTGTGCGCTGGGTCTCGCAGCGAACGATTAAAGAAAATTTTGATCCGCCCAGGGATTATCGTTATCCGTTTATGGCTGATGAATCATGAGAAAATTTCTAAGCAGAATACTTTCATTTAAACAACATTTTGGTTTCACCTAAAAAACCTGCGTTTCCTTACGCTATCTTTATTCACGACTGTTAATACATAATATTAAAGGATTTATTAATGAAACCGATTAAAACATTAATCATGGGCGCCGCAGGGCGAGACTTTCACAACTTCAATGTTGTTTACAGGCAAAATAATTCATATGAAGTTGTCGCCTTCACAGCAACACAAATACCCGACATTGAAGGACGAAATTATCCCTCCGAACTATCCGGCGATCTGTATCCCAACGGTATACCTATCCATGATGAAAGTAAACTTGTAGATCTCATTGCAGAACATGATGTAGAAGAAGTGGTTTTTTCTTATTCAGATATTCCCCACGAGTATGTCATGCATAAGGCATCCCAGGTACTGGCTGTGGGAGCCCATTTCAAATTATTGGGTGGTGAACAAACCATGATAAAATCTTCCAAACCTGTCATATCTATTTGTGCGGTACGAACGGGATGCGGTAAAAGTCAGACCACCAGGAAAGTCGCTGAAATACTTAAAGCAGCGGGTAAACGGGCGGCGGTTATTCGCCATCCCATGCCCTACGGTGATCTAGCCAAACAGGGCGTTCAGCGTTTTAATACTTTGGAAGACCTGGAGAAACATGACTGCACCATTGAGGAAATGGAAGAATATGAACCCCACATTACCCGGGGAACAGTGGTGTTTGCCGGCGCTGATTATGAAGCTATTGCACGTGAAGCAGAAAAAGAAGCTGATATAATACTCTGGGACGGCGGCAATAATGATATGCCGTTCTATAAACCGGATCTGGCCATTGTCGTGACCGATCCGCACCGTCCTGGTCATGAATTAGCATATTTCCCCGGAGAGACAAACCTCATAATGGCCGATGTAGTGGTCATTAACAAAGTGGATACTGCTGATCCTCGGGGCGTGGAAACGGTGCGTAATAATATTAAAGCAGTCAATCCAGGTGCCGTTATCATTGAAGGCGCTTCACCCATCACAGTTGAAAATTCTGACCTCATCGCCGGGAAAAAAGTGCTGGTGGTGGAAGATGGCCCTACCCTGACCCACGGTGAAATGAAGATCGGTGCCGGAATGGTGGCAGCGGAGAAATTCAATGCAGGTGAAACAGTCGACCCCCGTCCCTATCTGGTGGGAAAATTGCAGGAAACATTTGATCATTACCCGGACATCGGCACACTTCTGCCGGCAATGGGCTACGGGGACGAACAGGTCAGGGACCTGGAAGCGACCATCAATAATACAGCATGCGACGTTGTGATCATTGGCACGCCAATCGATCTGCGGCGAATTATTGATATCCAGCATCCATCTGTGCGGGTCACCTATGACCTGAAAGAAACTGGCAGACCAAATTTATCTGACGTACTGCAGCCAATCATAAAATGAAAAAGACAGCTATCATTGCATTAGGCGGAAATGCCCTTTCCCAAAAGGGCCAGGCCGGAACCATCTACGAACAATTCGCCAATACACGTGAATCCCTGGAAGAGATCATGGAATTTGTACGCAAAGATTATAATCTCTGCCTGACCCACGGTAATGGCCCCCAGGTGGGCGATGAACTTCTGCGCATGGACCTGACACATGATGCAGTTCCGCCCCTGCCTTTGGGGGTTTGCGTGGCCGGAACCCAGGGAACCATCGGTTATATGATCCAGCAGTCGTTTCAGAATGCTTTGCGAAAAGGAAATGTGAATCGAGAAGTGGTCACGCTGGTGACACAAGTTATGGTTCATGGCGATGACCCTTCAATAGCCAATCCCACAAAATATATAGGAAAACGATATTCCGAATCAGAAGCAAAGGCAATGTCGGAAAAATTTGTCTGGACTGTAAAGGAACAGGAAGAAGGCCAGTGGCGCCGAGTGGTACCTTCCCCCGATCCGGATTTCGTCATGCACGGCATTTCTATCCGTACCTTGGTAGAAACAGGAACCATCGTTCTTGCAGCCGGCGGTGGCGGGATACCTGTGTATAATGATGAGAACCACATACTGGAAGGTTTGGATGCGGTGATTGACAAGGACCTGACTGCAGCTAAACTCGGGCGCGTGATCCGAGCCCAGGAATATTATATTATCACGGATGTGGAACAGGTTTATCTCAATTATGGCGAGGTAAACCAGGAACCGATCCATACCATGACCAACGAAGAAGCAAATCAATATCAGGAAGAAGAACATTTTCAAAAAGGGAGCATGTGGCCCAAAATCCGTTCGGCTATTTATTTTTTAAAGCATCATGGCGAAAAAGCTATCATAACAAATATCCAAAACGTCCGTAAGGCAATCAGCGGCGAAGCGGGCACAATAATTGTGAAAGCATAATCAATGAAGATACACGAATACCAGGCGAAAGAGCTTTTCAGGAATTATCATGTCAACGTACCTGAAGGATACCCGGCATTTTCTGTAGAAGAAGCTCTTGATGCCTACGATAGATTGAATGTAGCAACAGCTGTGGTCAAAGCCCAGATCCACGCCGGCGGAAGAGGTAAAGGCGGCGGTGTCAAACTAGCCCATTCACGTGATGAGGTTAAAACTCTCGCCAAAGAGATCCTGGGGATGAACTTGGTCACACATCAGACAGGTCCAGCAGGAAAAGAAGTGCAGCGCTTGCTGATCGAATCCGGGGTGGATATTGCCCGAGAATGCTATGCCGGTATTGTGCTGGACAGAGCTGAAAGACAATTTGTTTTTATGGTATCCACTGAAGGTGGTGTGGAAATAGAAAAAGTGGCACAAGAAACTCCTGAAAAGATCATCAAAGAATGGATCGATCCGGATAAAGGATTGATAGAAGACCAAGCCCGGAATCTTGCTATTGCACTGGAAATGAACGGCAATCAAATTGATTCTGCAGTGGAAATATTCATGGCTGTCTGGAAGGTGTTTATCGAAAATGATTGTTCATTGGTGGAGATCAATCCGTTGGTCGTAACTGGCGATGATACTGTCATGGCCCTGGACGCCAAAATGAATTTTGATTCCAACGGCCTGTTTCGCCATAAAGAATTATTGGATTATAAAGATGAAAGTGAAGAAGATCCCGCTGAACTTGAAGCCAGTAAATTTCATTTGAATTATATCAAATTAGACGGCAACGTGGGCTGCATGGTGAATGGCGCAGGATTGGCCATGGGCACCATGGATATCATAAAACTCTACGGCGGCGAACCGGCCAATTTTTTGGATGTGGGTGGTGTTGCCAATGCAGAAACAGTGGCTAATGGATTCAAGATCATTCTATCTGATCCAAATGTAAAATCTATATTAATCAATATTTTTGGCGGTATTGTCCGCTGTGACCGCGTAGCCCAGGGTGTCATCGATGCCATGGAAACAGTGGATGTGAATATTCCCGTTGTCGTCCGTTTGGAAGGAACCAATGCCAAGCAAGCCGCTGAACTACTGGAAAAATCACCATTGGAATTTTTAGTAGCAGCCAGTTTGAGTGATGCTGCAGAAAAAGCGGTCACTGCTGCCACGGGAGGTGGATCATGAGTGTATTGGTTGGAAATGATACTCGCTTGATCGTCCAGGGAATTACCGGGACAGAAGGATCTTTTCACGGCAGCCAGATCCAGGAATATGGGACTAATCTTGTAGGCGGAGTTACTCCCGGAAAAGGCGGACAAGAAGCTCTTGGTGTTCCCGTATTCAATTCAGTCTCTATAGCCAAAGATGAAACTGATTGTAATACCTCTGTCATTTTCGTCCCTCCAGCCTTTGCTGCAGGAGCTGTTATTGAAGCGGCAGAAGCCGGGCTGGACCTGGTCATCTGTATCACCGAAGGTATTCCCGCGGCAGATATGGTAAAAGTAAATCATGCTATCAAAGATCTCCCTACTCGCTTGGTAGGACCCAATTGCCCCGGTGTTATTTCACCGGGAAAAGCAAAAGTAGGAATTATGCCAGGATTTATTCATAAACCAGGTTCTGTTGGTGTCGTATCGCGATCCGGTACATTGACCTATGAAGCGGTGCACCAATTGGTAGCCGCCGGTTTGGGACAATCCACATCCGTTGGTATTGGTGGCGATCCCATTATTGGCACTACATTTATAGACATGTTATCCCTTTTTGCTAATGATGATGAAACAGAGGGAATCGTCTTGATCGGTGAGATCGGCGGGTCCGCCGAAGAAGAAGCCGCCCAGTGGGTAGTAGATAACAATTTGAAAAAACCGGTGGTGGCTTTCATCGCCGGCCAAACAGCTCCACCGGGAAGACGGATGGGCCACGCCGGCGCTATTATTGCGGGTGGAAAAGGAACTGCTGCTGAAAAAGTTTCCGCCCTGGAAACTGCAGGAATAACTGTTGTAAGCAGTCCAGCTGATATTGGAAAAGCCATGGCAGAATCAATAAAAATATAATTTAAATTTCGAAAGGATAATTACGTGAGTAATAAAACATTAGCGATCATAAAACCCGATGCTGTCGGGAATGGCTATACCGGGAAGATCATAGATCGGATCATATCTGGCGGATTTAAGATCAATGCAGCCCGCCTCATACATTTAAGCCGTGAACAGGCAGAAGGTTTTTATGCAGTGCATAAAGAGCGTCCTTTTTATAACGACCTGGTTGATTTTATGACCTCAAGCCCTTGTATGCCCATGGCTTTAGAGAGGGATGATGCCGTCAATTCCTTTCGGACTTTGATTGGTGCAACCAACCCTGCTGAAGCAGCTGAAGGCACGATACGCAGGGATTTTGCAGAAAGCGTCCAGAACAATGCAGTCCACGGTTCTGACTCAGATGAGAATGCGCAAAAAGAAATTGCATTTTTCTATTCAGCCAATGAAATTCTGGACTACTGAAGCGGAGATTACTTCTGATTGACTCAAGAAAAAATCGTTTTACTCTTTTTTTCCTCATTATATTTATTTTCATCTATTCGTGTGGAGAAAAAGGTGTCACTGGCAGAACTGGTGAAGCTATTTCATTAAATGCTGAAATAACTGAAGACAGTGATGACCTTGATTATATCTGGTCCATTACTGATCAGCCGGATGCATCCATGCTGAATATTAGTCATTTCAATTTTTCAAATGACCGCGCGCATGCTTCCTTTATTCCAGATACACCAGGAGATTATACACTGGAAGTAAAAGTGTACCAATATGGCGATGAGCTTGCGGTGCAATCATTTCCAATCGCTGTAGAGCAAGGTGATGCAGTACCTCCAAAACCAGTTGAACCGGCAGAGCCTGATTGGTATGAAGATGAAAATGATCGTCAATGGTTCGAGGAAGTAACTGTACTTAAAGAAACAATTCCAGATGTACCTGAAATTACAGAAATAGCCCCAGCTATTGAAAATGTAGTAGAAGTTGTCAAGGAAACCGAAATTGTGAAACAACCTCCACCTGTTCCTCCAAAACCAAAACCAATTCCACGTGGAATAAATATTCCTAAAAATGAGGGTAGATTTACAATACAGGTAGTTTCAAAGACATTATTAGCAGATGCTGAAGTCATCGCCGCAAAATTGATTGATGATGGGTTTGATGCCTATATTCAAAAAGCTTACTTTAAGGAAACAGACGAAATCTGGTTCCGGGTACGGGTTGGCAGTTATGACAGCCGGCCTGCAGCGCTTGCAGTTGCTAAAAACATTTCAAAATCAAGGGGCACATCCACATGGGTGGATTATGTCCGTTATGAAGAATAATTAAAAGGAGATTGATCATGGATCCAATGAAATTACATTTTGATGTGCGGGATATTTTTCGCGCTCCCCGATTAGCCTTAAGCGGCAAGAAGATTATGGTTTTTATCCAGGCTTTGGCGGTTGGATATGCCGATTACCTTATCTTGACCTATATCTCATTCGCTTTAGCCGGATATTCATTTTCTGATACATGGAACCAATATGGCCTCTACCCTTGTCTTTATGGTAATCCAGCTCCATGGTATGCATGCCTTGTCTTTGGCTTGGGTGTGGTTTGCTTGTTACTGGCTGTTAATTTTGGTTGTACGGCTGTTTCCCGGATCACGTTTAAACAATTGAAAGGAGACGAATTTTATTCATCGGGTGATGCCTGGAAATATGTTAGGAAGCATTGGCACCCGGTTGTATTCACGTCTGTATCATTTGCGTTTATTTTAGTCTTTTTCTTTGGTCTTGCAGCCGTATTTGCACTGCTGGGAAAAATTCCCTATGTGGGTGAATTCCTGTTTGTGATTCCATATCTCTTATATTTCTTTGGTGCAATTTTTACCATTTATACTGCAGTTGTTTTTGGTATCTCATTCCTTTATGCACCAGCAATTATTGCCACGTATGAAGAGGATACGATGGGTACTGTATTTAATTCCTATTCTCTCACCTGGTCACAGCCCTGGCGAATCATTCTTTATCATCATGTGCTCATTCCAATTCAGGTCCTTGCTGGGTATATTTTTATAAAATTCTGGGTTGCTGGTTTTCATCTGATCAATTACTTTTTTGGATGTGACTGGTTCATGGGTACAAAATTGGCTAATATTGTTGCTTATGCAGCAAATATTGTTTGCCCAGCGAGCTTGTGTAATGCTGTTTCTGCCTGTTGTGCAGGCCTAGGCAGCTGCTGCGCAGGCCTTTCTGTATGCCTTTACGCTCCAAGCGCAGACCTGGCCTCATTATCCGGTACAGAAACAGCAGCCGGGATTATATTAGCTGTTTTCCTTTTCCTGCTGGTTCTTTCTGCAGTCAGTTATGTGCTTTCCATTTGTTCTGTAGGTGAAACACTCATGTTTATCATTTTCAAGAAAAAATCGGATGATGATAATATTCTGGAACGCAAAGATGAAGATGAATTAGATGAAGAAGACGAGGAAGATGATGATTTATCAATGGATGATGATGTTGATGATGAAGAAAAGTCCGAAGACGGTGGTGGTGATGATAACACCACTGATAAAGATCAAACGACTGATTAAAACAGTTTTTATCCCAGAATAAACCTTATGAACTGACCTCGCAAAGGGGTACTTTCCCGGGCTTAAAAATGAAGATTTTTCATACCGATTTACAAGTCGGTCTAACGAACATGCTTTTTGAAATTTCCGGCGCATCCTTGGGGTTGGAAGATGTCCGATTTACCGAGGATAAGATTGCGTGCACTATCCATTCTGAACATGCACCACACGGGTATTTTTTAAAAGGAAGAATGGCTGTTTCAATTCAGGCTTTCTGTGATCGCTGTTTAATTGTTTTTGGTTCTGAAAAAGATATACCTTTTTCAATTCTATTAACAAGCGATCCTGATCTGGTTCATAATGATGAAAATGACGTCATCTATTACACTGAACAGGAAGAAGCAGTGGATATCAGCCCAATATTAGCTGAAAATATTATTCTGAATTGCCCCTTAAAGACACTATGCACTGTTGATTGCAAGGGTTTATGCTCATCCTGCGGCTGCAATAAGAATGAGCAGGATTGTAATTGTACGCAAGGTTCGTTTGAATCTCGCTGGGATGCGTTGAAAAATATAAAATAATTTAAACAAAGAAAATTTGGAGTAACTATGGCATTACCAAAAACACGTATATCAAAAGCACGAGGCAGAAAACGCCGCACTCATTATAAGGCCGGCCATGTGCAAACAGCTAACTGCCCACAATGCAGTCAAGCAAAATTACCGCACCGCGCCTGTCACAATTGCGGATACTACCGCGGACGACCTGTTTTTTCCGCATCGGAGTAATATTCCTTTATGAAAATAGCTTTAGATGCCATGGGTGGAGATTTCGCCCCCGAGGCAACGGTACATGGTGCCCTTGAGGCTCTGCAGGCAGACAATGCCTTGGATATGTATCTCTTGGGCAAAGAGGAACTTGTAAAGGAATTTCTTCCAGAGACCCTCCCTGAACATATTCACATAATACCCACCTCCCAGATTGTATCCATGCAGGATAAGGGGTCCATGGTGTTAAAAGAAAAACCGGATTCATCCCTGGTCAAAGGTATTGAGCTATTAAGGGACGGTGTTGTGGATGCATTTGTAAGCGCTGGCCATACCGGCGCTGTCCTTTCTTCTGCGTTATTGTCTCTGGGCAGGATTAAAGGTGCGAAACGGCCAGCATTAGCCGCCTATATCCCCACGGAAAAGGGAGGAAAGATCCTGTGCGATGTTGGCGCCAATCCGGATGCAAAACCCCGCCATTTAATGCAGTTTGCCATTATGGCCTCACTCTACCTGGATCATGTAGAAAACATCAAGAATCCTAAAATTGGTTTGGTCAACATCGGAACTGAACCAGGTAAAGGCAGCGAATTATATCGTGATGCTTATGAACTCTTGAAGCACGAATTCCCCTCGTTTATCGGCAATGTTGAGAGCAGATCCATATTGACGTCTGAAGCAGATATCTTGATCTGTGATGGTTTTGTAGGCAATACGATCATCAAATTTGCGGAAGGCTGGATCAGTCTATTTAGTGATATGGTAAAAAATAAAATTGAGGAAAAGTTTTCTTATAAGCTTGGAGCTAAAATGCTCACTCCCGTCCTTGATGCCATCAGCTCTCAATATGATTATGAAGAGCACGGCGGCTCCCCTTTACTGGGTGTAAATGGAGTATGCATCGTCACCCACGGCAGCTCAAACGCAAAAGCAATTAAAAATTCAATTTTTGTAGCTAAAAAATGTGTTGCCAGACGACTTGTCGCAGATATTCAAACAGGTATAGCTGAACATTTGGAGAATAATAATCAATGAAAGCAAAGATCACAGCTACAGCCCGCTATTTACCGGAAAAAACCCTTACCAATGCTGACTTGGAAAAAATGGTGGATACAACCGATGAATGGATCCGCTCAAGGACAGGTATTGAAAACAGACACCTTGTAGCTGAAGGCGAAGCCACATCCGATATGGGTGCACATATCAGTAAACAGCTTTTGGAGCGTTCAGGAAAAGCGGCAGCAGAAATTGATCTCATTTTAGTTGCTACAAGTACACCGGATTACCCAGTTGTTTCTACCGCCGCATTGGTACAGGATAAAATCGGCGCAGAGAATGCCTGGGGTTTTGATATTGTCGCGGCCTGCACCGGATTTGTTTATGCCATGGAAACAGGTGCTAAAATGATCGAATCCGGTTGTTATAAAAATGTGATCGTTATCGGTGCCGACACCATGAGTTCTATTATTGATTATACTGACCGCAATACCTGTATTATTTTTGGTGATGGTGGCGGCGGAGTACTTTTGGAACCAAGTGATAATGAATATGGAGTTTTGGATTCTATCCTATATACAGATGGGAGCGGCAGCAAATTCTTAACCGTACCAGCAGGGGGCAGCCTCCACCCTGCTTCCAAGGATACTATAGAAAAAAAAATGCATTATGTATATCAGGATGGCAAAACAGTGTTCAAATTCGCCGTTAAAAATATGGCCAATGTCAGTAAAGAGATATTGGATAAGAATGGCGTAAAAGGTGAAGAAATAAAATTATTCATCCCTCATCAGGCCAATAGAAGAATCATCGAAGCAACGGCCAATCGCTGCGGATTACACAAAAATCAAGTACTGGTTAATATCAATAAATACGGCAATACAACTGCAGGAACCATTCCAATCGCCTTGGATGAAGCAGTGGAAACAAACCGTTTGGATAAAGGTGACTTGCTATTATTGGCAGCTTTTGGAGGTGGATTTACCTGGGGCAGCATGCTCATCCGCTGGGGAGACATTAATTGAGTTTAGCATTCCTTTGCCCTGGGCAGGGATCTCAAAAAGTGGGCATGGGTCAGGATTTAATTGAAAATTCCGAACTAGCAAGATCATACTTCGAAAAAGCAAATAAAATTCTTGGTGTGGATATTCAGAATATTATGTTTAATGGTCCGGAAGAAACATTAAAGCAAACCCAATACACTCAACCTGCATTGTATATCGTTACTGTTATCATAGGCACACTGCTAATGGAAAAGGGTATTCAACCCAGTTGTGCGGCCGGCCATAGTTTGGGAGAATATTCTGCTTACGCGTTGGCGGGTGCTTTTGATTTTGAAAGCGGCTTGGAATTAGTCAAAGTCCGAGCTAACAGCATGCAAAAAGCAGGTGCGGATCAACCCGGCACCATGGCGGCTATCATCGGTCTGGATGATGAAACTCTAAATAAGGTAACAGCAGCGACACAAGGTACGGTTGTAGCAGCTAATTTTAATTCACCCGGACAGATTGTTATTTCCGGTGAAATAGACGCTGTAAATTCTGCCATGAAATCTGCCAAGGAAAACGGAGCCAGGATGGCCATGTCGCTGAATGTAAGCGGCGCGTTTCATTCGCCCCTGATGACGAGCGCTCGGGAAGACCTTGCAGAAATGATAGATTCCATCGAAATTAAGGATTCTATGTTACCCGTTTATTGCAATGTTTCTGCTTTGCCAGTCTCGAAAGCAGGTGAAATAAAAAGTGCCATGATCAACCAATTGGAGAGTCCGGTACTATGGTCTCAAACAATCACAAATATGGCTTATGATGGAGTAAACCAAATTATAGAAATAGGTACAGGACGAGTATTACAAGGATTATGCAAACGGATCGATCGGTCACTGGCAATCAGCGGTGTAGAGAATTGGGAGCAAGTCAATGCTTGAATTAAATGGCAAAGTAGCCCTGGTCACTGGCGCCTCAAGAGGAATCGGCAAAGCAATAGCAGAAACATTAGCCAATGCAGGAGTCCATGTTGTTTGTGTGAGCCGCAGCGCAGCCGATGTCCAGGCTGTAGCAGATACTTTGCCCAATGCATCCAGTGCAGCGTGCGATGTCTCCTCGACCGCAAGTTTTACAGAATTAGTCAATAATATTGTAGGTGAACACGGCCGCCTGGATATATTGGTTAATAATGCCGGGATTACCCGGGATGGCCTGATCATGCGCATGAAAGAAGATGACTGGAATATGGTGCTGGATATTAACTTAAAAGGTGCGTTTAACGGTATCAAGGCTGTCATGCGCTCTATGATGAAGCAGCGCTCCGGCAGGATCATTAATATTTCATCAGTCGTGGGCTTGACGGGCAACGCGGGCCAGGCAAACTATGCCGCATCTAAGGCAGGGCTTATCGGTCTTACGAAATCCACAGCGAAAGAATTATCCTCACGGGGAATAACGGTCAATTGCATCGCGCCGGGTTATATATCAACAGATATGACTGCTGAATTAAGCGATGCAGTAAAAGAAGATTTAGAAAAACAAATTCCGCTGGGTCGGATCGGGAGCCCGGAAGATATTGCCAATGCAGTACTTTTCCTGGCATCGGATGAATCTGGTTATATAACCGGGCAAACCATCACCGTTGACGGCGGAATGGTCATGACTTAACAAGGAGTAACACATGTCAGCAACACTGGATAAAGTAAAAGAAGTCGTCATGGATAAGCTTGGCGTAGAAGATAGTCAAATCACCGAAGATGCCCATTTCATGGATGATCTCGGTGCAGATTCTCTCGATACTGTCGAACTGATCATGCAGCTTGAAGAAGAGTTTGGTATTGAAATACCTGATGAAGATGCCGAAAATATCACAACAGTCGGTAAAGCTGTAGAGTACATCGACAGCAAATAATAACTTATGTCTAAACGTCGAGTCGTTATAACCGGGTTGGGGGCCTTAGCTCCCAACGGCAACTCCGTTGCCGATTTCTGGTCCGGCCTGCTAGCCGGTAAAAGTGGAATTCAGCATGTGTCTTATTTTGATACGGAAATTTTCAGTGTCAAAATTGCCGGTGAATTATCTGGGTTCAACGCAGATGACTATTTTGACAGGAAAGAGATTCGCAAGCTTGACCCTTTTTCCATTTATGGATTGGTGACAGCTACAGAGGCCATTGAACATTCAGGGCTGGATTTGGATACTTTAGATCATAATCGAGCCGGTGTTATCATTGGCAGTGGTGTAGGCGGCATTCAAACGTTAGAAGACCAGCATAAAGTACTGCAGGACAAGGGTTCACGGCGCGTATCCCCTTTCTTTGTACCCAAGATGATCGCCAATATTGCTGCCGGCCAGATCGCCATTAAATTCGGACTGCGCGGACCCAACTATACTGTTGTGTCTGCCTGTTCGTCCGGTTCAGATGCCATCGGCCAGGCGTTCCGGAAAATTCAATATGGCGAAACGGATGTAATGCTCACTGGCGGCAGTGAAGCATCGATCACACCTTTGACCATTGCCGGGTTTGGCAATATGAAAGCGTTATCAGCTTCTTATAATGACGATCCTGAAAAAGCCAGTCGACCTTTTGATAAGGACAGGGACGGTTTTGTATTAGGTGAAGGCGCGGGTATGATCGTGCTGGAATCCCTGGAGCATGCCCAAGCACGCGGGGCCGCTATCCTGGCTGAAATGTCTGGATATGGAGCTACGGATGATGCCTTTCACATTACCCAGCCTGCTGAAGGCGGGGCAGGGGCTGTAAAGGCCATTTCTTTGGCCTTGGAAGACGCTGGAGCACAGCCTGTAGAAATAGATTATATCAATGCCCACGGCACATCCACGCATTTCAATGACAAATCCGAATCAGCTGCAATTAGAACCGTTTTTGGTGCACACGCTGATACCTTAAAGGTCAGTTCTACAAAATCAATGACCGGTCACCTGCTGGGTGCCAGCGGCGCCATTGCAGCCGTGGCCTGCGTTAAAGCATTGGAGGAAAATAAGATACCCCCAACTATCAATTATACAACCCCCGATCCTGAATGTGACCTCGATTATGTTCCCAATACTGCCCAGGACTTGGAATGCAGCACTGTAATGATGAATGCCTTTGGCTTTGGCGGTCATAATGCTGTATTGGTGATTCGAGCATGGAGCACGTAGCGTGGCGCTGCTGAAGTCGCTAAAAGAGCTTTTCAGAAAAAATTCTTCCACATATACCCAATTAGAACAGCAGATAAATTATAATTTTAGGGATTATACATATCTCTACCAGGCGTTTACACATCGTTCTAAAAGTGCCAATCCAAAATATAATTACGAACGGCTGGAATTCCTGGGCGATGCTGTCATAGATATCATCGTCAGCGCAGAATTGATGGAGGAGTTTCCGGAAGGTGATGAAGGATTACTCACCCAAAAACGATCCGCTTTGGTCCAGCGTTCCTTTTTGGCATCCATAGGTGCCATGCTGAATCTTTTAGACCATCTGAATGTAGAACCCACCGTAAACCTGGATAACGACAAAGTGGCCGATAAGCAGCTGGCTAATTTATTTGAATCATTGGTTGGCGCTATTTACCTGGATGGCGGTATGAAACCGGCTAAAAATCTCATTTTAAATACGATCTGGCAGCACCGGAAGGAAGCATGGAAATCAGTCAATTTCAAAGGTTTACTCATTGAATACTGCCATGCCAAGAGTATTGAAAACCCCAAATTTCTTATTTCAGATGTATCAGGGCCGGACCACCAGAAACTATTTGAAGTCCATGTCAAAATTGGAAAGGAAATTTATCCTTCGGGGATTGGGATGGAAAAAAAGTCTGCTGAACAATCAGCAGCGCAAAATGCCCTGGAAATTCTCCAGGTTTAAGCTTTTATATCTTTGATCTGATCGCGGATCTTTGCCGCGCGCTCGTATTCTTCCCCATCAACAGCTTCTTGGAGTTTCTTTTCCAGGGAATTTAAAGAGGGCTCCCAGTCAGCTGAATCAAGGCCTTCATCTTCCTCAACACCAATATCCTGCATCATAGCCGCTTCAGCCATTACATCATCTGCAACAAGGATTGGTGCCTGCAGGCGCAAAGCAACTGCCAGGGCATCACTGGGGCGTGAATCGATAGACCGTTCGCCGATGCCGCCACCGCTGATTTCCAGGCTTGCATAAAAAACGCCTTCTTTCAACGTGGTTATCTTTACGGTTTTTAGTTGGCTTTCGATCCCCTTAATGATATTACCGATAAGGTCGTGGGTCAGGGGACGGGGTGTTTCCATGTACTCCAATGCCAAGGCGATGGACTGTGCTTCAAAGGCTCCGACGATAACAGGTAAACGGCGTTCACCATCAATTTCCTTGAGAATCACAGCATAGCTGCGACTTGGAGGATGGAATGAAATTTTATGTACTTTTACAGCGATCATATGTGGAAAACCCTTGCACAAATATAGACTCCGAAATCAGCCAAGTTCAATACCTTTATTTTATTTTGACGATAATTCAGTTTTTAATTCTTCAATTGGCGCCACCGGTGACGGATCCGTACCATGGAGAATTGCGCACCAGTAACTCACCCAGTCGCCGAAATGGATCAGATGCAGTAAGCGGACGTTTGCTGATGAACCTGATACCGAAATAATATGCTGTTTTATATTCTTCACGTTAATAATTCGTTTGGTGATGTCCTGCCTTAATTGTACCCGTTCATGATCACTGCTGTCGGTGAGCCAAAGCACACTTATGTGCTTAAACAATTCTGCATTATTTTCCCAGCCGACAATTTCATTGTGATTCATTTCCGGAAGTTCATTATTGTAAGCAAGCATGTCCGCATTTTCGCAGAATTGCCCTTTCCAGCGAAGGGCCGCAATTGCTGTGCTGTCTGAAGTGCCGTATATAATGGGTAGTGTTTTATATATATCATTGGCCAGGGCATACGCGGAGTTAGACATATCTTCCTGTGCATATCTTTCCCGTTCGGCCTGAAGTAATTCTATTGTGTTGGTTATTTCATCAAAAATCGAGTCGCCTATTAAGCCTTGGGCTCTTAACAGGTAGAGCATGGGCACTAAGGAAAATGCAAGGGCGGCCCGCGGCTGCAGTCCCGAAGGAATAATGATCACATCTCTGCCATGGGCTTCCAATTTTTCTGTTATTGTTCCGCCGGTGGAAATTCCACACATTTGGGCACCTTTTGCTTTGGCGTCTGCACATGCTGACAATGTTTCTTCCGTATTTCCTGAATACGAGGAACAGATTACCAGTGTATGCTTATTGACCCAGTTGGGTAATGTATAATTACGGCTCACAACCAGGGGCACGGTTAATTCAGATGATAATAGAGCCCGGCACACATCACCGCCAATGGCAGAACCGCCCATGCCGCAAACGACAATATTTCGGATTTCACTGATAATGTTATTTGGCGAGAAATCATTCCCGATTGCCATTGCTTCTGCCAGCTGGTTGGGAAAATCATAGATGGCCTTGGCCATGTTTTGTGTATCGAGCGGGTGTGTGTGCATTAGTGTGTCCTGTTTAATACCAGGTTTGTAAATTGTTCCATATTACGCTTATGCTGCCCTGCAAAAACAGATAAAGATTTCTTGGCCCTGGATATATAATCATTACTCATTTCCCTGGCCCTATCATGAACACCCGTTTCCAAGAAAAATGAGCGCATCTGGTCGCGTTTCGAAGCAACATCAGCACTACTGTCGGCAATGTTATCCCAGCCGTCATGTTTCCGTGCCAGGACAGTTAGAATGGTTTGTTTTTCCGCGGCCACATCGCTATCAAGGCTTTTACCAAGGTTTTCTTCATCGCTGAAAATCTCCAGAATATCATCCTGGACTTGGAAAGCACATCCAAGATTGAGTCCGTAGTTCTGTAATTCAGAACATACATCATCAGATTGGCTGCCCAGGATACCACCCATTTCAGCGCACAGGCTCACCAAGGCTCCTGTCTTTTTTTCAACCATGTCTAAATATTGGTCCAGCGTCGTTGCAGCAGCCCCTTCAAACTGGAGGTCGTACGCCTGTCCTGCACACACAGCCAGCGCTGCTTTGTTAAATGCAAGCGCTGCTTGAACAGTATTCGTTTGAACCTGCCCGATGAGCAATTGGCCGAGGGTAAAAATACTGTCCCCGGCTAAGATAGCCGCTTCGTTTCCAAATTTCTCATGGACAGTCGGTTGACTGTGGCGGGTATCATCTTTATCCATAATATCATCGTGGACCAGGGTAAAATTATGGAGCAGTTCAACGGCTAGCCCGGCGTGCATAAGGTCCTCCGGATCAGCGTCAAAACCCCTTCCCGAAAGTTGAACAAGAATGGGGCGCAGGCGTTTTCCTTTACCGGCTAAAACATAGCGAATGGGATCGTATACAAAGGCAGGTTCTTCCGGTATATCCAGCTTACGCAGATGGCGGTCTGTTTCCGACCGGATAAAAGCGATCAATTCAGAAAATGAATTAGTGTCCGGCATCGATTGTTAATTTTCCGAACTCTTGGAGTTTTCCTAAAACCAGGTCCTTGATCTCTTCCATCCGTTCACGGGAATCGGCTTCAAAACGGCAGACGATAACCGGTTGTGTATTCGAAGAACGCACCAAGCCCCAGCCGTCGCCAAAACGAATGCGCACGCCATCGACTGTACTGCAGTCATAATTAGCGGTAAAGTATGCAACAGCTTCCTCGGCAATGCGGAATTTTTCCTCATCATTCTCTGCTGCCATGCGCATTTCCGGGGTAGAGTAATATTTGGGCAGTTCCGCCACCATTTCCGAAAGTGTCTGCTCGCTTCTGCTCAACATCTGCACCGCGCGGGCAGCCACATAAATGGCATCATCGTAACCAAAATAATCATCGGCAAAAAATATATGCCCGCTCATTTCACCCCCGAAACGACAGCCCAGTTCATGCATGCGCTGCTTGATGAGTGAGTGTCCTGTTTTCCACATGACCGGAGTGCCGCCGTGTTTGGCGATCATTTCTTCCAACGCCTGGGAACACTTTACATCGTATAAAATATCATCCCCTTTATTTTGAATCACTTCCGGCAGGAAAAGTGACATGAGCTGGTCCGCCCAAATGATCTCCCCGGTTTCATCCACTACACCCACACGGTCAGCATCGCCGTCAAAAGCAACACCAATATCATATTGGCCGGTTTTCATAGCAGCGATTAGGTCTTCCAGATTTTCCTTTACGGTGGGATCTGGATGGTGATTGGGAAACGTGCCATCAATATCACAGTAGAATTCGGTCAGCTCCACGTTTTCTATACTATTAAAGATCTCCGGAGCCAGGATAGCACCAGCAGCGTTTCCGCAATCCATGACCACTTTCATGGGCCGTTCAATGTTTATCTTTTCCAGGATCATTTTTTTATATATTGCCTTGATTTCGTGTTTAACCTCACTCCCCTTGCCAGTTTCATAATCGCTCCTTTCAATGATCCCGCGAATATCCTGGATCTGCTCACCAAACACAGCTTTACGCTTCATTGACAGTTTAAAACCGTTGAATTCCGGGGGGTTGTGGGAACCGGTGATCTGCACGGCACCAAAGACGCCCAGCTCGAACATGCTGAAATAATTCACCGGTGTAGGCAGGATGCCGATATTGATCACATCCACTCCTGTGGAGAGCACGCCGGTTTTGAATTGTTCTATAAGATCGGGAGTGGTCAGGCGCACATCGCCGCTCAAGCTGATCTCCTGGCCGCCAGCGCGTTTGACAAACGTGCCGAATCCTTTGCCCAGTTTTTCTACCACGTCCGGCGGAAAATCATCTGCCACCTTACCGCGGATATCGTATTCCCTGAATATATATTTATTCATATTTGATCAATATTATATCGTTTGGATGATTGTGTGATTGAATGAATGAGAAATTACAGAAAATTTGTTCTGGAAGATATTGTGATTTACGTTTTATCTCACATTATAACCCGCTGTATCCCTTTATATTAAAAGGGGGAATGAATAATACCAGCTCCTCATATGGGGTTAAAAGAATAAGTCATCCCAAGTGAAGCGAGGGATCTACATAATGAATCCATACATACCAAATTTGTATAATGGTCATCGAAGTAGATTCCTCGTCATTCTATTCCTCGGAATGACGGTAATATTTAACTCCCCACACCCATTGTTATTCACCCCTCATATGAGGAAGGATTTGAAAGGTGACTTATTTTATCATCCCAAGTGAAACGAAGGTTCTACTTTATGGTATTCTACCAGCCAAATTATTTCATATAAACAAACAACCCCGCATTTGCGAGGTTGTTTGTAATTGGTAAAATGTAAATGGAAAACTACTTACTCATGTTTACCCAATTTGAATGTAAGCCCAGGTCTTTATGTTTACCATAGCCCCAGTATGGGAATAATCTCTCCCTAATGGCTTTCCTTTCTTCCTCATCGGGCCAAGCTGCTTCCCAAAGATCAGAATTATCTTCATTCAATGCATCTTCGGCAGTGGCATATTCAGTCACAATTATTAATGGCCAACCGTAAGGTCCACCTGCAGTACCAGACCAATAATGGTGTAATTGCATATAACTAATAATGGTGTCATCTTTTTTGATAATGTTATCAAAATATGTTTGCATTAATTCTTCCCGTTCTTCACCAGAGCCATCTTCGATCTTTGACAGAGAAACGAGGTTATATTCAACCACAGTAACAAATGTATTGTCTTTATGTTTGCGGGCCGGTCGTTTGACGCGATCCATGTTCAGTTCATGGACAGCAACATCTGTGTGCTTACCTACCCAATATTTGTTGTATTTGGCCATGAATTCTTCACGATCTTCATCTTTTCGCCAGGCTTTTTTACGAGTCTCACCTGTCCCTCTGATCGTTTCATCTGCATCGGCAATGGAAGCCCATTCATTCAAAATAAGTACCTCACCGGTCTTGCCTGACCAATAATGACCCAGATACATAGAACTGATCAGTTTTGTCTGCAAGGGATTCATCTTTTTATTGTGTTCTTGAAATACCTCTTTCCGTTCTTCTGGGGATCCTTCTTCAACATCACGCCAATCGTTTAAATAATATTTAGAGATCGTTACAACGTGGTTATCGGGATTGTATTGAGCCTGCAGTATACCCGTAACGGATATAAAAATGGATAGACACAGTATTCGTTTAACAATCATTCTTCCTCCTTCTTATGGCCCCGCAGGGCCAAGGATTATGTTAATTAGATTACCTCGATTAGGTAAAAAAAAATAATTATAATATTGGTAAAATGCTATTAAATAAATTTGTAACGGCAATTTGGGATTTATTCAGTGTATTAATTGAAAAAATTATTTCAGCATTGAAGAGAGATTTTTTCTCAACACTGCTGATGCTGTAAGCAATCCTGAAAAGAGCGCGCTGGTGACACCCACGGTCGTTACATCCTGGCCGGTTAGATAAAGATTCTTTATTTTCGTCCGGGGCTGCAGCCATTTTTGCCGAAAGCGCTCGGGGGTATGACTAATACCGTACATTTCTCCCCTTTGATAATTCGCCAGGGAATTAACCGTCAGGGGTGTGGAAAGTTCAGCATAAGCAAGGGCATCCTTTGCCTGGGGAACGTGTGTATACACAACATCAAGAATACGTTGTGACAGAATTTCTTTTTCATTTTCATACTCCTCACCGCGTTTCTTCCAGGGCAGGTCCTGCCATTTTGAATACCAATCCCACCTGGCGAGAGTGATCGCTTCTATCGTGGCATAACCGGCGTGATCTTCATCCCAGGCATCGTCTTTCGCCGAGGGAAAAGAAACATACACCACGGGAAAATCCTTTTCAGCATCATTGATGAATTCCCGGACGTTTCGATCATGGTCATAGCCGGGATATATCCACAGGTTAGTGTTAGTGAGATCTAATTCTTGAGCAGACTTATTTAGTCCTATATGCAGGCAAACATAACTTTCCGTCTGTTCAATACTTTCCAGGTCCGCAAGTGGTGATTTTTCCAAACTTCCATTCTGGAGGAGGCGGTTAAAGGTATTGATAACGCCGGTATTGCTGATGATGACTGGTGCTTCCAGCACATCTCCATTTTCCATTTCCACGCCAACTGCTTTTCCTTGATGAACAACAATTTTTTGCGCACCGGCGTTGACCGCCAGGTGCCCACCGTTCTTTTCAATAACATCGGATACAGTTTCAGCAATGCGCCGCGAAGAACCAACGGGATAATTGCCGCCATCGAGATAGTGGCGGGCCACAAACGCATGCATGGCGAAACTGCTCATTTTGGGCGGCAGGCCATGATCACCCCATTGCCCGGTGAGTACACCCAACAGTTCAGGGTCAGCTGTCAAACTGCTGATGACGTCATAGGTTGTACGGTCCGCATATTTGAAAAATTTACCTGTCATAAAAGGATATGTAATATTCGCAAGTATTCCTGGCATTGCTTTGTTGGCAAAATAAGGCCGGGCACTGCGGACTGCTTCATCCAGGTAAGTCAAATAGGTTTGGATTGCTTTTTCTTCCTTGGGGAAATAACTGATCATATCTTCTACAAACTGTTCCCTGGGAGCCTCAAAATTGTAGCTGCGATCGGGAAAAATGATACGGTCATAATTGTCATCCATTCGCGACCACTGCAGCTGGCTGTCGGAAATGAGGTCGAATAACTTGCGGGCCGCGGACCAGTTATTATGCACTTCACCGATGTAATGCAGTCCCACATCCCATTCGTAGTTATCACGGCGGAATGTATGCGTCCAGCCGCCGATCTTGAAGTGCTTTTCAAGAATCAGTACACGTTTACCATTCAGGGCCAGCAGAGCTGCCGTGGTAAGGCCGCCCATGCCTGAACCAATGATTATAGCGTCAAAGGCTTTATTGGTCACGTCAGACGTGTAACTAGTCCATTTTTTCATGCGATTTATATTTTATCTCAACAAATGATCTTTCATAAACCCCTCAGCAAACTCAAATGACGCTTTTCTTGCTTGCGGATTCCCACCATAGGTCGGGCCGCGATCGGCACAAATAGCAAGAGCAATCTTCTGTCTCAAGGGTGTGATCATGGGAATATCCAGGAAATTCATGAGCATTGCACCATCACCCCGCATGCGGAAATAGCAATCGGACAAGGAATAACCATCTTTATCAACAACTAACGGTTGGTCGCGGTCAAAACTGTGATGAGCATCGGGGTAGACAGTAATGCCAATATTAACACCCACCGCCTGCATATCGGTTACCAGATCTTCGCAAGCAGCGGCAGGGACCCAATTATCAAGTTCACCAATGAGGATATGAATTGGAGCATCCGAAAAGTCCATGATCTCGAGTTCAAAGAAACATGGTGGATAAAAGGGTAAATGAGCGCAGAAACTGCCTGCAGGAGCGATGGCATCTTTCAAAGGCAGCCAGGCAGAAAACAATGACACAGAACCACCGAGGCTCCAACCAGTGACAGCCACGCGTTGGGGATCGATGCGAGGATCTTTAATCAATGTATCCAACGCACGATAGGCATCCAGGATCATCATGGCCGTTGTAACAGAGATCTGCTCCCCTACGGTGGAAGACACTCCCCGGCTGTTAAAACTTTGCAGTTCGAATGTAGCTATACCCATGTCCCTGTACATGGCTAAATATCCCAAGTGGTGATCAGACCAGTCCTTGCTTCCAGCCACACCTATCACCAGAGGTAAATTTTTATGTCCAATGCCAGCAGGCATGCGCAGGATGCCGTATACATCCTGGGGTTCTTGATTTTCCAGATCGGTAATTATATGAAAAAATGAAAAGGGATTGGCGCTGGTAAATGTAATGTGTTCTCCATCATTGGCTAAACACAACTGAAATAAACAAAGTATTGCGAATATTTTATTGATCATTTGATTTTGTACTTTAGTTAATTGTGGAGGAAATTAAATAAAATCAATTTAATAAATTATAAAGAAAAAATTCAGTTAGAATAAAAGAGAAAACTAAATTATTTACGACCACCACCTTTATTGTTCCCCCCTCGCCTGTCCGTTTATAGGAGGGTATGAGGGGGGATTATTATTGATGGATTTTTTATTCCAGGATCTATTCTGCTGGCGGCGGAGTGCTCATGTCTGCACGGAAAAGAATGACTTCAGATTCATACTTTTCTACAGCTTGGCTACGTGCACCTAATATGTTACTAGCTTCTTCTTCACCGTAGGATGCAACCAGCATTTCATAGAGGTTCATTTCCACAGGATTCAAGTCAGCCCAACTATCCAATGGATTCAGAAACGCATATAATCTACCTTCACCACCGATGGCTTTGGTATACGTTGCGACTTGATGTGAACTATTATTTTCTTTACGTGCCTCAAAGATTTTAAGCAGCGCGTCACGATGTTTTACCCAGCCTCCAGCTTTATACTGGACGATCCAAACTGCAAACATTTTTGGAGTGGATTGCGGCGGGTTGAAGGAAAGTTCAGGAACGAATTTCCAATATACATTTCCTCCTATGCCTTGCAAATGGGGCTCCACAGACCTATTCCAGTGTGATTGATCTCCCGGCAGGTCCTGATAACCATCAAAATCTGCCCAGCCCTGAAGACTGGTAGTGCGCAAGAATTGACCTGTTCGGTCGCCGGCAATCACCTGCCAGGTATTAATAGCATGATCAGCAGATTGGTGGAATCGATCAGTATGGTCTTTTAGCACCTTTTCAAGCTTGGCGTTGTGACCCGGCTTTGCTTCAAAGTAATTCGCTCTTACTATCAGCGGATTTTCCTGGGCACAGAGAATCCCAACCAAAATCAAATATAATATGAGTGTCTTTTTCATGTGTTACTCCTCGGATTATGTTAATTAGATTACCTCGATCAGGTGATAAAATATAATCAGATTATCGGTAAAATGCTGTTTAATAAACAAAAAGCCTGAATGCTTTGATACTACTCTAAAGTTCCCTGCCTATCGCTAAATATTTTCTTTATCTCTTCTTCGCCAAATTCTAAACGCTTGAGGGCAGTTTTAGCTTAATACCTTACGCAGAATCTCAATATCTGATTCAAAAGATTCCGGCAGGAGCGGGCCGAAAGAGAATCGGAAAAATTGCCTGAGCGGAGAGCTGTCTCCACGGCGGGTTATATTGTGCTGGCAGTATGCCAATAACCATAGAACATACTAATAGGAAAAGTGGTTTTTTAAAGTACATAGAATCTCCTTTTAATTACCTCGAATTCGAGACTTAAAGTAATTAGAAACGATAAATAATACCATTTATTATTCAAATTGTGTTCTTATTTATTTTATAAACAACTGTAGATGCAGTTAATAATATTCAATGTGGAAAATAGTATTACTTCAGGATGCGAACTTTACCATGGAATCTTTTATTAAAAGATATAACAGTAATTTGGCCAACGATTATAGCGTAATAATTGATCTGCTTTAACTTATATTTATTGATTATTAGGTTCTTCTTATGATATCAATGACCACAAAATTTTTAGTTTTTATTCTATCCTGTATTTTATTTATTTACCCTATAAAAGCAGAAACATCATCTTTTAAAGATGATATAAACAAACTTTCCATATTTAAAAATGCTTTTGATAAAATGTATGGAGAGATGAAACACCTTAAAAACAGCGCAACACGGCATGAAACGGGTTATTTCTCCAATATTGAAAATGACCAGATTGAAAATCTTTTATTTCGTTATTTAGTACTGCGGACATCCATTTGGGAGATTATCAATAAATATCGTGGTTATAGTACATATTCCGACGATCCATCCGAAAATTTGAAAGCGCTGATTATTGGGTTTACATCTGCACTTACATTATACAAGTACAGCGGAATTCTAATCACAAGTAACATGGAAGATGACCAGGCTATCGATAAACTAAATGAATCGTATTATAAGAGCGGTATTCCAAGGGGTACTTTTCAAACAGTTTATACGAGTTTAACAAAGCTTGAGAACCTGGACGAGCTAGATATTGCCTATGAACTCATTTCAACTGAAATGAATGAACCGGGCACTGAATTATATTCACTCATAAAAGATCCAATTTATGGACCATTATTAAATGATATTGTTGAATTGCACTTTGCCCATGTGAAACTTCGTGAAGAAATCTTAAATCATTTTGTTCTGATTACACCCGAACTCACAAATCGGTTAAGGCACAGCTCGATCAAGAAGAAAGTAGAGGATTTAATTATAAAAGCAGGAGGAAGATTTAAAGCTTTGAGGGCAATCGTGCTCACCTATGGTGGTCATCTCAAATCTCCTATATCAAACCACCTGACTTTTTCAGATAGGGAGAAAGACACACTCATTTCAATTCTTCAACCTGGAGATATCATTCTAACTTATTCTGAAGGGTATATGAGTAATATTTTCCTTCCGGGGATCTTTAAACATGGGATTGTATTTATTGGATCCAAGAATGGGTGGGAAGATCATGATTGGCGTTTTATAGACATTTCGCATGAGCAAAGATCTCTTATAAAACCGGGTGATGACATTATTGAAGCCGTTGCAGAAGGTGTAGTCTCCGGTTCATTAAAAAAGATTTTAGAAAAAAAAATAAACCGCCTTGCTGTTTTTCGTCCCGACCTGAGTAAGAGCCAAGTTCAGGATGTATTAAAAACAGTACATTCTTATTTAGGGAACTCATACGATTTTTCTTTTGATTTCAATAATGCAGAAACACAAGTATGCACTGAATTAATCTATCGCGGATTTAATGATATTGGACCAATTCATTTCGAACTTTCTAAACGGGCAGGGGCTATGAACATGAGTGCGGAAGATATTTGCAGATCAGCACTGCAGACAGGAAATTTGGAACTGGTTACACTTGTAATCGAAGATGAATTCAGAGCAGGCAAACCACGTTTTGTAGAGAAAGAATACATAACAAAAATTATCAATGAGTTATTGGATTAAATTATATATTATACTTTCTGAGTTGCTATTTCACTACGTGTTTTGACAGATTTAACAAAGGGATAGTAAAGATGGGAT
>CAZORD010000002.1:35575-95211 GCA_964582455.1 uncultured bacterium | reverse complement strand
GGCGAATAATGGTATTGCATCGATTGCAATAACAACAACTGATTTAGCATTAAATGCATTACGAGCTGTTGATGTGACCGGTACGGATACATTAGAAGTGGATAATACACTACCTACAGTAGTAATAACATACAGTGATTCTCTAGTTAAAGAGGATGATGTTGTTAACATTACAGCTACATTTAATGAAAAGATGATTAGCAGTCCTCAGATAGCCATTGATTATGCCGGTGCGGGTGCTGATGTAGCAGCCACTAATATGACCAACACAGCGAATGATTCTATTTGGACCTATGATTTAACTATTCCAGATGGAAATGATGGAGCGGCTCTTGTATCAATTATATCCGAAGATTTATCAGGTAATACATTGACAAACGCCAATACATCATTCCGGTCTTTGATGCGGGTAGATAATACACATCCGACATTTACATTATTGTCGCCGGACAGCGGTCAATATTTAAACCACAGAAATGTAGGGTATAAGTTGAGCGAAACAACTTTTTCTGGTTCCATCACCTGGACAAGAGTTGGAGGGAATGTTGACTCAAATTCTCCTCATGCTGTCACGCTAGCAGCATCAGAATTGGATGCAGTAACTACATTTTCAGACTATACATTAACAAACGATCCAACTACGCTGGTCTCTGGCACCAATTACAATATTACATTTTCAGCAACGGATTCTGCCGGTAATCAATCACTAGATTTTGTAGAAACACCCGTCTTTTATGATACAACAGCACCCACGGCAGCGTTAACATATTCGCATTATTTTGCCAGTGTTGATACAGTAGTAACCATCACAGCTACGTTTAACGAACGGGCACTGCCAACTCCACAGATAGCTATTGATTATGCTGGTGCAGGCAGTGATGTTTCTGCTACTAATATGACCATTGGCTCTGATTCTACTGTTTGGACGTATGCTGCCACAATACCAGCTGGGGAGGCGAATAATGGTATTGCATCGATTGCAATAACAACAACTGATTTAGCATTAAATACATTACGAGCTGTTGATGTAACCAATAGTGATACGTTGGAAGTAGATAATACAATACCTACTATTATTTTGACTTATGAAAACCAGACGCAAACTCATTTATCCAACGAGGGTAAATATCAGGATAATGTAGAAATCACAGCTCTATTCTCTGAAGAACCGAATACAACACCACCACCTGTATTAAACATTGAATTCGCTGACTCGACCATTGATTCATTTATAGGCATGTCTGCTTCTGAATCGACAAATAATGATTCAGTCTGGAAATATATAGTCACATTGCCGGATAGTTCAAAAAATGACGGCATTTTTACTGCATCCATTACTGCAAAAGATCCTGCTGGAAATGTAGTAACGACTATTACGAATGATCAAGTTTTTACTGTGGATAATACTGCTCCAGCTGATTTTATAACTGGAACAGTAACGCCACAAGGGACTAGTCAAGTGATGGGTTGGTATAACAGCACAATGGATAGTGTTGAAATATTAGTGCCTATACCAATACCATCCGCAGATGCATCTATCCAAAATGGTGGGAAAATCGACATTCAAATGTTCAATATTGTTCGTGGTGCAGGCTGGATGACAATTCCTGCTCAAGACAGTATTGCCGGTTCAGGTTCAAATGTTCCGTTTTTCAGGACGACTGCTGAAATCGAATCTGTCTTTGTTCCCGGTACATCCTTGATACAGGGTGATACATTATTGATTCGTGCAGTTTTTACAGACCGTGTGGGTAATATAACTTATGGTGACTCTAGTTTAAGCAGACTTGTATATGATCCATTTACTCCAACACTAGGCACTATAACAGCTGGAGTATTTTTTACACAGGATACAATTATTTCAAGTGATTTAATTTCTGCTGCATGGTCAGAGTTCTCGGATTCTGTTTATCAGTCAATTCCAGGTTCCGGTTTGAATTCTTACGAATATAAGATCCAGCATTATGATTCTGCTGGAATATATGTTAATGATCTGCAAGATTGGACAAATGTTGCAATGAATGAACAGTTCAGCGTCGATACATTAGGTATTCAACATCAGCACCAATACGCTGCCATGATACGGGCGATTGATGTTGCGGGAAATATTTCGGACTCCGTTTCAACAGATATGATACGAAGAATTAATTCAGCTCCAATTGTAACAGCGATTACAGAAATAATTCAAGCATATGAGGATGTTTCTTTTACACAAACTATTCAATTTACTGATGTGGATAATGCTACAGTCTTAGGCGATCTGTTTACCTATAAATTGTTGACTACTCATCAATATGGACATGTTCCTGCGGATACGGCCATATTTCTACCTGATCAAAATGTAATCAACTGGACACCAACTCAATCTGATACAGGATTATACTCTGTTCGTGTGATTATAGATGATAACTGGACATTTTCAGATACAATTTCTTATCAATTATTGATGAATGCAGTAAATGATACTCCCACTGTTTCGATTCTTTTGCCTTATACAGATATTACTATGATAGAAGACCAGACAAGTAAAGTCAAATTTTTTCTATCTCAATATGGTAATGATGTGGATAATGACAGCACACAATTATCGTGGCAGGTTGCCGTATTAGATACATCCAGTAAACCAGGGTTTCCAACTGCTTCTTTATTCTTCGGTGATGGTACACCTGATGTAGTAAAACAACGGTTGATTGATATGTTTATTCCAAAATCAAAGGATAAATCCCACTATTCGATTAAACAGGATGATAAGATAAAATCAAATGATATCGTTTCTGTCGAACGGGAAATGTTGAATATACATTCAGCCAAGTCCCAGGCTAATTATATTGAAGTCCAATTGACCGATACTACTGATGTATGGTGGGCAGAATTCAAAGTAGACAGTAATTATTATGGTAGTAATCATCGTGTAATTTTCTTTTTGAGTGATCTACTAGGGGCGACTGGACAGGATACAGTATTATTAACGATTACCCCTGAAAATGATTCACCCCAAATTGCAACCATACCTCGGATTGAGATTACAGAGAATCAATTTAAGAAAATTGACTTTGCAGATTATGTCACAGATGTAGATGATACAACTTTAACCATAAGAGTTGCTGCTTTGACTTATAAGGATAAAATGTCTATCATAACCACAGTTGCCGGTGCAACAACATTGGGCGATTCTTTACAATACAGTTCAAGTAATATTGGAGACAGTGTGTTATTTACACCGGAAAAATTATGGTCTGACACCTCCCTGATTCAATTATCAGTCATTGATGCTCAAAATGCTCGTGCCAGTAAAACATTCGTCATCGACATTCTACGTGTACCAAGGCCAAATTTATCCCTTGAAGTAATTCAGAATAATGCTTTTACAAATTTCTTTGAAGTTGTTGTTACAGATACTGTGTTAAAAACGGATAGTTTATTAGTGTCAGTCCAAGGACAACGAATTGCATTAGATACTGTAGCCAGTTATACTTATGTTGGCCATTATTCATTTGAAAATCCTGGTACATATTCATTTTACGTCAAAGCATGGGGTATCGTAGGAGATACAACTATTACGCGTTCAGTAAATATGGCACTGGCTAAAGCGTTCTACGATTGGACAGGAACCAGTCCGGATGGAAATTTTCGTGTATATGGTACAAGTGGAGCTGTTCCCTTTGATCAATCACTATTGATTGTAGACTCAACCATGTTCAACGAATATTTTCACGATAAAGCATCTTATCGTATAGGTAATGAATCCTCCGAATTCGATATACCTGTTGAAATTTCAATTTCATCTTTCAGTGAGAATTTAGCAATCTATCAACGCAGGAATGGCGTTGAGTGGATCGAATTGCCATCCATTACAGAATTTGGTCAAATAATGGCGTATTCGGATGGCATGGGTTATTTCCGTCTGGGGCCAAAAACGATCATTATTCCCGGGGAAACAAGTTTGCATCAGAATTACCCGAATCCGTTTAATCCAACAACGAATATTGTCTATGATGTAGGTTTTTATGAAGGACCCCGTCAACGAGTGAATATTGTTGTATATAATTTATTAGGAAAACACGTGCGTACATTAGTTAATGAATATAAAGATATTGGCAGGTATACTATTCGCTGGGACGGTCGTGATAAAAATGGTGTCGCAATTTCCAGCGGAATATATTTTATCCGTTTAATGAATAATTCCGGTCGAGTACATACCAAGAAAATGATGTTATTAAGATGAATATAACGAAAATAATTACACTCATCACATTGATTTTGATATTTACAGCTGGTTCCTGCCGAAAACAGTATAAAGCGACTGAAATGGATTTGGCTGATTATGGTTGGCTCCTATTTGAAAAAGCAGTTGGTAAATCTGATTATACTGACAGTAAGAAATGGTTTCTTTTATCTGTCAACGAAGATACAACATATATGGACGGCTATAATGGGCTGGGCTGGTCTTTTGGAAAATTAACTGAACTGGACAGCAGTATTTACTATTTTGAAAGGGGCTTGAAGTTTACACCCAGTATTATTGATACAACTAATATTCGTTATGAATTATGGGCTGGTTTATGTTTCGCTAATAACGCCAAAGGACAAGACGCCGCAGCTGTAATTTGGGGTGACAGTTTAATAGAAAACCTATCTGCGGGACTGTTAACAAATGCTTGGACTTTCACACATAATAACACCAATGGTAATAACATAATCAATCATCTTGACTTACGGGTAACAATGGCTGCTTCTCATTTCGCTGAAGGTCAATTCAGCAGCAGTGTGAGTCATTTGCAAACGATTCTAACGGAATTATCAAGTACCAGTACGTTTGATCCAGATGTCAATACCGTTAGCGGCCGGGCAGAATTAGCAGTGTGGATCGACTCCCTGCAAACGATACTTTTGACCCAATAATTCACGTAATTTTGCCGTCCCAAAAGGAACACCAACGCTGGATGGCTCACGCCCTGCAGCAAGCCCAAAATGCTTTTAAAAATAATGAAGTTCCTATCGGTGCTGTAATTGTTAAAGATCAGCAAATAATAGGGAGAGGGTATAATCAGCGAGAAAGTTTAAAAGACCCTACAGCCCACGCTGAAATTTTAGCGATTACAGCCGCAGCGAATACATTAGAAGAGTGGCGTCTTAAGGATTGCGTTTTGTACGTGACGAAAGAACCGTGCCCCATGTGTGCCGGAGCCATTGTCATGTCCCGCTTTAAAATGGTCGTATTTGGCTGTTATGATGAAGAAATGGGCTGCTGCGGCTCCTTGTACCAATTATGCGGTGATCCCCGCCTAGGACAGAAAATAGCCGTAAAAGGGGGTGTATTAGAGGATCAATGCCTGGAATTGATCCAAGACTTTTTTCGTTTGAAAAGAAAATCGTAATTTTCATACCGGAGAGGTGGCAGAGCCTGGCTGAATGCGCTGCACTCGAAATGCAGTATGGTCCTAGACCATCGGGGGTTCGAATCCCTCCCTCTCCGCTTTAAAATATGAATGAATACCGCCACTTAACCCGTACAGATTTTGACCATGAGATAAAGATCGAAACACGTTGGGGTGATATGGATGCTCTCGGTCATTTGAATCATGCGAAATATTTAACGTATATGGAAAATGCACGTATTGATTATTATGCGTCCTTTGGGTTTGGAAATATGCGACAGGCCCAGAACCCAAGTATTATTCTGGGTGGTATGACCATAGATTATATTTCACAGGTAGTTCATCCAGCAGCATTAATTGTTTGCCATCGTATCAATAGAGTGGGTTCAAAAAGCTTTGATTTCTTGGGCGCCATATTTCAGGTTGGCAAAGATCTTCCAGTTTGTACAGGATTATTTAATGTGATATCTTTTGATTACAAAGCACAGCGAACAGTGGACGTTCCGCAAGTTATTCGAGATAATCTTTATTCTCAATAATAATTACATTGCTGCTTTTGAATACCTCTGTCATTAATTAGTTTTTAAGGTGAATTTTTCAACACCACTCTCTCCTGAAGTCTTTTCCACTCGCCTTATTGACCGCTTGGCTTATGCTCACGATGCCAGTTTATATCGAGTCGTTCCGGAAGCGGTTGCCAGGCCGGCTAATGAAAATGATGTTATTTCATTGCTGCAATATGGTAATGAGACAAAAACACCCATCACTTTTCGCACAGCAGGAACGTCCCTTTCCGGTCAGGCAGTGGGTCCTGGAATTATAGCAGAAGCGGTCCGCGATTGGAAAAAGTGGGAAATTATTGATAACGGGGAAGCCATTAAATTACAGCCGGGAATCATTGGCGGCCATGTCAATACATATCTATCAAGTTATAATCGCAAGATAGGTCCCGATCCGGCATCCATCAATGCCTGTATGATTGGCGGAATTATCGCAAATAATTCTTCTGGAATGGTTTGCGGTGTTAAAAATAATGCCTATCACACCATGCGTTTTATTCGTTTTATCACTGCTGACGGACAGGCTTATGATACCAGTCAAAATGCTGATTATGATCGCTTTCTTAATGAACAAAGAACACTTGTTGAAGGTTTGGAAAAATGCAGAAAAGAGGTTAAGGACCATCAAGACTTACATGATAAAATCAGGACAAAATATAAATTAAAGAATACAATTGGTTATTCTGTAAACGCTTTGCTTGATTATGAACATCCTTTCGATATTTTTGCCCATTTATTGATCGGTTCTGAAGGTACATTGGCGTTTATTTCAGATGTTGTACTGAACACAGTGCCGGACCCGCCGCTCAAATCAACTGGGCTTATTCTATTTGATAATATTGTCACTGCCTGTTCAACAATCCCTTATTTAAGCGATAATGGGGCTGGTGCATTAGAAGTAATGGACTATGCGTCCCTCTTAACAGTTAAATATTTGCAGTCTCAACCTTACGATACAAACATTCTCCATGCTGACCACGCCGGTATATTATGCGAATTCCAGTTCAATGATGAGAATAAACTGATTGAATCAGTACGAGACGCAGCAATAGAACTGGAGAAAATGGGGGGAAGTCTGGTCAATCCTTTCAGCGCTGACACTGAAATACGTGAAAACCTGTGGAAATTGCGTAAGGGCTTATATCCGACTGTGGGTGCATTGCGCAAATCAGGTACCAGTGTGATAGCAGAAGATATTTGTGTTAATCCTACAGATTTGCCCAAGGCGGTTGATGAACTGCACAATGTATTTAGATCGTGGGAATATGAGGATGCTGTAGTGTTTGGCCACGCCAAGGACGGCAATTTGCATTTTGCTTCGTCTGTTGACCTAAACGATGCAAATGGCATCAAGCAGTTTGAAGGGATGATAAAGGATTTAGTATCGATTACGATTGGAACATTTAATGGTTCTCTTAAAGCAGAACACGGAACAGGTCGCAATATGGCTCCCTTTGTAGAAACTGAATGGGGTGGTGACATTTATAAAATCATGTGGTCTATAAAATCCCTCGCTGATCCAAACCATATATTGAATCCGGGTGTGCTGTTGAATCATAATAAAAACGCGCATATTGAAGACCTAAAACCTTTACCCTTGGTAGATGATAGTGTGGATCTTTGCGTAGAATGCGGTTTTTGTGAATCTGTATGTCCCTCAAGAAACCTGACTATGACACCACGACAACGTATAACTATTTCCAGGGAAATGAAAATGCTTGAGCGAACGCCGGGAGAAATAGCAGAATTGGAGAGGGATTTTCATTATTCCGGTAATGAAACCTGCGCTACAGATGGCTTATGTGAGTTGGAATGTCCAGTGAATATTGATACTGGCTCTTTTATTAAAGGATTGAGGGCTCACCAGCATTCATTTCTGGGCGAATTCAATGCCAATTTCAGCGCCAAACATTTTGCCATTTTGCAGAAAATGATACGTAGTGCTTTGTTAGTGGGAAATTTTCTGGGACCTGGATTTATGCAAAAACTGACCAATGGTTTACGCAATATGGGATTAAAAAGTTTACCAAAATGGAATTCAAACCTACCGAAACCCAGTCCGAAAATTGCAGTACATGTTTCTGGAGCAGGGGAAAAGTATATTTATTTTCCTTCCTGTCTGCATAGAACGATGGGAACTTCAGGGGAAAATGATTCTGTTATAAATCAGCTGATGGAATTAGCACCGCATTTGGACGTTCATTTTATTATCCCTGATATGATCAATTCCCTGTGCTGTGGTATGCCTTTTGCTTCTAAAGGATTTGAAAACGCTCATCGTATCATTAATGAAAAAACAATTAATGAATTATATTCTTTAAGTGAACAAGGACAAATTAAAATATTACTAGATATGTCTCCATGCAGTTATCATATCAAAGGAGTAGAAAATGATAAAAGTGAAAAACTCCAGTTCATAGATATTATCCAGTTTTTTAATGATAAAAAAGAATTGCTTACCAGCTATAAGCAACCGCAAGCGGAAGTGTTAATTCATAATACCTGTTCAGGTCAGAAAATGCAGCGTGAAAAAGAGTTTGCAGAAGTTGTTAATGCTTTAGCTGAAACAGTGATTATACCAAATGTTAACGGCTGTTGTGGATCTGCAGGAGACAAGGGATTACTTTTTCCGGAATTAACAGCAAGTGCTGCATTAGATTGTGCGCATAATTATCCAACTTTTTCAGAAAATGCTGTTGGTGTTTCGTCCAGTAAAATGTGCGAAATATCTATGACAATGGCAGCGGGAGTTCCGTTTCAATCCATTATTGAATTTGTACATAATTCCATCTGCAACAGTAATGATAACTAGATCACTTGTCCTATCAGTCAAATAGGGTAAATTTCAGCAACATTTAACCACATTTATACGGAAAGAATTATGAAGCGATTTTATAGATTATTAATCATTGCAACATTCAGTTTGAATTTTATCAATGCTGAAGCCATTGCCAGAGTAATGAAATCCAATGGAAATGTTTCTCTCAAAGCACTAGGCAAAGCAACATTTTCCATTAACGTGAAACCCGGCCACGGAATAAATAATGGCGATGCCATCCGCATCGGTGAAACAGGGTTCGCCGTCGTTATTTTCATTGATGACCGTTCTGTAGTAAAAATCCGCGAAAATACTGAATTTCAGTTTATTGATTCACCCAGTACACGGACCTTGGAAATTGAACAGGGAACCATTTTCAATAATGTTTCCAAGCAGCGCGATAAAACATTCAGGGTAGAAACTCCCGTATCGGTTGCATCTGTAAAAGGGACGGAATTTGCTGTTATATCTGATCCTGCAGGTATTGATCAGTTTTTCTGCCAGGAAGGGACATTTGATGTTTACAACGTTGTCAGCGGTCAGACGATTAGTGTTCAACAGGGACAGCAAGCCATTTCCAATGCATTGGGTACATTAACAGAACAACCTTTTAGCCCTGAAGATTATCCTGATGAGCCGGATGCGGATGTTGATGATATTGAGGAAGATGTAGAAGAAGCAGAGGAAGAAGAACCCGAAGAAGTTGAAGAGGAGCCTGAGGCTGAGGAAGAAGTAGAAGAAGTAGAAGAAGCTGAAGAAGAACCTGAACCGGAAGAAGAGGTAATGGAAGAAGAACCTGAAGCACCGGAAGAAACCCCGGAACCAACCCCTGAACCAGAAGGGCCATTTAACATGGGTCTTGGTGTTGGGTCAGTTACCATTGATGGTGTACTATACAATCAATTAGCTTTGCGTCCCGAATTCAATATCGGCAACTTGGGAATAGGTCTGGATCTTGTTGTTTATATAGATAATGAAGGCAATGTACGGCCCAATGAATGGGATGTGAAAAATGACCCATCTGTGATAGTGGATAAAATTTTATACCTCCGTTGGGGACAAAAAGAAGACCCATTCTGGATCAAATTTGGTTCTTTAGATAACGTGACCCTTGGCTATGGCGGTCTTTTAATGGGCTATTCCAACATGATGGAATTTCCTTCCGTCCGGCAGATGGGTATTAATACCGGAGTCAATTTCGGCAATATCGGTACTGAATTATTTTTATCAAATCTCAAGGATTTCCAGCGTGGCGGAACACTCCTTGGATTGAGAGGATCATATAAAGTTTCCAAGGCTTTTCCTCTTACAATTGGGGCAAATTTTGTCATGGATGTTAATCAATTCAGCGGTTTAAAAGATAATGATGAAGACTCATATCCAAACATTTTCGATGATTTCCCCGATGATAAATCATTATGGAACGATACAGATGGTGATGGAATTCCGGATCCCCATGTTGGTATTGATTCTGCATCCTGGGACATTGATGCCAATGGCAACAATATACTTGATGCTGATGAAGCAGACTTAGGTCTTAAAGGCACCCCCTTCAGTGTAGAGGACAACAAAGCGACTGTCACTGGATATTCTTTGGATATCGGCTATCCCGTATTCAGTAATAAAACAATCTCGTTAAATGTTTATGCTGAATTCAATTTCTTGAATATTCCCAAAGCAGGAGAACAAGGAACTGAATTTTACAGGGAAGCAAAAAGCGGAAGCGGTTTTTCAGTCCCGGGTGTACGCATGAGTTTGTTCAAATTCTTGAATGTGAGTTTCGAATATCGAATTAAAAGCGGTTATTATGTACCCCAATTTTTTGATCAATCATATGATATTACTCGAGTAACTCCTATGTATACAGATACTAGTACAATTATCAATACAAAGGATATGCTGTTGTTCGCTGATCCAACAATGAGTGAAGATTTAAGCGGTTATTTTGGGTCGTTGAGCGCAGATATTTTTGGTTTCGCCAGTATCAGTGGTTCATTTGCAAACATGACGTCTGAATCAGATACAGTTCAGAGTTTTATGGCTGCGTTGAAATTGAATCCGGATAAAATTCCAAAATTGAGCGTTGCCACTGCTTATTACCAACGTAATAATGATTTAAACCCGTTTGATTTTGCGAATCCATCGCTCAATACTGTTTTAGGTTATAGGCTGGGTTATGAAGTAAGTAGTGGTGTGAGTGTCATTTGGGACTTCCGACAATTCTATCGCGATGATGGTACTGGCGAACTGGAACCTGTAAAGCAAACAACCATTGAAACAGCGTTTGATTTTTAATGGGCAAAGTAACAGTTGAGGATGGTAATAAAACTGTTTATCGCTATGATGCCAGTTCGAGTACTTTCAGAAAAGCAGCATTGCTTTTATTCACTCTTGCTGCAGGTATGATTATCGTGGCTATTATTTGGTTTTCAAACTTTAATAGAATACAATGAAAATCTCAATCGAATACTGCAACGTCTGAAATTATTTACCAAGGGCGGCCGGTCTGGCCAACGAACTTTTGGAAAAATACGGTACAAACATTGACAGTTTAACCATGCTGCCTTCAGGCGGTGGTGTATATGAAATAATGAAAAATGATAATTTGATCTTTTCTAAAAAGAAACTCGACCGTTTTCCGGATGATGGTGAAATCATCGACCTTATTGAAAATAGTTAATTTTATTCTACCTGCCTTTTTTTGTGCAATTATTTATGGGCAGAAAGGTGAAATTATTCCCTTAAGCCAAAAAGTGGGTTTAACCCTCGACGCCGAGGAAAATTTATTTTATAGCGTATTTACAGATATTGACGGTTTTGAAAGCGCGCAATTCTATGAGATCAATACCAAAACGGTCATTGCCAGGATTTCTTATGTACAATATAGTCAGCAGAAAACGTCAAAGCGAAAATATAAAATGATGGAATTCCTGCGCATGAAGGAAGCAGTGGATATACAGCATGCTATTACGGCTGAGGACAGGTTATTGGTCAATGAGAATTTGACATATTTGCAGACGGATGAAATTTTAAACGGTATCCAAGAAGATCAATTTGTGACCATCCAACACCGCAGCGGACGGAGGTTGAGGGGAACACTGAAAAAATACGCTGATAAAATGCTGGCTATCCAGACACCTGTTTCGTTGGAAGAAATCCCCATTTGGGATATGGAGTCCATTTCGTACAGGGACGCAATAAAAAATCGTAGCAGCTGGAAATTTCCACTTTACTCTTTTTCAGCTTTAACAGGACTAGCATTAGCAGAAGGTTGGAATGAACAAACCCGACCGTATATTGACAGTGTCTGGCATTATCGTTTTTTAGGTGCAATGGCAGGATTATTAGCCGGAAGTGAAGCATTTCAAACATTTAATGTGTTAACTTCTCCTAAGACATTTTTTGCACTCACACCGGAAGAAATGGATAGATTAAAGGAGTAAACAGGAGTCATAAATGGCTGAAGCACCAGAACAAATAGAAGAATTAACTCCCGAAGAACAATTTGTGAAAGATAAAGTGGACGCTTTACTGGAAAAAGTAGGCGAAGGCCACGGTGAGCCCATGCAGCAAGAACTTTCTGATCGCTTGGAAAAAACGGTAAATGAATTTCATGAAGATACAGCTGCAATGATAGCAGATTTAAAAACTAAATCTGAAGAACGGCGCGGAGAACTCAAAAAAATGTGGGCACATCGCGATGATGAACAGTCAGCTAAACCAACAGCAGATGCGGGTGAAGAAGCACCTGCAGATTCCAGTGACTTGGAAAAGCGGTTAGAGTCCAAGGAAGATGCAGTTGCAGAAAAACCAATGAAAGATGCAAAATCAAAAGGAGAGGAAGATGAAAAACCTAAAAAGAAAAAATTCGGGTTTTTCAAAAGAAAGAAGAAAAAAGAAAAAGAATAAATTTTATCTCTAGTATATCATATTGTCAGATTGCCTGACGTCATAAACCACCGCTAAATTCATTGTCTAAATATTGGGGCCGTAGCTCAGTTGGGAGAGCGCAGCGTTCGCAATGCTGAGGCCAGGAGTTCGATTCTCCTCGGCTCCACTGATCTACAAAACTAGATTTTTGAAAATGTGGTCGTGCTAGATGGGGAGGTAGCGGTGCCCTGTAACCTGCAAACCGCTAAAGCAGGATCAATAGCCATAGTGCGGTTCATGCTGAACTGCAAAAAAGCAGAAAGTGATGTTGAAATTTCAACCCGCCGCAATGGATGCCCACTAAATCCCGTCAGGCCCGGAAGGGAGCAGCGGTAGGTGCCGTTTTCATGTGCCGGTGGATCTCTGGAATGGAGTTAACTGCTGTTTGGATGTTGTTTCCAGGTGGGTCAAGCTATGGTGCACGGCCATTGAAAATTTGAAACCATGACGTATCAAGTACTATCATTAAAATGGCGCCCGCAAACCTTCAATGATGTTGTGGGCCAGGATCATGTAACCCAAACATTAAAAAACGCTTTTGCCAAAGAGCGTGTAGGGCAGGGTTATATATTTACCGGTCCTAGAGGTGTGGGTAAAACAACGATGGCTCGACTCATGGCCAAAGGTTTGAATTGTCAATGCCCCGTTGATCATGAACCTTGCAACTCATGTTCAGCTTGCCGGGAGATTACGGAAAGTCGCAGTATGGACGTGCTGGAAATCGATGGCGCTTCAAACAGGGGTATTGATGAAATCCGCAACCTTCGTGAAAATATCAAATTTTCCCCTATGAATGCCAAGTTCAAGGTGTATATCATTGATGAAGTCCATATGCTGACCACCCAGGCATTCAACGCATTATTGCGCACGTTGGAAGAACCACCCCCCCATGGAAAATTTATTATGTGTACAACGGATATACATAAAATGCCGGCAACGATCATTTCCCGCTGCCAGCGTTATGATTTTAACCGCATAAATTCCACAATTATCGCAGAGCGCATGAAATATATTCTAGAAGAAGAAAAAATCACTTTTGACAGTGAATCTTTGTCAGCCATCAGTTTAAAAGCCGACGGCAGCATGCGTGATGCCTTAAGTATTCTGGACCAGGTGATTGCCTTTGCAGGTGAAAAAATTGAATTTGAAAATATATCCAAGGTTCTTGGCCTGATACCCTATGACTTGTATTTTGACTTAACCACTTCCATAAAGGAAAAGCATGCTGAAAACCTGGTACAGGTTATAAATAATATCCGTTCCTTGGGCACACCCTTGGAAGATGTGGTCAATGGTCTCAACCAGCATTTACGTAATTTGTTGATCGGAACAGTCGCTGGAGCTGAATCATCATTAGAAGTCAACCCGGAACTCCAAGAGCGGTATGCTGCTGAAGCCAAAAATTGGGAGCGCCGTGACTTGATGCGGTTTTCCCATGTGTTCAGCAAGCTTGAGCCGGAATTAAGGAGAGCAGCACAACCGCAAATACTCCTGGAAATGAATCTGCTCAAAATGCTGGAAATGGATCAATCTGTAACTATTGAAGAAATACTTAATTCAAGCCCGAAAGAAAGTAACGTTTCCAAACCGGTTCAATACGAAATTCCTGAAGTGCAAGAGAAAAAAACACCGGCAGTTTTTTCTGAAAAAAAAACAGCTGAAAAGAAGGTTGAAAAAAAATCAGTACCCATAAAAAAAGAACCTGTTGAACCTGGCAAACAGTCTCAAGAAAATGTAGATTTAGAAACGATCAAATCCAATTGGCACCAAATAATCACAAAAATTGGCAGTATTAAAACTTCGGTCGCCATGGTATTAGAACATACATTGCCCATGGAGCTTAATAATAAAAAATTGGACGTTGCTGTGGTAGATCAGCCGCGCTTCAGTTTGGACCGCCTGGAAAGAAACCGCCAGTTAATTGAAAATACATTTGCGGATATATTTAATACTTCAGTGCGGATCACATTTTTATTCAATGAAGAAATTGAAGAAGATATCAAGCATGAAATTCCAGATGCACCTGGAATTCCAACCAAAGGTGATCCGGTGGTGAATCGAGTCATCGAAGTGTTTGATGGAGAAATTTTAAGGTAAGGATCACCTATGTTCAATAAAGGTAATATGAATAAAATGTTAAAACAGGCGCAAGCCATGCAGTCCAAGATGGCCGGTGTCCAGGAAGAATTAAATGACGTCATTATTGAGGAATCGACAGCTGAAATGTTTTCAGTAAAGATGAATGGGAAACTTGAATTATTGGATGTACACTTATCCGACTCTGCTATGGCAGAAGAAAAGGATGTGCTGGAAGATATAATCGTCACAACAGTCAATAAAACTTTGCGTAAAGCAAAGGATGAAGCACAAGCGCGCATGAATGATGTTACCGGCAATATGCTGGGCGGAATGAATTTACCGGGAATGTAATGGGATTTGTTCCACCGCCAGTTGAAAAATTGATTGAAGCATTTGCTAAATTCCCTGGAATTGGCAAAAAAACAGCACAACGTATGGCTTTTCATGTATTAAAATCCAATAATGAACAAGCTGTCCAATTAGCTGAAGCTGTTATGGATGTTAAATCGAAAATATTATTTTGTTCTATGTGCGGCGGAATTACAGTGGATGATCCTTGTGCAATATGTTCGGACTCAAAACGCAGGGAAGATTTATTGTGCATTGTAGAAGAATCCAGTGACATTTATGCTTTTGAAAAAACGAACAGTTACCGTGGAAAATACCATGTGCTTGGCGGTGTTTTGTCACCTTTAGATGGTATTGGCCCAGATGATTTAACCATCGATAAACTAATGAGTCGTGTCAACACAGACATGGAAGTTATCCTGGCAACAAATCCCAGTATAGAAGGTGAAGCAACTGCCCTTTATATCAGTAAACTTTTGAAAGAAAAAGGCGTTATGTCCAGCCGCCTGGCCCGGGGACTGCCTGTAGGTAGTGCACTGGAATACATTGATGAAGCAACACTGATTAGGGCCATCGAAGGACGAGTGACACTATGAAATTGAATATTGCCAATACATTAACGCTTCTCCGAATCGCATTAACTCCTGTTTTCATTTTATTTTTATTTTATGATCATCCCTATGCAAAACTGTGGGCGCTCATAGTTTTTCTTGTGGCTTCGATTACGGATGCCTTAGACGGTTACTTTGCCCGCAAGCACGATCAAGTAACGAAGCAGGGAATATTTTTAGATCCACTTGCGGATAAAATACTTGTTTTGTCAGCACTGATCTCTTTCGCCGTTTTAGAAGTAATACCCTATTGGATGGTCGGATTAATTGTTTTCAGGGATATGTTTATAACAGGATTGCGTGTTGTGATGAATAATAAAGGTTTCCAGATGGTGACCAGCAATATTGCTAAAGCAAAGACTACCGTACAACTTATGATTATTGTCACCATATTGCTTTATCTTGGTTCTGTGCGCTTACCCTTTGATTGGAGCGCTGATTATATCATGATAATCCGTGAATTTGAATTGATTTATTATTTAACATTGGTAGTCACTTTATTTACCGTTTATACCGGGATAGCATACATATACGATAACCGTACTGCAATCCGCCAATATTTAGCATAATTCACTTTTGAGCATTATTTCCAACTGGATTGCGACTGTTTTCCGGATCGGATATTTACCCCTGGCTCCCGGAACATGGTGCAGTATTTTTGCTGTACTGGTTTGGTATTATTTATTTATCGAAATTTCAATTTTCAACATTCTGATCATTATTTTGATTGTATCCGTATTGGGAGTGTTTGCATCCAATCATGTGATTCATGACACCGGCAGGGAAGACCCGTCAGAAGTGGTAATTGATGAATTGGCCGGCCAATGGCTGGCGTTGATTGGATTACCGCACTCTATCGGTTTTGCTTTTGTATCCTTTATACTATTCAGGATTTTGGACATTGCAAAACCGTTCCCCATTAAACAACTGGAAAGTCTTCCAAAAGGATGGGGAGTTATGCTGGATGATGTCGCAGCAGGGTTGATTACGTGTGGAATTATACACCTTTACATTTATTTCGCATGAATATAGCCCTTATCACAATTGGCAATGAATTGCTGTCCGGTTTTACTGTAAATACCAATGCGGCCTGGATCGGAAATCATGTCATACAGTCCGGCGGCAATATTTCCTGGCACCAGACAATTGGCGATACAAAGCAAGAAATCCATGATGCCCTTAAACAGATACCGGAAAAAATTCATGCAGTTATCATAACAGGCGGGTTGGGGCCGACACACGATGATGTGACGGCGAATGCATTATACAAATATACCGGCGATGTACCTGTGTTTGATGAGGAATACTGGCAAGCGCTGAAAAACGTGCTTGCAAAAAGAAACCTTAAACTGCCTGATATCAATCGCAACCAAGCCATGAAACCTAAAAAAGGTTCAATTATTCCAAACCCGGTAGGATCAGCCCGAGGCTTGCATTTTGAAGTTGATGGAATGAATATATTTGCGCTACCTGGAGTCCCTCGGGAAATGAAAGCGATGATGACTTCAACTGTATTGCCTTGGGTCAATGGGCAAAGTTCTACAGCTATCACGGTTAAAACAATTCGTACGACCGGTATTATGGAATCAGGGTTGGCAGAAAAGATGGGTGCCGTTATTGAAAAATTGAATGATGAGTTAAAGATCGCTTTTTTACCCCAATTCACGGGGGTGGATATACGCGTATCGGGCCAGGGCAAAGCTGCAGTTGAGCAGCAAGTAAATGAAATTAATGCCCAAGTCGGCAAATATATTTATGGACAGGATACTGATCGTTTAGAAGATATAATTGGTCAAATGCTGAATGCGAAAGGACTGACTTTATCTACAGCAGAATCATGTACGGGAGGTTTGGTTGGGCATCGCTTAACAAATGTGCCCGGCAGTTCAGATTATTTCCTAGGCGGAATTATTTCCTACAGCAATGATGTGAAAGAAAATACACTTGGTGTATCAGCAGAAACTCTGGAATCACATGGCGCTGTCAGCGCAGAAACTGCAATAGCTATGGCTGAAAATGTTCGTTCTAAATTGGATTCTGATCTTGGTTTATCCATTACAGGTATTGCTGGGCCAACTGGCGGAACGGATGAAAAACCGGTGGGTTTAACCTATATTGCCCTAGCTGATGGTAATGAAACAAAGGTAAAGGAATTACGCTTTTTTCTAGACCGTGTTTTAAATAAGAAGGCCAGCAGCCAGGCTGCATTGAATTTGGTCAGGCTACATTTGCTCAATGAGTGACCGTTTGATTAGAACATTTTTATCTATACCAGTTCCTGGAGAAGTCCATGCTTTAAGGGATAAACTGAAAAATACTGTCAATACACTTGGCGCTAAAGTCAGTTGGATTCGAAAAGGCAACATACACCTGACGTTGAAATTTATCGGCGATACACCGGAAGATGATGTGGATCGAATCAGCCGCACCATTAAGGATATTATAACATCAGCGCCAGCCATGAACTTCAAAATTTCCGGAACGGGCTGCTTTCCCAAGAAAGAGCGTCCAAGAACGTTATGGCTTGGCATTGAAGGAGCACTAAATCCATTGCAGGTTTTAGTGAGCGATTTAAATAATGCATTGGACCCTTTAGGGTATCCCAAAGAAGAGAAGAATTATGTTCCTCATTTAACTTTGGCGCGAATTAAGTATCCGCAAAAGCATACACCGGATATTTCAGATTTCCTTAACGCTGAATATGAACCTGTCCTTTTGAAAATCAATAAAATTCATTTTATGCGTAGTGAACTCTTTTTTAAAGGTTCAGTATATACTATTTTAGACACCCATTTTTTAACGTAAATCAACATATAGGTGAGATTTAATCATGGATCAAAAACGTACCAAAGCACTTGAATTAGCAAAATCCCAAATTGAAAAACAATATCGCGGTGAAGAACTGTTTGTCCAATTGGAAAGCGATGCTTTCCAGGTACGCGGCAATGTCATATCCACCGGCTGTCTCTCTCTGGATTTAGCCCTGGGTGTCGGCGGCATTCCCAGGGGCCGTATCATTGAGATTTATGGCCCGGAAGGATCTGGCAAAACCACCCTTGCCCTGCACATCGTAGCCGAAGCGCAAAAAGCTGGCGGTATTGCTGCATATATTGACATGGAGCACGCCCTGGATACTGAATATATGAAGAAGCTCGGTGTCGATACAGCTGAATTGATTGTGTCGCAGCCGTCTTTCGGCGAGCAGGCTCTTGATATAACAGATACGCTTATTCGCAGTAATTCGCTGGATGTGATAGTCATCGATTCAGTTGCTGCTTTAGTCCCAAAAGCTGAATTGGATGGCGAAATGGGTGATCATTTTGTCGGACTGCATGCACGACTCATGTCCCAGGCTATGCGCAAATTAACAGGTACGGTTAAAAAGACAGATACCAGTATCATTTTCATCAACCAGATCAGGGAAAAAATCGGCGTCATGTTTGGCAATCCGGAAACGACTACCGGCGGCCGTGCCTTAAAATTTTATTCATCCGTGCGCATGGAAATCCGGCGTGTTACTGCCGTGAAAGAAGGCACTGATTTTGTGGGTGCCAGGGTGCGTGTAAAAGTAGTTAAGAACAAAGTCGCCCCGCCGTTCAAATCAACTGAATTTGATATCATGTACGGTGAAGGTATTTCCTATGTGGGTGATATCATAGACCTCGCCGTGGAAGGGGAGATCATCCAGAAAACGGGCGCCTGGTATGCCTATAAGAATGAAAAGATCGGCCAGGGCCGAGAAAATGCTAAAACGTACTTGCAGGAAAATCCGGACGTTTTAGGCCAAGTGGTAGCCGATGTCCGCATCTTTTTGGGTTTGGATGAAGAGGAGGGCGAAGCTGCAGCGTAAAATTATCGCCATAAAGCGTAAGGGCCGGAAACAACCTAAACGGTTAATTACATTTACTGATAAAAGCGTCTTCGAAATTTCCGAAGACGTTTTTGTTTCTACTAAACTTGAAGTGGGAAACGCAGTGGATGAACACTACCTGGAAGAACTTGAGCAAGAAGAAAATGTCATCCAAGCCCGCCATGCGGCATTATCACTTTTGAATTACCGAATGCGCAGCGGAGCTGAATTACGTAAGCGGTTGACAGAAAAAGGGTTTAATGCCGCAACAATTGAAAATGTCATGCAAAAACTGGAGGAAAAGAAATTTCTGGATGATGCAGCATTTGCCAGGGCATTTATTCATGATAAAATCAATTCCCGTTTGCTCGGGCCGGTGCTCCTGCGCCGTGAATTATTTCCCCACAAATTAGATAAGGAATTAGTTGAAACGCTGCTGCAGCAAGCCTATGCAAAAACGCCTGAAGAAGAATTAGTAGAACGCCTTTTGGAAAAGCGAAAAATCACCGCAGGGCAGAAGCTGACGCAAAAAGAGAAAAACAGGCTTTTGAATTACCTCCAGCGGAGAGGGCATACGTGGGGAGTGATTAAAACTGTTATGGAGAATTGGTCGTTAAATAATTGATGAAGATGGTATCACGCACTGTTCATGTACACCTTTAGGAGAGAAAAATATTCCCCACACCATGTAAATTGGAAATGACCCATTATCAAATCAACAAAATTTTTAACTCATAACAATAGGAGAGTCAATCATGCATAATGTAAGAGTAGATCAAATCATCAAAATGGCCGACCAGTGCAAGGAAGAACCCTCATCAGCCAAATTGGATTTTAATTTCGAGGGAAATTGGAATACGTTAGAAGATGAAGTGCAATTTTCCGGAGATATACTATTCCCTCAAGGAAAGATCACCCTTAGTGCTGATTTTCCACCGTTTCTGGGTGGTGGTGGACGGGCACCTTCGGCCTTATCCTATTGCTTTTATGGCGCAATGAGTTGTTATGGATCCACTTTTGCTACCCAGGCTGCCATGGCAGGTGTAAAACTGGACGAAATGAAAATAAACTTTAGGCTTAGCGTTGACTTCAGGACGGCCCTTGGAATAGGAGAATTCCCGCCCATGTCCGGGTTTGAGTTTGATGTTAAGGTGAAAAGTAATGCATCCAATGAAGAAATTCAAAAAGTAAAACAACTGACCGATGAACGATGCCCAGCCATTTGGGCCATGCAGAATTCAGTCCCATTCACCACTTCTGTAAGCCGTACCTAATAGGTCAATAACGTGCCATTCAAAACCATTTACATCAATTAAATATTCAGCAAATATTATTTTTTCAAAATTTCCTGAATTCAGTAAAAGTCTGCTGAATAAATTATTAACGTTTATTGTGTAGTACTTAAATCTATAGTGTAATTAAGACAGTCTAACCCTGACTATAGTTGATTTAAAACCAGGTGTTCGTGACATGGGGTCCACTTTCTGGCTGATAAGCTCGTTCGCTTCGGGATAATACATAAGCACCGTTCCCTGTTTTATATCAAATGGCCGTGCTAGAAAATTGCTGATCTGGCCAGTATTGCTATTGATCACCACCCTGTCATCTTCCATAATTCCCATGTGTATCATGTCTTCCTTATTCATCATCACCACATCCCTTCGTTCCTGTCCTCGGTATATATCCTCTTCTTCATAGACCACTGTATTGAACTGTCCCTCTGAACGTACGCTCAACAGGTGAAATTCTTTTTCAAGTAATGGCTTCAAATTGGGAATTGGATGATAAATGAACTTTGCTTTTCCCGATTCAGTAGGAAAAGCGGGATTGTGTAGTAATCGTCCAGGAATGTGAAATTCATCTTTAGTCTCTCCTATATCACCCATGGATTCAAACCCAGGGATAATCCGGGCAATGAGTTTCCGTATACTGTTGTGGTTTTTTAACTTACTCCAATGAAAGATGTCATTATTTCCCAAAACTCGCGTAGCGATTTCTGAAATCACTTCTACCTCGGAGCGCAGATTTTTATGCCGGCTTATACCCCCATCACTCAGGCGGACAAAATTGAACATGGACTCCTGGGTTGTACTTTGCCGCTCTTCATCCCGAGCCAGGACAGGAAGAATGATCGTTTCCTTTCCCGTTCCCCAGGCATGCCCTGTATTTAAGGACGTGCTTAAATAAACCACTGTATTAATATTTGAAAAAGCACGTGCAGCCGTTTTAGAATCAGGGTTGGAACCATAAAGATTTCCACCAAGACAAAAAGCAAAATCCATTTCTTTATTACTGGCTGCCTGAATACAAGCCATGGTGTCATAGCCTTTCATTGATGGAACGTTTAAACCTTTTGCTGTCAGGCGTTCAAATACAGCTGTTTTTAAAGCAGGTGTCACCGCCATGGACCCCATGCCCTGCACATTGGAGTGACCGCGAATCGGTAATAATCCGGCGTGTTTTCTGCCAACCATTCCGCGAAGAAGAGCCAAGTTTGTTATGTGTTGCACAGTTGCAGCTCCATGAGCGTGATGTGTAATGCCCATACACCACCCGAAGACTACATCCTTGGCCTTGATATAATGGTGTCCTACGGATTCAATTTCTTGCTGTGATAAACCGGATCCTAGCTCAATATCGGCCCAATTTAGATTTTGAATATTTGATTTAAAATTTTCATATCCTTCTATGAAAGAATCAATAAAAGCAGAATCAACTGTGTCCTGTTCCAAAACGACCTTAGCAAACCCGCTGAACAAAGCCAGGTCCCCGCCCGGCCGCACTTGTACGTATTCAGAAGCAATCTTGGACCCAAACAACATGCTTATTGGATCAGATGGAACACGAAATTCAACCAGTCCTTTTTCTACAACAGGATTGATCACAATCACCTTGCCGCCCCGGCGTCGGATATTTTTCAGCTTGGTGAGCAAACGCGGATGATTGGAACTAGGATTGGCGCCAATAAGAAAGAATAGGTCACAGTGATCCAGATCCTCCAGTTCAATGGTTGCCGTTCCTGTTCCCAGTGAACCTGTAAGTCCCACACCGCTGGCCTGGTGGCAGTAATAGGAACAATTATTGACGTGATTGGTGCCGAACACGCGGGCGAATAACTGGAGTAGGAAACCAGCCTCATTGGATGAACGCCCACTGAAATAAAAAAAGGATCGCCGGGGATCGGTGTTATTGAGTTTTCCAGCTACTTGATCAAAGGCTGCATCCCAACCAATTATTTTGTAATGTGTATCTCCATTATTCAGCAGGAGGGGAGTTGTAATACGACCTGCTTTTTCCAGTTCCCGTGGTGTAAATTGCTTTAGTTGTTCAATAGAATAATTGTCGAAAAATTCTGGCTTAATTGCGCCCTGCATGTCAGCTGCCATGGCTTGGATTGATTTTTTACACACTTCCGGCCAATGGCCTTGCTCATTCCGCATACCGCCTGACTGTCCGCCCATACCCAAAGCGCAGGTCTTACAAACATTTTTGGAATTTAATGTATTCCAAAGTTTGCGGAAACCGACACGGCGGCCCATCTGGATCGTATACCAGATTGCAGGCCAGCCGCCACCGTGTTTTATCATTTTCATTTTATGAGATAAATCGAGTGAGAAGATTTTGAAGCATTCAAAAACTTAACATGAACCACTTGCAGAAAAAATTAATAAAAAATGAAATGATAATGTAAAGGATGTGTTAAAAGAATGTCTACATTTCTTATCCCATGGAACCTGTTTGCGTATAAAATACATAAACCGGAGATAACATCGTGCTGAAAAACTTTGACCATTTTACTATCAATGAGCAATTAATAATTTCATTATTAGGGCGAAATCCCAATGATTTTGAATGGCAGGTGTTAAGACAATTTTATTATTCATGCTATTTAAACAAACCCATTCCGGGTATCAATGACATCATTGATCACGGCCAGAATTATTTAACAGTAGATAATGACATGCAACTTGCAATTGGTTTAGAAAGCAAGGGTTCCATAACGTCTTCTTCTGCTTTACGGCCATGTGCAGCACTGGGAACAAAACCTGCATTAAAATACCAAAGTAAACAGTCAAAAATATTTTTTGGGATAGTTCAAAATGACGTAAAAAAACTTTCGAAAATTTCTGGCCATGAAGAATTGTTCTTCCTGCAGGACAGTAAAACATTAGGAGCTACGTGTGCTGATTTATTGCATTTAAAAGCTATTATAATAAAACATATTAATCCCTCATCGCTGGGATATATGCTTAATACAATTTCAGATCAAAAATATGGATTTGATATACATTTATCATCTGCAGCCCAAGTGTCTATTTTTTCTGATAAGAAGATACATGGTGTTTTAATAGTGGCAGATAAAGAGTTTTCAAGTAAAGTAAAAGGTATTTGTAAACGACATAAACAATCAAGTGTGCACCTGGGCAGCCTGAAAAAAGTACAGTTTTTATCAATTGCGGTAAGGAAAAAAAGAAAAACCCATTTACCATTAACAATTTTCAATATACTTGATCCTCCAAAATCGTCTATTGTACCCGCTATTTCCGGAAGCGTGAAAAAAGACAAACTGAAATGCGTCAAAGAACTTAAAAATTATTCGAACCATGTTTTGGAAATGTGGAAAAGTATTAAAAAACAAAAATACGCAATGTTTAAACCGCAAAAGCATGCGGTTGGATCATTTTCACTTTTAAAGGGCAAGAATGAGTTTGCAGTCAGTATTCCGGATAATATGCACTTGTTGGATAAAGATATAAAAACCGGTAGCCGTATTGCAATATCAAATGCAGCTCGGCAATTAGTATGCAAAGGGTATAAACCTATGTGTACAGCGTACATTCTTCATGGGGGGAATATGCAGGAAAATGATCATCTGTGGTTTTTGCAGGAAATATACATGGGTATTAGTGAAGCATGCCAATTGATTGACATGGAAATGCTGCGTCCCGTCATAACGTGTAATAATAAAAACCACCCAAGCTTGGAAGTATGTGTTGTGGGAAAAAGATTTGATAAGGAAACAAGTGTTAGAGAATCATTTGTAAGCGAAAATGATTTTATAACAATGTTGGGTAGCCACCGTGGTGAATTAAACAGCAGCCAATACCAGGAAAAAATTCAAAAACAGGAAAGTAATACAATTCCTGCAGTGGATTTACGCATGGAAACCCGTTTGCAGGAGACGGTACTGCAGGGCATTCAGTCAGGATTGATTAAATCCGCCGTGAATGTGTCCAATGGCGGGTTGGCGGTATCATTGGTAAAGTCACTGAAAAATGCTGAAAAGGGTATGGGCACCCGGATTCATCTTTCCCGGAAATTACGTCAGGATGAAATGTTATTTGGTGAAACTCAAGGAATGGTGGTTGTTTCCATCGGAGAAAGAGATCTAATGGAATTTGAACGGATCTGTATGACCATTGGTATCCCATCAACAACCATTGGACGTGTGACCAATGATAACCGGTTCAAGTTCAATAATGTGGTCAATATAGACCGGAAAAAACTTTGATCAATCTTTGAGCTTGTCTACCATCTTTTGATGGATTAAGCTATTTGTTGCCAATATTTCATTGTTATATATAGAATATGGTGAACCGTCCATTTTCGTGACTATTCCACATGCTTCTTTTACAATCAATATTCCAGCAGCGGTATCCCAAGGATGAAGGTCAAATTCCCAAAAGCCATCTACTTTTCCACTGGCAATATGACAAAGATCTACTGCTGCAGCTCCAAGCCTGCGGACACCTTGGGTTATATCAGTGAAGTGTTTGAATAACTTCATGTTTCTTTCCCAAACATCACCATGTTCATAACCAAATCCAGTAACCAATAAAGCTTGACTTAAATCATCCGTTTTCGAAACGGATATTTTCTCTCCATTACAATATGCACCTTGATCTTTGATTGCAGTATAAACATTGTTAATCGGCAATTCGATAATACAACCGGCAATAGGCTTTTTGTTTTGGTGAACACCAATGGATAAAGCAAACGAGGGATAGTTGTGTACAAAATTGGTTGTGCCGTCCAAAGGGTCTATAAACCATTGATAATCAGCATTGGGCATGGTGGAGCCCGATTCTTCCGCCAGGATGCCATGCTCGGGGAATTCATCATTGATGGCTTGACAAATGTACTGCTCTGACTCTTTATCCGTTTTAGTTACAAGGTCATTTCTTCCTTTATGGTCAACAACCTTTGGCTGATCAGACGCTGATAAAATAATGTCCGCGGCACCTTTTGCCGCTGTAACCGCTACATCAAGGATGCGGTTCAGATGCAATTATTTATCCTTAAAGGGAATATGTTTCCGGCTGAAATAATCTTTGGTCATTACTTTGAGCGCAGTTGACAGAAAAATGATTGAAATGAGATTGGGAAAGGTCATGATTCCCAGTGCTGCATCCCCAAATGCCCAGATAGCTTCCAATTCTGCAATTGCGCCAATAAATACGAAAAGCAGAAAAACCCATTTATAAGCCATGATAGCTTTTTCACCAAAGAGATAAACTGTTGATCTATCGCCGTAATATGACCAGCTGATAGCTGTGGATACAGCAAAAAGTAAAACAGATATCGTTACTATTTTATCGCCGTAATTAAATAGAAATCCCAGGCCTTCCTTAAAAGCGTAAGAAGTCAGAAGACTGCTGTTAAATAATCCAACTGATAGAATATCCTTGGCTTGCTGTGATGCAGGTTCAATGATATTCATAAAGAATTGTGTATGCTGCCAAGCACCGGTTGTAATGATTACAAGTCCTGTGAGAGTACAGATGATAATTGTGTCAATAAACGGGCCCAGCATGGCTACAGAGCCTTCCCTGATTGGGTATTTTGTTTTTGCCGTAGAATGAGCGATTGCTGCGCTGCCTTGACCGGCTTCATTGGAATACAGTCCTCTTTTAATACCCCAGAGCATGGTTAATAAAATACCGCCACCGGTTCCAGCGATTGTTGCAGGAGGATTGAAGGCCATTTTAAAGATCAATGCAAAGCTTGGACCAATTTTGTCAATATTGACCAGCAATATCAAAGCAGCAGCTACGACATAAATGACTGCCATAATGGGTGCGAGATAACCGGTAACATGACCTATACGCTTTATTCCGCCGATAATAACCATACCAATCACTGTCACAAGCAGAATCCCATTGATCACTTGTTGGACTGAAAGTTCAAATCCAGTCCATACATGATGTTTAAGTGTAAGAAAATGGCCTGTCCCAAGGATCTGTGACATTTCTGAATATATTTGATCTGAAACAGTAAATGCCTGGATGGCATTACCGGTAGCAAAAGAACAAATGATAGCAAAGCTGGCAAAAGCCACCGCCATCCAGCGCCAATTTTTTCCCATTCCATGCTCAATAGTATACATAGGGCCGCCGGCTGTATGACCATCACTTCTGATTTCCCTGTACTTCAACGAAAGCGAACATTCAGCGTATTTTAATGTTGTTCCAAAAAATGCCGTGACCCACATCCAGAATAATGCACCGGGCCCGCCATAATACAGCGCAGTGGCTACACCCGCAATGTTTCCTATGCCAACTGTTGCTGATAATGCAGTGGTTAATGCCCTGAAGTGGTTTAAATCACCTTCATCTTCAGGGTCGTCATAAATACCACGGGTTACATTGATTCCGTGTTTAAGATAGCGAAGTTGAGGAAATCCTAATTTTATAGTCGCATAAATACCGGTGCCCACTAAGGCAAGAATCATGAGCGGTATAGGAGAAAATGACGGAAAAGACCACACACCCTCAAAAAATTCTGTTCCAAACAATACTAATAATAATAGTATGATGGCGAATGAAATAATGCCTGCTCGAGTTCTATTCATAGTTACCTTGATTTGATTAAAAATTGATGCCAAGTTTACATGACCGTTTCCTGACAGGCAAACGGCTTTTACGATAAATCACTGCTATCAAATTATTATGTCATATGCTAAACATTTCAAAAGTAAGCCATTTGTTTTTTTAACTACTGCCTATATCGTCGGGCTGCTTTGCGGAATACGTGAAATTTCAATTTTTATTCCAATTGCCATAGCAGCTTTTGGAATAGTTTTATTATTCATTAAACGTGATGCATTATTTATAGCCGGATTATTGCTTTGTATAATGTCATTCGGTTGGCAGGTTATGGATAATAAACTATCAATACTGCTTTCAAAACGCAGTATAGCGCATCAACTTCATGAAAAGACGATCACTTTCAGCAGCGCAGTCATTGATATTCAAGCAACTGAAAAAGGGTATAAGTATAAAATTAAACTTGAAGAAAATGGCGGTATAGAAATGTGGTTTTTTAATAAGGAAAAACTATCCTGTGCAATTGGTGACACAATTTCCGGGGCAGGTGATTTTGAAGAAATTGGTGCTGTCCGCAATCCGGGTGAATTCAATTTCCAGGATTACTTTAATCGTCAGAATTTATATGGCTGGATTTTTGCTGAAGATCATTATGCTATCCAAATTGACCGTAATGATAATTTTCAGTTTAATAAATTCATTTATGCAACTCGTGATAAAATCAGGGATCATTTTAAAAAGTATACGCCGGGAATTGCAGGCAGTCTATTAAGCGCCCTGATACTGGGTGATAAATCAGATGTAGAGCCATCCATACGTGATTCATTTGCCGAAACAGGAGTTATTCATGTTTTGGCAGTTTCCGGATTACATGTGGGCTATGTACTCATAATCCTGTTATTATTTAAAAATATGTTTCGCTTGCCTTGGGGGTGGGATAGGCTTATTGTTGTATTAGGATTAATCTTTTTTGTCCTGCTTACCGGAGGGAAGGCGAGTGTTGTACGCGCCTCAATAATGGCTGGACTATATGTTCTGGCACCAGTCGTTAATCGCCAAGTGAATATTTGGAATATTATTGGTACAGCAGCTTTTGTGATTCTTTGCATTAATCCCCTGGATCTTTTTGACCTGGGATTTCAATTGAGTTTTCTCGCTGTAATTTCAATCGTTTTCTTTTATAATTGGCTGAATGAAACGCTTCCTGAAAAATTACGCGTTCAAAATATCGAACATAAAAGTATCCGTTTTGTATGGGCTTTATTCCTGGTATCATTTGCCGCTCAAATAGGCACATTGCCATTGACATCCTTTGTGTTTGGAAAAATTCCTGTTATAGCACTGATCGCTAATGTATTTATTGTTCCGTTGATTGGTCTACTAGTGGGGATTGGTTTTGCAATTTTATTTTTAGGATGGCTGCCGGGGATAGGTTATGCTTTTGGGAATGCAGCATGGCTGCTGGGAAAAATTATTACATCCATGACCTATTTCTTTTCCAGCCTGCCATATAGTTCGCTCATATTATCATTTACACCTTTTTATATAGTGATCTATATATTAATTATAGTAACAATCATTATGGTTTGTAATACTACAAGAAGAAAATATAGTCTGTTTAGTGTGCTGGTGGTGTTCAATATGCTTGTTTGGGAATGGTCGCTCGATGAACAGAAAATGGATATTATTTTTATGGATGTTGGCCAGGGAGATGCGGCAATTGTTATGCTGCCCAATGATAAAACTATGCTCATAGATGCAGGCCAGCGCAATCATTTTGAAGATATGGGCAATGAAATCGTTTTACCTGTTTTAGAATTTTTGAATATCAAAAAACTTGATTGGGTCGTTATGAGCCATCCCCACAGTGATCATATTGGTGGAATTATTTCCGTATTAAATAAAGTTGAGATAGATACAATTTGGGATTCATTTATACCATATTCGTCTTGGACGTACAAAAATATTATTGAAACGGTTGTAGATAAAAACATCAAAATTATCCACCCTCGCCAAGGTCAGACAATGAGATTATCAGAAAATGTATTTTTGGAATTCTTTGCACCCGATTCTTTATTCGCATCCACACAGCGCAATGTGAACAATGCCAGTATCGTTTTTAAATTAACTTATGGTAAAACCAGCGTATTATTTACCGGGGATCTTGAACATGAAGGTGATCAATTTCTGCTGCAGTATGAACACATGCTGAAAGCTGACGTTTTAAAAGTTGCCCACCATGGTTCAATCACAAGTTCAACTGCATCTTTATTGGATGTCATAAAACCAGATTTAGCAGTGGTATCTGTCGGCAGGAAAAATAAGTTTAAACATCCATCGCAAATTGTAATGGATAGATTTAAAGCGCGCAGCATTCAAATTCACCGCACTGATGTTAAAGGTGCCTTATGGCTACAATCTGACGGAAGAAACATTTCCGAAGTGTCATGGCAGTAATCGCAGGTGTAGATGAAGCCGGCCGAGGCCCCCTTGCCGGGCCTGTTACAGCGGCTGCTGTTATATTGTCTGAAAATCATAAAATTCCCGGTTTGACAGATTCAAAAAAATTAACTGCCAAACGCCGTGAAAAATTGTATGATGAAATATATAAATATGCTATTGCTGTGGGGGTAGGTTCAGTAGATGTTGATGATATTGATAATGAAAATATTTTGATTGCGACCCAAAAAGCGATGTATAAAGCATTGGGCAACCTTAAAACTAAACCGGACAAAGCGTTAATCGATGGTTATGCGCTACCTAACCAGATCATTCGCAATGAGGGTATCATTGCTGGGGATGATAAAATTGATTGTATTCGCGCTGCATCAATCATTGCTAAAGTCACACGCGACAGGATAATGCAGCAGTATGATATAATTTTTCCAGAATTTGGTTTTGCTAGGCATAAGGGGTATGGAACAAAGCTGCACATGGAAAAATTGCGTGACTATAAAGCATGCCTGATTCACAGGAAGTCCTTTAAACCTGTTAATGAAAATCTGCCTACTATAACCTGGCTGAAATCGCAGCGCAAAATAGGCCAGTGGGGTGAACGTTTAGCAGCATTGGAATACTTCAATAATGGCTATAAAATTCATGCCCTAAATCACTATTGTGCTCCTTATGGAGAAATTGACATTATTACTGAAAAAAACAATGAGATCGTTTTTATTGAAGTAAAAACATCCGCCGGGAAGACTTTAGGTGGAGTAGAAAACAGAGTGGATGAAGTAAAACTTGAACGTTTAAATAATGCCATAGAAAAATATATGATGGATAATGAAATTCAGAAAGATATTCGCCTTGATGTCTATGCAGTCAGTTTAGGAAAAAATGGGCCATCGATGAAACATTTTAAGGGTATAGAACTTGAATAATTGATTTATTGTATTTTAATCATCCCTAATTTCAACTATGAATCAGGATAAAATACTCAAAGAAACACGGTCACTATTCATCATCATACTCGTGGCATTTTTATTAAAAGTCACATTGATTGAGGCGTATATCGTTCCTACAGGCAGTATGGAAAAGACGATCATGATTGGAGATTTCTTGATCGGTAACCGATTTGTCTATGGTATGCGTACACCGGATTGGATTGGTATTCCCTATACGGATATCGGTTTTGATGTACCTAATTTTCGATTCCCAAAGTTTAAAGAACCAAAACAAGGGGATATTATTATCTTTAAATATCCTCGTGATCCCCATTTAAAATATGTTAAAAGGTGTATTGCTGAACCGGGTGATACTTTGGAGATAAGGAATCGTAAAATATACATCAATGGTTATGAATTTGAGCTTCCCGAACATGGAAGATTCATTTTACCCATGGCTGCATCCCAGCAGAAAGATCCCAATATTTTTATGGGCAAAGGGAATAAAGATCATTTTGTTAAAACAGTTATTCCACAACAAGGTGACCGCATTCCAATAGGACCGGAGACGGCTTTACTCGTAATGCAATTGATGATAATGGACGGCCATGAATTGACACTGATCAATAAAGATGGCGAATTCCATTTCACAATGACCGATCCTGCAGATCTATATCGCCGTAAAGGATCCTATGAAGTTTTTGATGCATATTATCCAAATGGGGATTTGTTGAATCCTTGGTCAAAACACATGCCCAGGGGAGAATTGTTGTTTAACGGCCAGCCGATCATGGAATTGCAGGAATATATAGTTGAGCAGAATTATTATTGGGCGATGGGGGATAACCGTGACAATAGCCTGGACTCAAGATTTTGGGGTTTTGTACCTGAAAAATACATATTAGGTGAAGCTTTATTTGCTTATATGTCGTTGAATTTGGACACTTGGGTACCAAGATTTAATAGAATTGGTACAATTATAAGATAAAATATTTCATCTTGTTCTATCTTAACTGAATGGATATTATACTAATACAGGCACAACCAATAACAACAAGGTAAGGAAACGCGTGAAACGTATTATACTATAATTTATTATTATTTCATTCATTTCTGAGGGTCACAGGTTCTAATCCTGTCGGGCGTACAAACCTTTTTATTTAAAAAAATGAGGTTTTTTTTTGATTATATAGTAAAATAATTATATATTTGTACGATTTTTGTTAAATCTCACCTAAAAGATGAGGATTTTTAAAGGATGCGGAGATGAAAAAAATACAACTATTTATATTATTAATGGTAATCGCTTGCACAATTAATGCACAGCAAAACGCTGCTGACAGTGTTTCATTTGCGTCAGGTGATAGTGTTGTAATTACGACAGATATTGATGAATCAATTGGTGCAAGTAATGGTTTGGATTTCGGTTATAAAGGTTATCAATGGGGTACACCTATTGCAAGTTTACCTGAATTGGATAATTTTTCTGAAGTTCAAGTTACTTCCGATGAAAAATCAGCAAGCATTGCAGGTCTATTAGGATTGGATACTGTTGTTGTGAACTATATTTACAGCAATGGTGTTTTTTGGAAGGTTGAAATCAATGTTGAACTAAATAATAAAGATATTGATAAACAAATTGATAAATTTTTAAGATTAGAAAAAAATATATCTGAAGTATACGGAAATCCATACACAACAGAACAGACCGTAAAAGGTCCTGCTAGAACATATAATAATTTTCTGAATGTAAAATTTGCCCGTTCTTTTTATACTTCTTCTTGGGACGTCACGCCTGCAAGAATAATTTTAGTTTTAAATGGAGTTGTACAGCAACCGCAAACTGAAAAAAGTATATTAGATAGTGAATTAAGTTTTTTGAAACTGGTATACTATAATCTTGATTATATGCAATCTCCTGAAGATCAAAATCAGCCTATAGATTTACCTTCTATATATGACATTTACTGACAGTGTTAATAGCGCGCACAGTATTATTCATTTACTTAAGCGTGCAATTTTCATTCTGTCCTACGCCGCCACGAATGGTGCGCTCTTTCCACTATAATAGTTCACAATTGAAGGCAATGGAAATCAGTCGTAAAGTGTTGGAAAATTTAGACTATAATATTGAATTTTATACAAAAGAAAGCTATCTAATAAAAACAACTGTCGCACCTGTAAAAAAAGATTTACGCCGTTATGATTATGCAATTGCTGTAATAGTTGAAGATCATGTCCAGGTATATATTATTGCACAAAAGCAAGTTTTTAAGCGTGGGTCTGAATCATCAATTGGCGGGGGTAAATCGATCACTGAAGCAGATGCAGTTGATTGGCTGCCGTATTCGATACAGCAAAAAATATTTTGGCCCTTGATAGAAGAATTTTCAAAATATGGTTTAAAGGAAATTCAAAATATCAGTGCATTTCAATCTGAAAAAATAAACAACGTCAATGCTTAAAATAGCGTTTGGTCTTTATGGTTAGTGTGTGTCAATTTCAACGGCTTTTTAAATAACTAAACTCACTTTTTTATCATGGCAAATAATGTAATTTTAAGCAAAAAATTGGAAAGTTTACTGCAAGGTATTCATGAACAATATGGTGCTGCATTAACGGATGAATTGATCGTTCGCTTGGAAAATACGATTGCTGATTTCAATGAAGAAGTTGATTCATTAATGAATGAATTGAAAGAAAATGCTTCTTTGAAAGAAAAGTTGATGGAAGATATTAAATCTGGTAAAACCGAAGAAAAACCTGTTGCTCAAGGTGAAGAATCTGAAGAAGAAGAAAAAGAAATGAGTGCATGGGAAAAAAGACTAGAATCATTAAGTTAAGGAAACACAATGTCAGTAAAAGATAAAATTATATTTGGATTATTTGCAGTATTGATTGTTGCAGGTGGATATTTTCAATACATATCCGGTGAAATGATTAAACGCATGGACGAATTGAATAAAAATGATACAGAGCATGTTGATGTTGTTCAAAATGAGTTTCGCAATGATTTGAAAACATTAAATTTGCAATTCATTGGCAGAGGAAAACATGTCCGTAAAGCACAACAGGATATTATTGCAAATACAAATTTAATTAATACGACTGCTGATTCACTGGCAGATATGATTTCTGAAGTTCAATTTAATTTGGATGAATTGGACCGTAATGTCAGTAAACGCTTCAGTGATGTTGAAACGGATATTAGTGATCTCGAGGATGATTTAAACAGCAACAGGCGTAGAACCAGTCAAACTTTGTCAGAAATTCAACAAGCAATCACACTGCTGCAAACTGATTTAAATGAAGTAAAAGAAAAAGTCTTCGAAAAAGATAAAAAGAAAAAGAAATAAATTGTTTAATTAATTAATTGTTTACAATAAAAAAGGGCTCTGTTTGAGCCCTTTTTTATTTTTATCTATAATTTCAATTTATGAAAAAATGCTTTTGGATTTGTTACTCGAATTCCTTTTTTGGCTTAAAGAATTAGTTGAAGTGAATGATGATATAAATCCGTTGTTCACCGTATATAAATAAATGGATTCAACAGAAGGAAATAATTAAGTGAGGATAAAAAATTGGGGTAGATTTCACAATGACCTCGGTACAAAGTGAAAATCTACCCCTTCCACATACCAAAGGTACCAAACCAGCACCTTCATGTTTAAAGTAAAAGTTTAATTAACTAAATGCAAGAAAAAAAATGCATGAAAAGTGCCGAGGGCCGGAGTCGAACCGGCACGAGGAATACCTCATTGGTTTTTGAGACCAACGCGTCTACCAATTCCGCCACCCCGGCATTTTCAGTAAATAAATTAGACTGCATATTAAAATAATTTCAATATATTTACACTCATATAAACAGGAGTTACAAGAAAATGAGCTATAATTCAATAGCCGAAATGTTTTTTCAAAGTGTAGAGAAATATGCTGATAACCCTGCATATTTTGATAAAATTAACGGCGAATGGCAAGGTAAAACATATAAAGAAGCCGGCGAAATTGTGGAGAATTTAGCCAGCGGATTGGCATCATTGGGAATCCAAAAAGGAGATAAGATTGCGATTTTATCGACTAATTCCTCACGATGGGCATGCGTAGATTATGCAATTATCGGATTAGGTGCTGTAACAGTGACAGTTTATCCAACATTAACGAATCCACAGATAGGTTATATTTTCGATGATTCCGATACAAAGTATGTTTTTGTAGAGAATCAGGACCAATTGGATAAAACCAGGTCACTTGTTCAAACGTGTCCGCAAATGCAGGGGTACATCCTTATGGATGATTCTGAATCGGACAGTAATGACGTGATTAGTTTCAATACATTAATTGAAAAAGGGGTCGAACATCGAAAAAGTACTGGTTTTGATTTAAAAGCAAAAGCTGCTACAATTAAGCCCAACGATTTACTGACATTAATTTATACAAGCGGTACGACCGGGAATCCCAAAGGCGCCATGCTTTCCCATAATAACTTGATTTCAAATATTATCAGCGGTAGAAAAACAATCCATGTTGATGAAAATGACATATTTCTATCATTTCTACCTTTGAGCCATGTTTTTGAACGCATGGTTGGTCATTTTACTGGTCTCACGGCAGGTGGTTGTGTTTATTATGCCGAGAGTATCGATACAGTTGCTGAAAATATGGGTGAAGTCAAACCAACAATAATGGCAAGTGTCCCGCGCCTATATGAAAAGATGTATAACAAAGTACTGGATAAAGTCAGTAACGATCCGCCGCTGCGGCAAAAGATCTTCTGGTGGGCCATCGGAGTCGGCAAGGAATCTATGCAGTATATTTGTAAAAACAGCCGTCCGAGCGGTTGGTTGGGCTTCAAATTCAGCTTGGCCGAAAAACTGGTATTTTCTAAGATTAAAGCAAGAGTAGGGGGGCGGTTAAGATTCTTCGTTTCCGGAGGAGCGCCATTATCCCAGGAGATAGCAGAATTTTTTGCCGCTGCTAATATCATTATTCTCGAGGGGTATGGCTTGACGGAAACAAGCCCCGTGATTACGAATAACCGTTTGGATAATGTAAAATTTGGTACTGTAGGGCAACCGATTGATGGGGTAGAGGTAAAAATTGCTGCAGATGGTGAAATCTTGTGCCGTGGTGAAAATGTAATGCTGGGTTATTTTAAGAATGAAGCAGCAACTAAAGAAGCCATTGACGCCGACGGCTGGTTCCATACGGGGGATATCGGTGAATTCGACGAGGATGGATTTTTAAGCATCACTGATAGAAAAAAGAATATTCTTGTCACTTCAGGGGGGAAGAATATTGCCCCTGCGCCTATGGAAAATTCACTTATAGCATCAAAATACATCGAACAAGTCGTCGTTTTAGGGGATCGACGGAATTTTATATCAGCGCTGATCGTCCCTGCACCAGAAGCTCTCCAGGAATGGGCTGAAAATAATAGTATTGCTGATGATGTTATGAATAATGAAAAGACAATACAATTATTCGAAAGTGAGGTTAATAAGGCCATGGCAGGTTTTGCGCATTATGAAACGGTTAAGAAATTTAAATTAGTTGCAGATGAATGGTCAGTTGAAACTGGGGAATTGACACCAACACTTAAAGTAAAACGTAAAGTGATAGTGGAAAAATACGCAGAATTAATTGATAGCATATATCAAATATAGCATAAAATTACTTAAAACATTTCGTTATCACATCTTTAAATGAGTAAAATTTCTATTTTAGGATCCGGTAGTTGGGGTTCAGCTGTTGGTGAAATATTAAGTCAAAATGGCCATGATGTAACCATGTGGCAGCGGGATGCCAAAAAAGTAAACGTAATGTCGGCTGAACGAAAACATCCTTTTATAGCTGATTTAATTTTTTCAGATAAAATCACGTTTACATCCGCTATGGAAGCAGCGTTGAATGGTGCTGAAATTATAGTTATTGCAGTACCTTCACACAGCGTTCGTGAAATTGTAGCAAGCGCTAATGGCTTTATCGATGACAATGCCATTATTGTCAATCTTGCCAAAGGGCTGGAAACGGATTCATTATTAACAATGAGCGCAGTCATTGGTGAGGAAACAACAGTCAGAGACGTGCCTATAGTTTCGTTATACGGCCCCAGTCACGCAGAGGAAGTTGTACAAAAGATACCCACTGCACTGGTTGCTGCAGCGGTCAATGAAAATGCGTCTAAAAAGGTACAGAAAATTTTCTCATCAAACGTTTTACGTGTGTATACTAATAATGATATTCTGGGAGTTGAATTTGGCGGATCACTTAAAAACGTCATTGCCATCGCTGCCGGAATTTGTGACGGTATAGGTTTTGGAGATAATACAAAAGCTGCAATTTTAACACGTGGAATAGCCGAAATGACGAGGTTGGGTGTAGCCATGGGAGCCCGGGAAATAACCTTTGCCGGGTTGAGCGGAATCGGCGATTTAATCGTTACTTGCTTCAGCAAACACAGCCGCAATCGTTATGTGGGTGAAAAAATCGGCAAAGGACGAAAGATAACTGAAATCCTGGCTGAAATGGATATGGTTGCGGAAGGCGTGAAAACATCCCATGCAGTATTTCAATTATGTCAAAAACAAACGGTGGATATGCCCATTTCCATTGCAGTATATAATGTGCTTTATAATGATAAAGACCCCCGTGCATCCGTTACTGAACTCATGACTAGAGATCTTATTTCAGAATAGAATTCGCTCTTTTTCCCATATTCTAAACATTGTAATTTCGCCACCGCAATTAACGCCCACATAGCTCAGCAGGATAGAGCGACTGCCTCCTAAGCAGTAGGCCAGAGGTTCGAATCCTCTTGTGGGCACGAAATAAAATAATAAACAATAAGGAGACTAGTTATTAATGCTTAAGGCAAGGAAGAAAATCACCAAGAAGGAGATAAAACACGATCCTTTCCTGGAAACTATATACCACGTGAAAGAATATGTTGAAGAAAATCAAAAACTGATCACTGGTGTGGGGATTGGTGTAGTTGCAATTATCATAGTGGGTATGATAATGAATAAAAATATAGCGGCAGAAAAAGATGCATCTGAAGCAGCCTTGGGTAAAGCATTTGTTAGTTTAGGAACAGATGATAGGGATAACGGCCAGCTACAATTAGAACTCCTCGTGGATGATTATACAGGCTCCGAGGCGGCACAACGGGGTTTATTCATGCTGGCCCGCATTAAATATGAACAAAAAGATTATTTAACTGCGCAATCATACCTTCAGGATTTTCTCGACCATCCAACTGAAGAATTTCATGCAGGCGGATTGCTGTTGATGGCTGATCTTGAAAAAATGAACGGTAATACTAATGCTGTTGCAGGCTATATCAACCAAGCCATTAAACAAGCTGCAAATGAGCCTGAAAAAGATAAATATACAATTATGCTTGCAGATCACTATATGCATACCGGCGAATACAAGGAAGCACAGCTATTGGCCAAGTCAATTATTGATAAGTACCCTAATAATTCCGAATTAAAGAACAATGCAGAAGAAATCATTGGATATCTGCACACCGTCTTTTCCGACGAACAATAACCTTGTAAACATCAACCTAAAGTCTTATTTTTGCCACCGAAAAGTGGGCTCTCGGCCCACTTTTCGTTTGTTTAGACATGGATGAATTAAGACATAAGATCGAGCACCTTCTCCCTAATGGGATCTATTTAATGGATATTACTGATGATCCTCATAAGGGCATGGTACGGTGTTTCATAGATAGTGAAGAATCTATCTCTTTGGCTGTGACGACTGAAATAGCAAAAACAATCCAGGATGATGAATTATTGGATGAATATTACCCCGATGGAGTATCCTTGGAAATCACTTCATTAGGTGTTACAGAACCATTGACACGGTCTTTCCAATATAAAAAGAATGTTGGCCGGAAATTAAATTTAACATTTGATAAAAACGGCTACCGGAAATATACAGAAGCAGAGTTAGTTGGTTTCAATGAAGATATTCTATATCTCAAAAATAAACATAAAGGCCAATTTCAATTGGCATTAGAAAATATTTTACAAGCAAAAGTAATCGTTCAATTCAATTAATACGGAGGGATCTTGATTAATCGAGAACTGATAGAAGTTTTTTCAGAAATAGCACGTGAGAAGAATGTAGAACGCTCAGAACTAGGCAGTATCATTGAGCAATTATTCATGTATATCATCGAAAAAGAACGTGGTGAAAATTCCAATTGCAGTGTGATTATTAATATTGACAAGGGTGAAATTGAAATTTACGCTGAAAAAGAAATTGTTACAGAAATTGAAGACCCGGTATTAGAGATTTTACTGGAAGATGCAAATAAAGCCATGCCCGATGATAAGTTTGAGGTGGGTGATATATTTGTTGAAGTCATTGATCCAACAGTCTTCGGCAGGCGCATGATCAATACAGCCAAGCAGTTTTTCAGCCAAAGGCTGCAGGACGTTGAAAAACATTATATTTACGAAGATTATTCACAACGTATTGGTGAAATCGTCATTGGTGTTGTGCATCAGGTCCAGCGTGATAATGTATTTATCAATATTGAACATGCTGAGCTGCGTTTACCGAAAAAAGAGCAAATCCAGTCTGAACGGTATCGCCGTGGAGATACTATTCGAGCTGTAGTAAAATCAGTAGAAGTTAATGCTCGCGGACCAGAGATTATTGTATCACGAAGCGATAACCATTTTCTCTTCAAATTGTTTGAAATGGAAGTACCGGAAATTGATGATGGCATTATAGAAATATTGACTATTGCCCGCCATCCGGGTGAAAGAGCCAAAATTATCGTTAAATCACAAGACAGGCGGATTGACCCGGTTGGAGCCTGTGTCGGTATGCGCGGCAGCAGAATTCAAGCAATCGTCAGAGAGTTGAATAATGAAAAAATTGATATTATAAATAATAGCCAGCAACCTGAAATATTAATCTCCAGGGCATTATCACCAGCAAAACCAATTGATCTCTATTTAGATGATGAGCGGAAATACTGTGTCGCTTTATTCAACGATGATGAACTTGAATTTGCCATTGGCCGGGGTGGTGTGAATATCAACCTTGCTTCCAGGGTTACAGGTTACAGAATCGACGCTTTTGGTAAAAAACAATATGATCGACAGAAAACAGACCAAGCAACAGCCTTATCAGAAGTACCGGATTTTCCTGCAGATTTGGTTGATTCCTTTGCTGAAAAAAGTATAATAACTGTTTCAAATTTATTAAATACGGATGAAGCAGACTTGTTGGAGATTGAAGCTGTGAATGACGAAAACCTGGAGCAGTGTTACCTGGTTGTGCAGAGTTTTATTGAGCGCGTTGACGAAGTAGAGGACGAAGAAAAGACAGAACTGGATGAAATTCTTGAGGAAGTCAATGCTGCCACTGATGCAGAAATTGAAAATGAGTCCGATACTGAACCTGAAAAAGAACAGGAAGTTGAACATGAATCTGTAACAGATGAAGAAACTATAGTAGAAGAAGAAGATGAAATTGAAGAAAGTGTAAAAACAGAAACGGTAGTTGAAGACGATGAAAATGAAATTGTTGCAGACGAAACTGAAGTTATCCAAGAAAAAGAAGAAGTAGAAGAGGCCGGTTAAATGGCTAAACGATCCAAACGAATTTTCCAAGTCGCGAAAGATTTCAATATTTCACATACTGAAATATTGAATTTTCTTATAAATAAAGGTATTGAAGTGGCGAGCCATATGTCACCAATTGACGACGATGCCATGTTATTAATTGAGGCTGAATTTGCTAAAGATAAGGAAAACGTTGCCCGCTATCGCAAAGAGCAGGTCCGTAGGGAAATTCATCATACGCGAATCGTAGAGCAGCAGAAAGTAACAAAAAGGTTAGACCTCCTATCATTAGAAGAGCAACGGAAAATGGAGGAAGTTGAAAAATTATTAGCTGTAGAAACAGCCAAGCTTAAACAGGAAGAAGAAGACCAGAAGAAGAAGGATGATGAAGAGAAATCCATAGAGACAACAAAGAATGAAGAAAAACCTAAAAAACAACGTTTAAGAAAAATTGATATTTCAGAAATAGAAGCCCAAATAGGACAGACATCACGTACCAGGAGAAAACCTGCTGATAAAAAAGAAAAAAAAGTTCAAAAAAGTGTTAAAGATGCTGTTAAACAAACTTTATCTAAAATCGATACAAAGTCAAAGAAAAAGCAGTATAAAAAGGATAAACCATTAGAAGATGAGGAAATCGAAGAAACCCTGAAAACTGCTCGGGTAGCGGAATTCTCCAATGTTGAAGAATTAAGCAAAATTTTCGATGTAAATGCCAGTGATATTATCCAGGAATGCCTTGGATTAGGTAAACTGGTTACTATCAACCAAAGGTTGGATTGGGATGTGATTGAACTGCTGGCAGATACATATGGTTATACAGTTGAAAAAATTACCAATATTGGTGAAGAATTATTTACACTTGAAGATTCAGAAGAAGATTTAGAAAATGCATCTCACCGTCCGCCTGTAGTTACCATCATGGGCCACGTAGATCATGGCAAAACATCCATCCTGGATTATATTCGTAAGTCGAATGTTGTGGCCGGTGAATCCGGGGGTATTACTCAGCATATTGGTGCATATAAAGTTGAAATGGAAGATGGAAAAGATATTACATTTTTAGATACACCCGGCCATGAAGCATTTACTGCCATGCGGGCCCGGGGCGCACAAGTCACGGATATTGTTGTTGTTGTGGTGGCTGCGAATGACGGGGTCATGCCTCAAACAATAGAAGCCATTGATCATGCCAAAGCTGCTGAAGTGCCCATTATTGTCGCCATCAATAAGATGGACCTTCCTGAAGCTGATCCAGACCGCGTTAAACGAGAATTATCTGACCATGAAGTATTAGTAGAAGACTGGGGAGGAAAGGTTCAGGCTGTGCCTGTTTCTGCTAAAACAGGGGATGGTATCGAAGAAATAATGAGTTCTATCCTTTTAGAAGCTGAAGTACTTGAGCTTAAGGCTAACACGGAAACCCACGCGCGGGGTACAGTGATCGATTCAAAATTGGATAAAGGCCATGGCCCCATTGCAACAGTGTTGATTCAAAAAGGAACTCTGCGGGTTAGTGATCCATTCATCTGCAGTAATTTTTCAGGGAAAGTCAGGGCAATGATGAATGAACGTGGACAGCGTATTGATCAAGCCAGTCCATCTGAAGCTGTACAAGTACTCGGATTTGATAAAGTCCCTCAGGCTGCTGATATTTTTGCAGTTTTTGAAAATGAAAAAGATCTAAAACGTATTGCTTCTGAACGCCAGCGCATGAAACGGGAAATCGAACAAAAGAAAGTTGCCACGCAATCGCTCGATGCAATGTCAGCACTTATTAAAGACGGTTCAATAAAAACATTACCATTGGTCATTAAAGGTGATGTAGATGGTTCAATTGAAGTATTAGCGGAATCATTGGAAAAAATTCAACACGAAGAAGTCGGAGTTCGTGTCATCCATAAAGCAGTAGGGATGGTCAAAGAATCTGACGTGCTGCTGGCTGCAGCTTCTAACGCTGTCGTAATCGGTTTCCATGTTCAAATCAGTTCCAATGCTAAACTGCTGGCCAACCAGGAAGGCGTTGAGATTCGCTCGTATACTGTTATTTATAATGCCGTTGAAGATATCAAATTAGCATTGGAAGGTTTATTAGAGCCGGAGCAAGTAGAAAATATACTTGGCCGTGCTTCTGTTCTGGAATTATTCAAAATACCAAAAATTGGTTTTATTGCTGGAAGTAAAGTAGATGAAGGATTAATAAAGCGGGGTGAAAAAGCGCGTGTAATCCGTGAAGAAGAAGTAATTCATGAAGGTAATGTGAGCTCACTTAAACGATTTAAAGATGATGTAAAGGAAGTGAAAGAAGGAATGGAATGCGGAATAGGAGTGGACGAATTTTCAAAATTTGTCGCGGGGGATGAAATCGTTGTATATGAGATCCAGCAAATAAAGCGGACACTTGAAACAGCTTGATAAACGAAAAACCATACAAGCGAACTGATCGCGTCAGCCTGCAAATTCTGCAGATCCTCGGCGACATAACAACAAAACACATCGATTTATCCCACTTGGGATTCATTACATTTACACGAGTTCAAATTTCGCCAGACCTGCGGCACAGTAAAGTGTTTTATAGCGTCATTAATAAGAAAATGTCAGCTGAATCCATCGAGTTTGAATTGAATAAATTGGCAAAAGCATTTCGCAAATATTTAGGCCATGAAATTCGACTTAAAAATATACCGGATTTAACGTTTTACCAGGATGAAGGTATTAAGCATGAAGAGCATATGCAGTCAATATTTAAAAAATTGAATACCGGGAAATCATGATTTTGAATATCTATAAACCTAAAGGGTGGACTTCTTTTGATGTTGTAAAAAAGGTTAGAGGAATTTTAAACGAAAAGAAAGTAGGTCATGGAGGAACACTGGACCCATTTGCCGAAGGAGTACTCATTGTAGGAACTGGCCCAGACACCAAGAAATTGACAGCAATTTCTGGGACAGATAAAGAATATAATGCTACTTTATTGCTTGGTTCAAAAACAGATACCCATGATATAGAAGGTACAATAGTGGAAGAAAAAGAAATTCCGCAGTTATTAAATGAACAAGTAGAGACAGTTTTTAAATCTTTTATAGGAGAACAATTGCAAACACCGCCCATGTATTCAGCGAAAAAGGTCAATGGACAGCGCTTATATAAATTAGCCAGGAAAAACATTAAAGTTAAACGTGAACCCAGTTTGATCAATATCTTTGATATTGAATTAATTGAATATAAATCGCCTTATATTTCATTTAAGGTACATTGTTCAAAAGGGACATATATACGTGTTTTGGGTAGTGAAATTGCTGAAAAGCTTGGCACAGTTGGGCACTTGACTGCTCTAAAACGAACCAAGGTTGGATATCATATACTTAATGATACAATCCAGATAAGCACATTAGAGAAAAATGGACGTTTACACAGAACTTGATCATATAAAAAGTGAAGGAAGATCCATCCTGACCATTGGTTCGTTTGATGGTTTACACAGGGGGCACCAGGAAATCATTAAGAAGGTGGTGTCACAAGCGCAAATGGAACATATTCTGTCTGTTGTTATTACTTTTGACCCCCACCCGCGTCATATTCTTGATAAACGCAGCAAATTATCCCTTTTAATTTCCCAGGATAAAAAATTATCATTGCTGGACGGTTTACATGTCGATACTGTATTGGTTATTCCATTTACGGAAGAATTTTCCAAAATCCCGGCACAAGAGTTTATGGAAAAAATTGTAATTAATAATTTTAATCCTGCACACATAGTCATAGGCCACGACCATCATTTTGGACATAATCGAGAAGGATCTCCCGAATTCTTATCTGATTATAGTAAGGACAGTGATTTTACATGCGAAATTGTTGAAGCTGTGGCAGATGATACTGTGGCGATCTCAAGTTCGAATATCCGCCAGTTGATTCTTGAAGGATTCGTTCGCCGAGCGTCATTCGAATTGGGTTGGATGTATGGTTTTAAAGCAAAGGTTGTACACGGTGCCGGTCGGGGTAGGGAATTAACATTCCCAACAGCAAATTTCATTCCAGCAGAAGAAAATCAGTTATTTCCTAAAAATGGAGTCTATTTTTGTAGGGGAAGGATTAATGGGAAATCACTGTATGGAATGTGTAACTTAGGAGTTCGTCCTACATTTGAAGAAAAAGATTTTGTAGCTGAAATTCACTTTTTCGCAGAAAACATCAATAATTTATACAACAAAGAAATAGAAATTGAATTCCTAGAGCGTATTCGTGATGAACAAAAATTTGAAGATGCTGAACATTTAGTTGAGCAGTTAACAAAAGATAAAAGTTATTGTAACAAATTATTGCAAAAATATTTATAGGAGATTTTTATGTCAATAACAAAAGAAGAAAAAAAAGAGATACTTGATCAATTTGGTAAGCATGAAACCGACACTGGTTCTGCAGATACCCAAATTGCGTTGCTGACCAAGCGTATCCGTGAATTAACGGAACACGCTAAACAGCACAAGAAAGACCATCATTCACGTCGTGGATTAGTCATGTTGGTATCTAAACGAAAGAAACTAATGAAGTACCTCCGTCGCAGAAATCCAAATGGTTATGTGGAGTTGGTAAAGAAATTGAAGATAAGAGGATAAGAAGAGAAGATGATAAGTAAAGAAAGAGAAATCGCAGGAAAAATAATGCGATTAGAAACGGGCAAGGTTGCTCGTCAAAGTAATGGTTCCGTAATGGTAACCTATGGAGGAACAGTCATATTGGCTACAGTGAATGCTTCTAAAGAACCAAGAGAAGGTGTTGACTATTTTCCATTACAAGTAGAATATAGAGAAAAACATTACGCGGGTGGTAAAATACCTGGTGGTTTTTTCAAAAGGGAAGCAAGGCCTGCAGAACATGAGGTATTAACAAGTCGATTAACCGATAGACCTATTCGGCCCTTATTTCCAAAAGGATTTAAAAATGAAGTCCAAGTCATGATTACTGTCTTACAGAGTGATGGCGAAAACATGGCGGATACACTTTCTGGAGTAGGTGCTTCTGCAGCATTAATAACCTCAACCATTCCATGGAATGGCCCGATTGCAACCGTTCGCGTTGGAAGAATTGATGGCAAATTTGTTATTAATCCAACTCGGGAAGATTTATTGAATTCTGATATAGAAATGATTGTTTCCGGAAATCAGGAAACGGTAGTCATGGTTGAAGGTGAAGCTGAAGAAGCGACTGAATCTGAAATTTTGGATGCGTTAAAACATGCTCATGGATTCATTAAGGAGGTCATAGATCTTCAAACTGAATTACTATCTGAAATGGATGTCCAAAAAGATGAATTTGTTTATCCAGAACCGGAAGAATCAATGGTAGCAGCAATTGATGAAAAATTAGGAAACCAAATTTCCGACATAGTATCAATTGTTGATAAACATGAAAGATCAGATGCTAAAGATTCTATGAGTGATTCAATAATTCAGTCCCTGGAAGAAGTTTTTCCAGAAGAAGAAGAATCAATTATGTCTATAATTGACGATCGCTTTAAAGATGCTTTTCGCGAGCAAGTACTTGCTACGGGAAAAAGAAGTGATGGCAGGTCCACAAACGAAATACGACCGATTTCAATTGAACCCGGAATTTTAAACCGGACTCATGGATCGGCATTATTCACTCGTGGAGAAACACAAGCGATGGTCATTACAACTTTGGGATCTAAAAGTTCAGAAATGATCATTGATAGTATGGATGAAGATTATAAGAAAAATTATTATCTTCATTACAATTTTCCTCCCTATTGTGTAGGTGAAGTTGGGCGCATTGGGTTTACAAGCCGCCGTGAAATTGGTCATGGAAATTTAGCCCAGCGTGCACTTAAACCTGTGCTTCCGGCGTATGATGATTTTCCGTATACAATTCGCATTGTGTCTGAAATAATGGAATCAAACGGATCGTCTTCAATGGCATCTGTTTGTGGTGGTTCACTATCATTGATGAATGCTGGCGCTCCATTAAAAAGCCATGTTGCAGGAATCGCAATGGGATTAATTACGGATGGAAAACGTAACGCTATTTTAAGTGATATCCTTGGAGCTGAAGATCATCTTGGCGATATGGATTTTAAAATTGCCGGAACAGCCGATGGGATTAATGCAATTCAATTAGACCTGAAAATTGAAGGTATTTCCTTTGAATTAATGGAGCAAGCTTTGGAACAAGCTCGTGAAGGGCGTTTGCACATTCTAAACTTAATGAATGAAGCATTGCCAGAGGCTAACGAAATATCCGAATATGCACCACGGATTTTTTCTATTACGATTAACCCAGAAAAAATTGGAGCATTGATTGGCCCCGGTGGAAAAAACATCAAAAAGATCATTGAAGATACGGAATGTGAAATCAATGTTGATGATGATGGAAATGTAACCATTGCCGGTGCTAATGCTGATAAATGCAATGATGCGATGGAGCTCGTTAAAGCACTCACATTCGAACCTGAAGTGGGTCAAGAGTTTGATGGTATCGTTACTCGATTAATGACATTTGGCGCATTTGTTGAATTTGCACCAGGACGTGAAGGTTTAGTTCATATTTCTGAACTGAACTGGGAACGCACAGAAAAAGTAGAAGATGTGGTAAAATCAGGTGATGATATTCGTGTTAAACTCATAAAAGTCGACGATCAAGGTCGTTTGGACTTCAGCCGTAAAGCACTTCTTCCTAAACCGGAAGGATATGTGGAGCGTCCTCCAAGGGATTCAAATGGCCGTGGAAGGCGTCATGGTGGAGGTTTTAGGAAGGACCGCAATCGTGGACGCCGCAGATAAATGCTCATTGGAATACCCAAAGAAATAAAACAGAATGAGAACCGTGTTGCGTTAACACCGGGCGTTGCTTTGGAATTGACGCAACAGGGACATGATGTTTTAATTGAAAAAACCGCTGGATTATCCAGCGGTTTTTCTGATTCTGATTATGAGGGCGTCAATTGCCGAATTATTGATTCACCTAAAGAAATATTTGATAATGTGGAATTGGTGGTAAAAGTGAAAGAACCTCAAGACGAGGAATTAGATTATTGTTCTTCTGATTTAACCATGTTTACCTATTTCCATTTTGCAGCTTCTGAAGAGCTTACTAAATCATATTTGAAAACTGGAGCAACAGCGATTGCTTATGAAACAATCATGCTTGATGACGGCAGTTTACCTTTACTGGTACCTATGAGTGAAGTTGCCGGCCGCATGGCAATTCAGGAAGGTGCAAAATTTCTGGAAAAAGTAAAAGGCGGCCGAGGGATATTGTTGGGTGGCGTTCCAGGCGTTGAAGCTGCTAAAGTAACTATTTTAGGAGGCGGGATTGTTGGTGCCAATGCTGCTTTTATTGCAGCTGGCCTGGGAGCAAATGTTTTTATTTTGGATGTGAATTTGAATCGTCTACGATATTTAGATGAAATTATGCCAAAGAATGTGCGCACTATATATAGCAACCAATACAATATCAGGGAACATTTAAGACAAACTGATTTACTCATAGGCGCTGTATTGATTCCCGGGGCTATTGCTCCAAAATTAGTCACACGTGATATGCTGAAACTGATGCGTCCGGGATCTGTCATTGTGGATGTTGCAGTAGACCAGGGCGGCTGCATTGAAACGTGTAAGCCAACAACCCATGAAGACCCCATTTATGAAGTGGATGATATTATACATTATTGTGTGGCTAATATGCCGGGTGCTGTTCCGTATACATCCACAACAGCATTAACTAACGCAACAAACCCCTACATTCAAAAATTAGCAAATAATGGTATACTGAATGCTCTGCAAAGTGACAGCTCTTTATTACATGGCCTTAATATGATTAATGGACATGTAACTCATAAAGGAGTAGCTGATGCCTTTGATTTAAAATATTATAGTCCGGAAAATAGCTTAAAGAATTGATTTAAACTCTTTGCACCGACGGCATCTCTGCATTAATTTAAAGTATCGCTTTAAATTGAGATTCCATGGTATCCAAGCCCAAACAAATCAAGAAATTATATTATTCCATCGGGGAAGTAAGTAAGCTTACAGATTTGAAGTCTTATGTTCTACGGTATTGGGAAACAGAGTTCAGGCAGCTTTCACCACCAAAGAACAGGGCTGGGAACCGAACATATCGGCAAAAAGATATAGATACAATTTTATTGATCAAGGATCTTTTATATAATAGAAAATTCACAATAAAAGGTGCCAGGACTCAAATGAATTCAGGAGAACCATTGGACACGGTCAGTGATAAAAAGCCGGATTCTGAAGTACATGATAGAAATACTGAAATTCTGGTTAAAGTAAAACAGGAACTTGAATCCATATTAGACTTTTTACATAAGCATTAATCGGAGCGTGGCGTAGCCCGGTAGCGCACTGCAATGGGGTTGCAGGGGTCGCGAGTTCAAATCTCGCCGCTCCGACAATCAAAGCCTTGCTCGGAAGAGGAAGGCTTTTTAGCATACTGATTGACAATGAACATATGAAATATTATCTGCATAATCCCAAGTTTACCATTTTTCAATTTCCACTAATTGCTATAGGAGTATTCGTATTATTATTAGCATTGGCAATTCAAATTTATCCTGGTGGAACTGTGGAAAGAACGGACACTACCGAGTATATTTTTACTGAAAATTTTATTAGTGACCTGGGCCGAACTGTAACACATTCAGGTATTGCTAATCTCTTTTCATTCATTATTTTTTTGATAGCTTTTAGTATTTTGACGTTTGCTTTTTTCGCATATTTTTATGGGAATTATATTTTCTTTAAGAATAAATATACACCCAGTGGGAATATGTTTAAACTGGGTACATTTTTTGGCATGTGTACCAGTCTTTGCTTATTAGGAGTAGCGCTGACACCAGCTAATATCAATTTGAAAGATCATATTATTTTTGCTGAATTTTTGTTCAGGTTTTTATTTGGCAGCACTGTATTATTAGCGTTATCATTTTATAAAATGGATAGCTCAACTAAACGATTGTCAATTGGATATCTACTCATTGCGATTGCAACAGGGATGTATATATTATTATCAGATTTTGAATTGAATTCAGTTTTATTCAGCAATGATCATTTAGCAGAGGTTATTACTCAAAAATCGATAACTGGTTGTTTAATATTTGGTTTTTTATTTATTGGTTATTTTAATTCCCAGGTTATCAAAGAGCAATAAGTCTGTTTTCAATCAACAAAAAACCCTTTTAAATTTCTCGAATGATTGACCGTCTCATAGGCGATCCTGCCTTTCTGCCTATTACCATTATATTCTTACTTTTGGTAATAATTGCCATTTGGCAGAAGTTGGATCGCACTGTTATTACTTTAACGATTATATTTGTGCTTTACGCTCTATTTACTGGCATTACGATAGATAAAAATGATGACAGTGTAAAATTTCGGGAAACTGTTCAAATAGATGATCATCTCAAAAAAGACACCATTATTATAAATAAAATTGAAACTGCTGTAATCGATACACCTGTAGTAGAAAATATCGTAGAGGATGAAGCATCTTCAGAAGAAGTCATACCTGACATACCAGATTTAAGAGTGAATTCTCTTTTAATGTGTGAAGCAATGATTGACAGTCTGCGCAAGCCAATTCGTTCAGCTAAAGAATTTCCGGTTACATTGAAGAGAGTATACTGTTATTCCGGCATTCGCAATGCTTTAAGTCCACGCACAATTCTTTACGAATGGTATTTCCAGGGAAATTATATTGATACGATTCCCATTAAAATTGGCAGGTCTGTGCATTGGCGTTCATGGACATATAAAACAATTACCGATGCCCAGATTGGCAATTGGTATGTTGTGCTTCGTGATGAGATAACAGCAACTGCTTTGGATACAATAAATTTTACTATCATTGATCAATGACCAGATTTTTCCATCTTGTTTTGACCATATCTTTGTATACGTTTTTTTCATGTGGAGAAATTCGTTCATTTCGCAGTATTCCAATGGGCTGGAAAAATATATCAACCAATTTCCAGGATCTCCCTGATGGTATCCGTGTATTTTCCGGACGAAATAAATTATTGCCCCTCAATGCCTGGTACGTTGAAGTGGATAGTAAATTAGCTAATCTATCTACGGAAATTGTCGTTTCAAATGATATTGACAGAAGGGAAACACCCAGTCAATTTGCTGAAAGAATGGATGCTGTCATGGTTATTAATGGCGGATATTTTCTCATGCATAAAAATCCTACGGAACATGTTGGCCTCTTAAAAAATAATGGTGAAATTATCTCATATTCACTTCGTTCTATGCTAAAACGGGAAAAACGATATTATCTTACCCGTAGCGCTATCGGATTCGATAAAACCGGGGGAATGGATATTGCCTGGATCGCGAGCCATAATGATTCCATTTTTGAGTGGGATAAACCTACCAATAACAACCCAAGCGAACCTGTCACTGAAATCGATTTCACTAAAGGTAGTTTCTGGAATATAGAAGACGCTCTGCAGGCAGGGCCTGTAATAGTTTCAAATAGTCGAAAAAATGTTACCGCTGATGAAGAAGTTTTTTTCTGGTCGAAAATTCCTGATATACATCCCCGTACTGCAGCTGGATATACTAAAAATGGAAAATATATTTTCCTCGTGGTTGATGGCCGCCAGCCGGACAGCAGGGGAGTGGACTTAAATGAATTATCCATATTAATGTTTGATCTGGATTGTGAAGAGGCAATCAACCTGGACGGCGGTGGATCAAGTGCTATAGTTGTAAATGGGAGTTTATTAAATAAACCTGCCGGTTTTACTACCCAAAGAGAAGTCATGTCGGCTATTGCCGTCTTTTCCGAATAATATGTCCTTACCGTATATTATTGTACCCATCTATAACGGTGCAGGGTCTTTGAAAGATTTTTTTAACCGAATTCATAATAAATGGTTAGGTAAGCTTATATTTGTTGATGATGGCTGTACAGATGATACCAGTGAAAAGTTGAAATTGTATCCAATTAAATCATTTAAACATGTTGAGAATCGCGGTAAAGGTGCTGCGATTCAAACAGCAATGTCTTGGATAGTCAAAAATGAAGAAGAACATGTAGTCACTATCGACATTGATCTCCAGCACCCTCCTGAATTACTTGATAATTTCACTCTTATTCCCAATGAAACAATATTACTGGGCTACCGTAATGATCGCCGAAATATGCCTTTAACGAGACAATTATCAAATTTTATTACCAGCCTGCTCATATCAATCAGAACGTGTGCCGTGATAAAGGATTCTCAATGCGGATACCGTTCCTTTCAAACAAAGATCTTTAATAAAATTCAATGTATTGAAGAAGGGTTTCAATTCGAAAGCGAGTTTCTCATTAAAGCAGCATTGGCTGGCTGGAAGGTTCAGCATGTTCCAATTCCAACTATTTATGGTAATGAATCATCTGCTATGCGCAATGTTAAGGATACGATTAAATTTATTAATATGTGGTTGAAGAGTTATTTCTGGACATGAGCACGATTAGAAAAATATACGAATGGGTTTTACATTGGGCAGAAACACCATACGGGCCATTGGCGTTATTTATCCTGTCATTTGCTGAATCTTCATTTTTCCCAATTCCGCCGGATGTACTTTTAATTGCCTTGGCCCTGGGCGCCAGAACACGATCGTTTCAATTTGCATTGATCTGCAGTTTGGCCAGCATTGCCGGAGGATTATTCGGCTATGCTATAGGCCATTATTTATGGTGGGAGGGCAGTGCCTATACCGGAATTGCACATTTTTTCTTCAATAATATACCAGGTTTTTCAGAACAGCTTTTTACTTCAATACAGCAGCAATATGACCAACATGGTTTTTTAATCATTTTTACTGCCGGATTTACTCCTATTCCTTATAAGATATTCACAATTTCAGCAGGTGCATTTGATATAAATCTTTTCAATTTCATAATTGCGTCCACGATCAGCAGGTCAGCACGCTTTTTCCTGGTATCAGGATTAATATGGAAATTCGGTGATCCTATAAAATCATTTATTGATAAATACTTTAATATTCTAACCATCATTTTTACTATTCTATTGGTGGGCGGGTTTATACTGATTAAATACATTGTCTAATGATTAATCACATGGAAAATTATAAATTCCACGTCCATTTCGGGGTGTAGCGCAGCCCGGTTAGCGCGCGTCGTTCGGGACGACGAGGTCGGAGGTTCAAATCCTCTCACCCCGACTTTCTTATTTAATAAGGAATAGTATATTCCCTCCATGCTGACGAAATATCTCATCATTACAGCCTATTTTATTGTACTGCTTTCCATAGGCATTTTTGCTTCCCGCAGAATTAAAGATATCAGGGATTATTATGTTGGCGGCAAGAAGTTGGGGTATTGGATTGCTGCTTTATCTGCCCGAGCGACTGGAGAATCCGGCTGGCTGTTGATTGGGCTGACAGGAATGGGCGCTGTTATAGGAGTTAGCGCTTTCTGGGTGGTGATTGGCGAAGTATTGGGGGTGTTTATTTCCTGGCAATTCATGGTCAAAAAATTCAAGCGCATGACCGATGATTATGATTCGATTACCATTCCTGATTTTCTAACGAGTCATTTCAAATCTAGTACACATATTCTGCGCATAATATCCGCAACAGCACTTTCATTATTTGTCATCATCTACGTCAGTGCCCAAATAGACATAACAGGGAAGACATTTGAAACTTTCCTGGGGATGAATTACTACACCGGTGCGTTGCTTGGTTTTAGCATTGTTTTGGTTTATATATATACCGGAGGATTTTTAGCTGTTGCCTGGTCAGATTTTTTCCAGGGCATGCTGATGTTTATTGGACTGGTTGCTCTGCCAATAGCTGCATTTACTTTTATTCCCAGTATGTCAGCACTATACACAGGATTAGAAACAATTGATCCGGCTCTGATCAATATTTGGGGAGCAGGAGGGATGACCCTTCTGAATTTTATTACTGTATTGGGATTTATTTCCATCGGTATTGGATTTCTCGGTTCACCCCAAGTATATGTACGCTTTATTGCAGTGAAAAATGAAAAAGAATTGGACAAGGGCAAATGGGTCGCAATTATTTATACATTCATTACGGACGTATCAGCTGTTATGATTGGTATTTTGGGCCGCTATTTGCTTACCAAGGTCGGACAGGATGTGGAAACAATTTTGGGTGTTGGCGGAGAACATGTGCTATCCATGCTGTTAGATATTGCCATGCCTGCGTTTATTATTGGTGTATATATAGCGGCTGTTTTATCAGCTGTTATGTCAACAGTGGATTCCCTGCTGATTGTTGCTTCCAGTGCCGTAACACATGACTTTTATCAAAAAATATTTCATTCGGAAATGAAAGATTCAGAATTAACAAAACTGTCCAGAATTGTAACGCTGATAATGGCAATTTGCGCGTTAGGTATTGCCTTAACAGTTTCTGTGCTTTCTCCTGACAGAACTGTATTTTGGTTCGCCATTTTCGGCTGGTCAGGGATAGCGGCTGTGTTTGTACCGGTGATCATTTTGTCACTATTATGGGATAGTTATACAGAAAAAGGTGCTATTACATCGATGGTAGTTGGTTTTCTATCTGTACCTATTTTCAAATTCATTATACCTGCCATTCCTGAAATAGGTATTTATTTTGACAAACTGGATGTGATGTTTCCTTCTGTGCTGCTTGCTATCGTTTCCGGAATTATTGTTAGCAAGTCATCCTAATAAAAACAGTAATACTATAATCTTTAATTGTATCCGGTAGGTGAACCCATTTAAACTTCCCTCCTCATTTATGTACGACCATAAAAGCATAGAACAAAAGTGGCAGGCCTATTGGGATGCAGAGAAGACCTTTAAGGTCCTTGAAGATCCTGGAAAGCCAAAATATTATGTGTTGGATATGTTTCCTTATCCATCAGGGGCAGGACTCCATGTCGGCCATCCATTAGGCTATATTGCAACAGATATTGTTTCCCGCTACAAACGTATGCAGGGTTATAATGTCCTCCACCCCATGGGCTGGGATGCCTTTGGACTGCCGGCTGAACAATATGCCATTAAAACAGGTACACACCCTCGGAAAACAACCAAAAAGAATATTGAAAATTTCCGTCGTCAGATCAAAATGCTGGGTTTTTCCTATGATTGGGATCGGGAAATCGATACGACTGATAGTGGTTATGTAAAATGGACACAATGGATATTTCTGCAATTATACACTAAAGGATTGGCATACGAAGCGGAAGTGCCTGTGAACTGGTGCCCGGAATTAAAAGCTGTTTTAGCCAATGAAGAAGTGGTGGATGGAAAATCAGACATTGGCGGTCACCCTGTCCATCGCGTGCCCATGCGCCAGTGGATGCTAAAAATCACCGATTATGCTGAATCATTGTTGGACGGGCTGGATGATCTTGATTGGCCGGATAGTGTAAAAGAACTACAGCGTAACTGGATCGGCCGTTCTGAAGGCGCTGACGTTCATTTTAATGTTGTTGGCAGCACAGAGGTCATTACAGTGTTTACAACGCGTTCTGATACATTATTTGGGGCCACGTATATGGTTTTGGCGCCGGAGCATCCATTTGTTGAAGAGCTAACGATTGTAGAGCAAAAAAGTGCTGTTAAAGACTACCAGGATAAAGCCAGTAGAAAATCAGATTTAGAAAGGGGCGAGCTCAATAAGGAAAAATCAGGCGTCTTTACAGGAAGTTATGCAGTTAATCCGGTGAATAGTGAAGAAATTCCAATTTGGATTGCTGATTATGTACTCATGAGTTACGGAACCGGCGCCATCATGGCTGTCCCCGGGCAGGATCAGCGGGACTGGGATTTTGCCAAGGAATATGACTTATCCATTATACGTACAGTTGATCCGCAAGATGGATTTGACGGCGAAGCATATTTAGGCCATGGCCCAGCTATAAACAGTGAATTTTTAAACGGTCTGAATATTGCGGATGCAAAAAAGAAGATCATATCCTGGCTGGAGCAGAAAAATAAAGGGCAGGGGACCATCCAGTATAAATTGCGTGACTGGCTGTTTTCACGTCAACGTTACTGGGGTGAACCCATTCCGATCATCCATTATGATGATGAATCAAAACCCCTTGATGAAAGTGAATTGCCCTTGGTATTACCGGAAGTTGATAAATACGAACCGTCGGGCACTGGTGAATCACCTTTGGCCAATATCAAGGAATGGGTTGAAATAAAGAATGACGAAGGAGAAGTGATCGGACTTCGTGAAACCAATACCATGCCCCAGTGGGCCGGTTCATGTTGGTATTATCTACGATATATTGACCCGCAAAACAGTGAAATAGGATGGGATCCAAATAAGGAATCTTATTGGATGCCCGTGGATCTATACGTTGGCGGGGCGGAGCACGCTGTACTCCATTTGCTCTATGCCCGCTTCTGGCACCATGTTTTGCATGACCTGGGCCATGTGTCTACAAGAGAACCGTTTCAAAAGCTTTTTAATCAAGGTATGATCCTTGGAGAAGACGGTTCAAAAATGAGCAAATCCAGGGGGAATGTGATCAATCCCGACGAAGTGGTAGATGAATTTGGCGCAGATTCCATGCGCTTGTATGAAATGTTCATGGGGCCCTTGGATAAAGCTAAACCGTGGCATACGAAAGGTTTGCAGGGTTGTTCACGATTTATCAAAAAACTATGGGATAAAGTATGTACAGGCGATGGGTTAAGTGAATTTATTACAGAAGATACCGCTGACAATGAAACAATAAAGTTATTACATCAGACCATTAAAAAAGTCGGTCACGATATTGAAAACCTGCGTTTTAATACAGCCATTTCACAAATGATGATATTCACCAACCACCTGGTTACGTTGAAATCAATTAATAAAGATATATTAAAGACATTCACGCAATTACTGGCGCCGTTCATACCACACACAGCCGAAGAACTCTGGCTGCGTTTGGGACATGAACATTCAATTACCTATGAACCATGGCCTATATTTGATGAAAACATAGCAAAAGATGATTTAATTAACATTGCTATCCAAGTAAACGGCAAATTACGGGCTAATATTGAAATAGACGCCAATGCTGAAAAAGATGCAGTGTTAACTTTTGCAATGGAAAATGACAAAATTCAATCATATATAGTAGGTAAAGAAATGATTAAGGAAATATATGTACCGGGGAGATTGGTTAATTTTGTCGTAAAGTAAAATATATTAGTATAGACTATTATACATAATATATATTATACGACATATTTATATATCAGCAGTCAACCGCTCTAAGTTCTCCTTCGTCCCGATGACCATGATGGTCTGGTCTCTATGCAATACTTCTTCTGAACTTGGGTTTACATTCACGTTTCCAGTTGCATCAATAATACACACAATTGATAATTCATACTTTTCACGCAAACCGCAATCCTTGATCATCATACCGTCAAATTGATCCAATTCGCTCAATTGTATCTCATCAATACCAAAATCAATGGACGTCTGCTGGGGAGATTTTAAGGTTACACTATCTTCCAATTTGGGGCTTAAGAGTAATTCGGACATTTTATGGCCGCCGGCGACGTAGGGATTAACGACTTTATCAACTCCCACTCTGCGCAATTTGGGTAAATTATCGTTTACGCTGCACCTTGAAACCAGGAATGCATCATTATTCATTGAGCGTATGGACATACATACAAATAGGTTATCCTGATCATTATTCAACACAACAACAATTCCATTTGCACGATCAACACCTGCATCTATCAACGTTTCTTCCAAAGTAGCATCACCTTCGACGAAAATAAATCCCTTTTCATCTATCTTTCTGATCTTATCAGGATCATGATCAATGATAACAAAGGATCGGTCTTTTTCCTGCAATTCTCGTGCAATTACAGCTCCCATTCTGCCGTAGCCGCAAATGATATAATGATTGTGTAGTTTTTTTACTGATTTAAGCATTTTATTTCTCCGGTATAAGTCCAAACGAAACAATTCTTTACTGAATTCTGTAAACAAATAGGCGACAACTGTTACACCAAATAATATGACAATAATCGCCCATATTTTCCCTGCATCTGTTAAGGGCTGTGTTTCACCAGTTCCCACAGGAGAAAGTGTAATGATGGTCATATAAATACTCTCTAGTACAGACCAATTTTCACCCAGGCTGTAAAAGCCCAGCGAGCCGATGAAGATCACCCCACCGAAGTACATGAAAAATCTAAAGCGTGTCTTTACTTGCATTAACCAATATTGATTTACGTCAACAATAATACGTCAAAAACGTTGTAAAGACCGTCAAGATTAATTTACACAAATGAAAAGATGAAAAAAGTATTGCAAAACCATGTTTGAATTTATTCTATAGTTTCTAACGATTGTATTTCTTCATAACTGCTTGGAGGCGGTCATGGGGTAATGCATAAACTGTATTGCCATTGATCCCGACCATAGTTTCAGCAGCTATAAGCGCATTAATGATCGCTTCCTCAACTGCAAAGGCAGTTGCTTCAAATAACGGTGAGATCATCCAATTCGGCAGCATTTCCACCTGTGATTTATGATCTAGGAATGCTTTACCTGGGTTGGCTGTAGAAAATGCAATAAAGATATCTCCTGAACCATCGTGCCCATATCCTCCGACCTTTCCTATCCCTAATGGTACACGTCTAGCGATCCGTTTCAATTGGTGAGCAATGAGAGGTGCATCTGTAGCCACAACGACGATGATGGATCCCTCCCCGCCATCTAGATCAAAATTCATATTATCCACTGGCATTAGATCTGTGATCTCTTCTCCAACAGGAACTCCTGAAATAGTAAGGCCCTTTCTTCCTCCATAATTTGCTTGGACAAGTACCCCTAATGTGTAATTAGTTCCATCAATGGATACTACTCTTGACGAAGTACCAATACCACCTTTGAATAAATGGCACACCATTCCAGTACCTCCACCAACATTTCCTTCCAATACAATATCCCCCTGGGCATTGGCCAGTGCTTCATGCGCATGTTCTTCTTTCACATGAAATCCATTGATGTCGTTTAAAAAACCATCCCACGTTTCAGCCACTACAGGTAATGACCACCAGTAGCCACTGGCATCTGCAGAACCCTGTTTTACTCTCCATGAGATCACAGCATCTCGAACTACTCCAACGCTATGCGTATTTGTTATCATGATAGGCCCTTCCAGGAAACCAGATTCTTCCACCCACGTGGTTCCTGTCATCTCACCATTTCCATTCAATGAATACCAACCAGCAAACGAAGGATCATCTAAACTTTTGTCTCCTCGAGGTAAAATGGCAGTAACCCCTGTGCGTACAGGCCCTTTCCTTCGCACTAACTTTCCTTCACCAGAAACGATAGTACTATGTCCAACTTCTACTCCTTTTACATCGGTAATAGCATTGCGTGGTCCGGGTGTGCCATTAAATGGTATACCTAGTTCTCGGGCCCTTGGTTTGGCATTCAAAGTAAAGTGAATGAATATTATTGATACCAAAAATCTTATTAATTGTATTTTTAACATGGCTGTTCCCCATTCCTTTTGAATAGAAGAAATTATAATGAAAGCATTATAGAAAATGAATCAGAAAAGAGATAATAAAATATTGAAATGTTTTATTTTAAGTTGAAAACTATCCGTAGAATGAAAATAGTAATAAACAACGTCAAATTTTATAACAGCCACACCTAATCAGTGCAGATGTGAGAACAATACAAATTGGAAACGCAGAAAAAAGGAAAATAAGCTAATATTAATGACAGAAAACTAATCCCTTTAGAAATTGAGAATTTGGTTCTATTTATATTACACTCGAGGAATTATTATAAAAAATTTATTTGTTACTAATTGACGTCCATTCCTCTTTTGCATAACTGTAAAAAGAAAGTGATTTACTCGATACTTCAGGTAAATAATACCAGCCCGGAGTCTTGCTTCCAGTACCTGCAAGGTAGACATAAGGAAATATTTTCTCATTTGTCCATAACCAACCCCACTCGGGTTGATAGTGCCATTGACTTGTGGTTGTGCGAGACTTGTCACTTGTCTCAAATACAGGCAGTTCAGGTAGAAAGGGAGTTAGCCCGTACATTGATGGGTTAGTTTTTACAATTTTAATCCCTTGGCGCTTACCTTTTAGCTGACCTTCTTCCAATGCTAATTCTCTTGCTTTAGATTCGTGAACTTTTATATCAGCTTTAGTATATAAATTATAATCATAAGGATTGGTCCTCACTGTAGCAATACCTGAGGCTTGTCCTT
>CAZORD010000002.1:0-35475 GCA_964582455.1 uncultured bacterium | reverse complement strand
CTTTCAGACCTTCATCTTTTCCTTCAGTTCTTCCTTCTGTAAACGCATCTGCCCGCTCATAAGCAATGGAATTTTCCATATCATCAGAGTCAAAAAGACCATAGGCTGCTGGCGTGGTCTTTGCTTTGTTTATTCCTGTGGCTTCCCCTTCTTTCAGACCTTCATCTTTTCCTTCAGTTCTTCCTTCTGTAAACGCATCTGCCCGTTCGAAAGCTAAAGTTAGTTCATTTTGCGCCATAGTTGCATATCCACTTTTAGGATGGATAGCAATTACGTTATTATAAGCAGCTTGTGCTTTATCCGTATCATTCTGTTGGTATTGATAATCCAAGGCATTTAGATATTGATTTTTTGCCGCTAATTCTGTATCGCACCTTTTATACTGAATCACTTCTTCTCTTAAAGCAATAGCTTCTGTGAAATTACCTGCTTTATATGCAGCTTCCGCTTGATCAGAAAGTAAATAGCTAGCCAGTTTTAGTTTTGAATACTCTACATATTTAAAACCCTCTGGATAGTTATCAATTACTTTTTGATATGCTTTTTTTGCTTCATCTGTTTTAAACTGAGCATTTGCGTAATTCCAGCCAATATAATACTGTGCCCTGGAACTTAACTCTTCATCACAACCTTTCATCTGTGCCACTTGTTGTAACATTATCAATGCTGCCATGTATTGCCCTGTTTTATATCTTACTTGTGAATCATCATATAATTTTTGGCAATAAAGAGGACGTTCAGCCGCTTGTTCGGCTTTATATAGTGCAGATTGGCGTTTAGCTACATTTGCACTGATTGTATCGTAGTCAGGCAGTGGTTGCTTAGTTGTACAACCAACTACCATTAGCAATACAAATAGTTGTATTTTTTTCATCTCCGCATCCTTTATAAATCCTTACCGTTTAGGTGAGATTTAACTATAATCGCATAAATATACAATTTTTTTACTATATAATCAAAAAACCTCTCATTTTTTAAATAAAAAGGTTTGTACGCCCGAGAGGAGTCGAACCTCTATCTAAGGAACCGGAATCCTTTATTCTGTCCATTGAACTACGGGCGCATTTATTGGTGAATGGTAGCTGGTTATTGGTGATTATAATTTTACTGTTTACCGCTCTACAAGTTACCACTCGACCAGCTACAAATCACCACTTCACCAGTTACCTCTTAACTACTCACCAAATGTTCAGCAGCTTCAACGGTATTCTCTACCAGCATGGCGATGGTCATGGGTCCCACACCTCCGGGAACGGGTGTAATGGCTGCAGCTTTTTCATTCACCGCTTCAAAATGTACATCACCTACTAATTTATAGCCTTTCTCCGAATCGTCCTCTACCCTGTTGATGCCTACATCAATGATGATTGCCCCATTCTTAATGTGTACAGCTTTTACAAATTCAGGTACACCTATCGCAGCGATTAAAATATCAGCCTGCTGCGTGTGATAAGGAATGTCAGCAGTCCCGGAATGGCAAACGGTTGTGGTTGCGTTTGCATAGGATTGCTTCAAACTGGTTAGTATCGAAATTGGACGTCCGACGATATTACTGCGTCCCAATACGACCACATGCTGGCCTGCAGGATCAATTTCATAATATTCCAAAATACGCATAATGCCCTTCGGAGTACAGGGCACAAACCGGGGATGTCCTGCTGTCAGTCGTCCCAGGTTTTCAGGGTGAAAGCCATCCACATCATTTAATGGATTTACAGCTTCAAGAATAGCAGTTTCATTAAGGTGCTTCGGCAGAGGCATTTGCACCAGAATTCCATGAAACCTGTCATCATCATTTAATTCCTGAATTTTGGATAATAAGTCACTTTCAGCAATATTTTCAGGGAAGCGAATGGTTTCAGAATAAAGACCTAATTTTTCAAAGCGGCGTGTTTTGCTGTTTACATACACCTGGGAAGCAGTATTATCGCCTACCAACACTGCAGCCAATCCAGGAGTACATCCAGACGATATAAGTGTTTCTATTCGAGATTGGAGGGAGTTATAAACATCCTGGCTGACTGTTTTCCCCGATAATATTTTTGCTGCAGCCATGGATATGTGGAAAAAATGTTTTAAATGTTTTCGTCGATAATTTCGATCAGCGACTGGACTTTGTTTTCCATATCCGACGAAAAATTCTCTTTATCTTTCTTATTCATAAAAAGTTCATCAGAAATGTTCATGGCTGCCAATATGGCGATACGTTCAGTCGATTGCACATCGGGCATACCTTCCTGGACTTCGCGCATTTTAATGTCTACATATTCAGCTATATTTTTGATATATGTAGAATCAGTTGGTGCTTTTACGGTGTATTCGTGCCCGAAAATGGAAACGCGGGCTAAATTGTCATTGTTATCCATAGTTTATATCCTGTTTAAAAAGTATCAGTCTCTTAATTTAGCATCAAATTGCTTCGAAATAACAGCTGTAATATCATTCATTGCTGAATTTATCTCTGCTTCTTCAAGTGTCTTTTTAGCACTCTGAAATTCCAAGTGAAACGTAATACTTTTTTTATTTTTACCGAGCGAATCATGCTGAAAAATATCTACCGGGATTACAGAGATTAAATTTTTACTGCCTGCTTTTAGCATCGCTCTTGTAACAATTGCTGTTTGAGTATTGCTGTCAAAAACAAAATTCATATCTCTACCAACCTTGGGATACGACACAGCTGCTCTATATTTCATAACTGTCTGCATGGTTTGTGTGATTGGTTCAAGTACGATGTCAAATCCGAAAATTTCCTCTGCGTCAATATCCATCTCTTTGAGCAGTGTTTGCTTCAATTTTCCGCAATGTCCAATGATGGACTTGCCATGCGTTATGGCTGATCCATATTCATAATGAGCATGGTCTGTCGTGGAGAAAACAATATCGTTTATATTTAACCTGTTAAATAATGCCTCGACAATACCTTTTAATAAATAGATAGATTGACGTTGTTCATCATTGTGTACACTTTTGCTTATCCAATCACCGTGCAAAATACCTGAAAGATGAAAGATTTCGTCATATTTCTTACCGGCATTGTACTCCTTGCCAATCTCAAAGAAATTAACATTGGGATTCCCGTTATGGATATTGTGATTCACTGTTTGTAAAAGTCCGGGGTATAAAGACGTTCGTAAATGGGACATTATTGAGCTTAACGGATTTTTCATGGGAACAGCATTTTTACCTAGAAGTCCAGCTGTATTTTCATCCGTAAGGGAATTCAAATAACATTGCCTGAATCCAAGGCCGGACATTGTTTGGGAAATGGTACTAAATATATCTTCCGGATCCACTTCAGCGAGGTCGTACAGTCCGCCATAATGAAAACTGGAATGTATTTTATCATAGCCATATACACGGCAGCATTCTTCAATTAGATCCACTTCCCTTTCCAAATCAGGACGGTAAGATGGCGGATTGCAGATCCATTTATTTTTTCCATTTTTTTTGGTTTCAATCCCTAAATTAGACAATGTATTTTTTATAAATGTATCAGATAACTCACAGCCGGATAAAATATCGATTTTATCACGAGTTAGTGTGATGGATTTCTGATCGATCTTTTTAGGATAAGAATCGATTATTCCTGGAACCCATTCACCACCTGCAATTTCTTCTAGTAATTCTATAACACGCCAAAAAGCATTCACTGAACCATTAGGATCTGCACCGCGCTCGAAGCGTTTAGACGCTTCGGTGGACATGCCTAATGATTTTGCACTGCGGCGAATGGTAATTGGGTCAAAATATGCACTTTCGATCAATACATTTTTCGTTTTATCAGTTACTGCTGATTCAAGGCCGCCCATCAGGCCGGCAATAGCAATTGGTTTTTTTCCATCAGTAATAACCAATTCATCCGTCAATTTTCTCCGCTCTTCATCAAGTGAATTAACATGCTCTCCTTTTTTGGCTTTTCGAATGCCAACAGTTTGCGTTGGAACCATATCGTAATCGAAAATGTGTGTGGGATGTCCCATTTCCAGAAGTACATAATTGGAAATGTCCACAATATTATTAATACTGCGCTGGGCTGCAGCTTCCAGTAATTTCCGCATCCAATCCGGTGCAGGCCCAACGGTGATATTTCTTACTACACCCGCTACATAACGCGGACAAAGATCCTTATCATCGATATTAATCGACAATATATCCGCAACTTCGTTCTTTTTGAAATTGCGAGTTTGTGCAGAAGTATAATTCATTTTCTGCCCGGTTTTAACGGCAATTTCACGGGCAACTCCAACGTGGGACATGCAGTCGGGACGGTTCGGTGTAAGGTCGATATCCAAATAATCCTGGTTCGAATTCAAATAGTCCGCAAAATCAGCGCCGACTTTAGCGCTATCACTCAACACCAGGATTCCTTCATGCTGATCAGATAATCCCAGTTCTCGTTCTGAACATATCATTCCATAACTGTGTTCACCGCGAATTTTAGCCTTTGTAATTTTAAAATCATCGCCTAGAGTTGCACCTACTTTGGCAAATGCTACGATTTGTTCAGCAGCAACATTTGGCGCTCCACATACCACCTGGTATTTTTTCTTACTATCAGAAACAACACACAGACTCAAACGATCAGCATTAGGATGTTTTTCAGCTTTTAAAACTTTACCTATAACAATTCCGGAAAAGGTAGGTTTTTTAGGCGTTTCAGATTCCAAGCCCAGCATGGAGAGCATATCAGCCAGTTCAGCGGTAGACTGTTTTATGTTTACAAATTTCTTCAGCCAGGGAATCGAAACACGCATCAGAACTGCTCCAGGAAACGAACATCATTTTGGTAAAAAAGGCGAATATCGTCAATGCCGTACTTCAGCATGGCCATGCGCTCGATACCCATTCCAAAAGCATACCCATGCCATACAGTTGAATCATAGCCAACATTATCAAATACATTAGGGTCTACCATGCCGCAGCCCAGGATTTCCATCCATTTTTCCCGTTTTTCATCCCAGATATCCACTTCAGCACTGGGTTCTGTAAACGGGAAAAAGCTGGGACGAAAACGCATGGTTGTCCCTTCACCAAAAAAGCGTTTTACGAAATATTCCAGGATACCCTTCAAATCTCCCATAGATACATTCTTATCAACGTATAATCCTTCTATTTGATGGAACAGGCAGTAGCTTTTATAGCTGACAGCTTCATTGCGGTAGACCCGCCCGGGAACTATATAACGCAGTGGTGGTTCGCGCTCTTCCATGAGATGGATCTGTACATTGGATGTATGCGTGCGCATAACAATATTATCTTCTACAAAAAAGGTATCCTGCATATCCCGCGCGGGATGATGTTTGGGAATATTCAGCGCTTCAAAATTATGGTAATCATCCTCGATCTCCGGTCCATAAGCCACCTTAAAACCAACTGATTTAAAGATACCTTTTATTTCATCCAAGGTCTGTTGTAATGGATGAATTGAACCATTGGTGATGGGATACCCGGGGAGTGTCAGGTCTAATGGCTGTTCAGTAGTACCTTGTATTTTACCTGTTACAGATGAAGCTTTATTTTCGAATTCGCTCTGCAATTGGTTTTTCAGGGTATTGATGGATTGTCCTGCTTCGGGTTTTTTCTTATTGGGCAATTCTGCAAGATCAACATATAAATCAGACAATAATCCTTTACGGCCAAAATATTTTGAGCGCAGTAAATCGATTTCCCTCTGATCAGTGGGAAATGAGTCAAGGTCGGCCCGAAAAGATTTCCGGACCGACGCAATAGACTCAAGGATGGTCATCTTCAGTTCTTTACAGAACTTACTAATTCGGCGAAAGAATCGGGATTGTTCATGGCCATGTCAGCCAGGACCTTGCGGTCGAGTTCTATCTCTTTTTCCTTCAAACCGGCAATAAATGCAGAATAAGACAATCCATGTTGTCGGACAGCCGCATTGATGCGCGTGATCCATAGCCTCCGGAAAAAACGTTTCCGTTGACGGCGATCACGATAGGCATATAGCCCTGCTTTCCAGACTGCTTCTTTTGCAGCCTTGAAATTGCGGCTCCGGGCACCATAGTAGCCTTTGGCCTGCTTTACTACCTTGCGATGACGTCTGTGCCTTGGCACAGAACTATTTGCTCTTGGCATCTTATTCTCCTTTAGATTCCAAGCATCTTGCGGACGCGATTTTCTTCAGCGCTGGAAACGAGTCCTGCATTCCGCATTTTTCGTTTTGCGCTTTTGCTCCGCCTGATGAGCATGTGGCTATGGTTTGCTTTATTGCGTCGAATACGTCCGGTTCCTGTTAACTTGAACCGCTTCGCGGCGCCTCGACGTGTCTTCATCTTAGGCATTAGGTTCTCCTACTTTGCAGTAAACATGACGGATATTCTCCGTCCTTCCAAGTCTGATTGTTTTTCCGGTTCGGCAATATCTTCCAGCATCGTATTGATGCGTTCGAGAATAGCATCGCCCATATCTTGGGCTCGGCTTAATTCCCGTCCACGGAACATTACGGTCACCTTTAATTTACAACCATCCATTAAAAATTTTCTGCCCATGTTCATTTTCGTATTTAAATCATTTTCACCAATCGCTGGACGAACTCGTACTTCTTTAATCTTAATAATATGCTGCTTCTTTTTACTGTTATGAAGCTTCTTTTTGGCCTCGTATTTAATCTTCCCATAATTGAGAATCTTACATACAGGTGGTTTTGAATTCGGGGCAACCTCAACTAAATCAAATCCAGCGTCTTGTGCTTTTTGAATGGCATCATAAATTTTAACGACGCCCAGTTGTTCACCGTCTTCAGAAATTAATCTGACTTCCTTCACGGTGATTTCTTCATTTATACGTGTTTCGTTCTTTTTTCCGATTATGAACTCCTGTTTTGTATTTCATCATTCAACATACCAACCAGTTCTTTGACCTCCATACCTCCAAGGTCACCTTGGAGACGGCGGCGCACAGATACTGTACCGGCTGCTGCTTCTTTTTCGCCCGTGATGAGCATCACGTTGATCTTGCTCAATTCTGCCTGGCGAATTTTGGCTCCGATTTTATCAGCTTTATCATCTAATTGCACTCTAAAACCGGCAGCCTTTAATTCTTGTGTTAAATTTTCTGCATAATCCCTGACTTTTTCAGACACAGGTAAAATTGCTATTTGAACCGGTGCTAACCACAATGGAAAATCACCGCCGCAGTGTTCCAGAAAAACACCGAAAAATCGCTCTAATGAACCGAGAATTGCCCGATGGATCATTACCGGGTGTTGTTCACTGCCATCTTCAGAAATATATTTCAATTTAAATCGTTCCGGTAATACAAAGTCTAACTGAATCGTAGCTAATTGATGGTCTCGCTGCAAGGCATCTTTGACATGAAAATCTATTTTAGGTCCATAAAAAGCTCCTTCACCTTCATCAACCATGAAATCAAAATTTGACTGTTCCAATACGTCTTTTAAATTTGCTTCAGCTTCATCCCAGAGATTTACGTCACCAAGTGCTTTTTCAGGCCGTGTACTTAAAGCAACGGTTAGATCATCAAAACCAAATGTATTGTACACTTCCTGCACCATTGCAAACAATGTACTGATCTCATCACCAATTTGATCAGGAGTACAGAAAATATGAGCATCGTCCTGGGACATACTGCGTACACGTGTCAGACCGGATAATACACCAGCTTTTTCGAAACGGTGTAAGCGTCCGAAATCAGCCATGCGGATGGGAAGATCACGATAAGAATGGAGTTTATGGGCATACATCAAGGTATGGCCGGGGCAATTCATGGGTTTCAATCCAAACTCACGCTCACCCATTTCCATGCTGAACATATGATCAATAAACATATCATAATGGCCGGACTGCTTCCACAATTCCATGTCAAAAATCTGTGGGCTTACAACTTCTGCATAATCATATTTTTTATAAAGTTCACGCATATAATTAACAAGACCATTATAAACTGTTGCACCTTTATCAGTAAAAAATGGGCTTGCCGGTGATAATTGATGAAAGAAAAAAAGATCCAATTCTTTGCCCAGTTTTCTATGGTCACGTTGCTTTGCTTTTTCCAGGTAATGAAGATATTCATCTAATCCTTTTTTGGAACTGAATACTGTGCCATAAATACGCTGCAGCATGGTGTTATTTTCATCTCCTCGCCAATAGGCACCGGAAGTACTCAACAGTTTAAAATGTTTTATCTTCCCAGTGGACGGAACATGGGGGCCGCGACAAAGATCGATAAAATCATCTTGGCTATATGCTGAAATAGTATCCTTTTCATCTATCTGTTCAATGATTTCCACTTTATACGTTTCGCTCATGTCATTGAATTTTTTCAGAGCTTCATTCCGATTTAATTCCAATCTATTGACTATAAAATCACTTTTTGCCAATTCCCTCATTTTGGTTTCGATCTTTTCCAAGTCTTCATCAGAAAATGTGCCATCAATATCAAAATCATAATAAAAGCGGTTTTCTATAGCCGGGCCAATTGTCACTCTGGCATCAGGGAAAAGTGCTTTTACAGCCTGGGCCATAAGGTGCGCCGTGCTGTGTAAAAGCACATCATGACCTTCTTTTGAATCTCCGGTAATAATCTCAATACTGGCATTTTGCTCAATTGCTTTCGATAAATCGGCGATTTCGCCGTCAATGCGTACAGCAACAGCATCATTAGCCAATCGAGGGCCAATGTTTTCTGCGATTTCCAGAGCAGATATCCCCGCTGCGAATGAACGCGTGGATCGGTCGGGAAAAGTAATGGTTATGTCACTCATGAACGAATAAATAGAAAATACAAATCAGATTGCTGTATGAATGTACGTACGCCGGTGTTGACGGAAATCTTCCGTTCTGAAGTAATAGTTATTAATGTTTCTTATCACGATTCAAATACTTTTTATGTACTGTGGGCGATGGCAGACTTGAACTGCCGACCTCTTGCATGTCAAGCAAGCACTCTAACCAACTGAGCTAATCGCCCCGGTTCAAGGGTAAAAAAGCCGTGGAATTTAATCCTTTTCTGACGGAAAAATAGAATGGTTTTACGCAAATATTAATTATTTGTAACAGCGATAAATGTCTCGGTATAGGCCAAATGATCATGCAGCAATTCACGTGCTTTATTAATGGTGTCATCCTGATCAATATTGTAACGGATCCGTCCTTTATTTCCTTCAAAGATCTGTGCAAAATTAGCATAAACACCCTTCTCCAATTCATTGTATTCGGTTTTAAATAAAGATTTTTCAGTATCGTCAATAAATTCTTCAATCATTTTAAACGCGTAATTCAGCTTGGTATTTTTTTCATCATATTTTTGCAGCTTTACTTTGCTCTGTTCAAAGAGAGTCTGTCCATCTATTTTGATTTCTAAATCATTACTGGAAAGATATTTGGAAAATTTGTCCATAATTTTTTTATCATTCATAACATCTTCAAATGATTCAAAACCATTTTTGCTTTCCCTGGCATATGAAAAGAAGTAGCTCTTACGCCAGCATTCACGTGTTAGAGGACCTACAGGATCTAATTCCACAACATAATCTGGATGAATGCCGCCTCCACCTTTTACAAACCGTCCTCCCTTTGTAATAAATATTGAATCCTCAACCACAACATTCTTTACAACTTTTTCATTTAAGTAATCTGCTTTTTGTATTAACCTGCCGCTGGGGATATAATATTTCGCAGTTGTGACTTTTAGTGACCGATTTTGATCAATTCCATAGACAGATTGAACCAGCCCTTTACCAAATGATCTATTACCAATCACAATCCCTCTATCCAAATCCTGAATGACACCGGATACAATTTCACTTGCTGAAGCACTGCCTTCATTGATTAAAACAGCAATTTTAATTTTCTCATCTAAAAGTGGGTTATGACGAGAAATGAATTCACGATTGGATTCCTTATTGCGTCCTTTTGTCCACAGTAGCTTTTCTCCTTTAGGAATCATCAATTCCAATACGTCAATCGCTGCAGCCAAGAGTCCGCCCGGATTATTGCGCAGATCTAGTATTAAGTTGTTCATATCCTGGTCTATAAGACTACGCAGGGATTTTTCTATTTCTTTCGGGGCATTTTTTGAAAAACGTGTTAAAACTATATAGCCGGTATCATCATTGATCATTTCAGAAAAAGGAACATCTTGAACAGTAATATCAGAACGGGTCAGATGAAATTCGATTGGTTCTTCTTCTCCAAGACGATTAATAGTTATGATGACAGTTGTACCTTTTTGGCCGCGAATGAGTTTTGCCGCATTGTTAAGTGACAGGTTTTTTACTTCTTCTTCATCAATCTTGCTGATTATATCACCACTCAATATACCCGCACGTTTTGCAGGAGAATCCTCCATGGGCGATATAACTGTTAAATTATCATCCCGTTTTCCAAGCTGGATACCGACTCCCCCGTATTTTCCATGGGTAAGCATATCCAGGTTGTCCCGCTCATCCGATTCCAGGTACACTGTATATGGATCCAGGTCGGACAGTATGTTATTAATACTGGTTTTAGTGAATTCATCTGTATCAAGCTCATCAGCATAATTAACTATGAGATGCTTATAAACTTCATTGATGATGCGCTGGGATCGGGCGATGCTGCGGTACGTATCGGAGTTGGAAGCACCGATAATGACAAAAATAATTCCAGTGAGCAGAATACTGCTTAAAATCTTTTTCTTTTTGCTGTTAAACAAGCTCATTATTATAAATATCTCCTTATTATTTCCTGCCAGATTTTATTTTGGATATTTTCGATAGTTTCATGTCCATCAACTATAAAAATTCTGTCTGGAAAGCGTTTTGCAATTTCTTGATACATTTTACGAACATTTTGTTGAAAATCCTCGCCTGCTTTTTCAATACGGTCAGGATTTAAAGACTCGCGTCTGCGCTGGCCTTCTTCCGGAACAATATCTACTATTACAGTCATATCCGGTATTAATTCGCCGGTCGCGAATGTATTTAATTTTATCAGCCATTCAACATCTAATTTACGCCCACCTCCCTGATAAGCGAGTGTTGAGTCGGTATAACGGTCTGCAATCACCCAATGGCCTTTTTCGAGGTTGGGCACAATGACTTCATCCGTGAGTTGAGCCCGGCTGGCGGTCATGAGCAATGCTTCAGTGCGGTTCTGAAGTTCGTCCATCCCTTTTATTAATAAAATTTCACGCACAGCTTCCGAAATACGGGTACCGCCCGGTTCACGGACAAGGATAGTTTTACACCCTTTACTGTTCAATTTTTCCAAAAGAAGCTTGGCTTGAGTGGATTTTCCACAGCCATCAATTCCTTCAAACGTGATGAATCTTGTTTTAGTTGAAATAGACATTAGGATCATCTTTACCGATCATTAATACACATTCTCCCTTGGGAGATTTCTGTGAAAAATACGTTAGTAACTCTGAAACAGTTCCACGGATTATTTCTTCGTGCATTTTAGTCAATTCCCGGGCTAATACCGCCGGCCTGTCACCGATCACATTATAAACATCCTTCAATGTTCTTGCAATGCGGTGCGGGCTTTCAAAAAACACCAATGTGGCATCCTCATGCTGTACTGCCTCTAATCTTTTTTTGCGACCTTTTTTTGAAGGTATAAAACCTTCAAACAGGAAACGATCTGTCGGCAGTCCGGAAGAAACCAATGCTGTTAAAAGCGCAGAACTTCCGGGGATAGCTTCTACTTTTACACTTGCTTCGATGGCCGCCCGGACGAGTTTATAAGCAGGGTCGCTCACTCCTGGTGTACCGGCATCAGTTATTACAGCTACATCTGAACCTTTTTTTAATGTGGCTATGATCTTGGGGATACGCGAAAAGCGATTGTGTTCGAAATAGCTAATGGTTGGAGTATGAATTTTGTAATGATTCAGTAATTTCTTGGAATGACGAGTATCTTCAGCTGCGATCAATTGCACATGCTGTAATGTTTCTACTGCCCTATAGGTCATGTCATTTAGATTACCAATTGGTGTAGCTACGATGAACAATGTTCCTGCAGTATTTGATGCATTCACAATTGCTTTAAGGCCCTTTGAATGATATCAATTCCAGTGTCTATTTCATCCCTGGAGATATTCAGGTGTGGTCGAAAACGGATGGATGAATATCCGCATCCCAGCATGAGCGCTCCTTCCTTAAGGATCAGCTTTTTAAGCGTATCTCTTTCATTTTTACTTGGCAGGTCAAAAGCACACATAAGCCCCCGGCCGCGAACGTTGGAAATTCGTTCATCACTATCTTCCAGGGATTGAAGTTTTTCCAAGGCATAATTACCATTATCAGCTGCTTGCTGGACAAGACCTTCTTTTTCGATGGCTTCCAGGAAAATGGTAAAACGCACCATATCTGTGATATTACCACCGAATGTGGAATTGATCCGGCTCGATTCTACAAATACATGGCCTTCCACTTCTTCCACACGCTTGGAAACAAAGATGCCGCACACCTGTGTCTTTTTACCAAAGCTGATGATATCGGGACGCCCGTTTTCACCAAAATGTTCATGGGCCCACATTTTGCCGGTAATTCCGACTCCAGACTGAACTTCATCGTAAATAAACATAATGTCGCTTTCATCTGCAATTGTACGCAATGCTTCAAAAAATTCTGTTCTGAAATGATTATCCCCGCCTTCACCCTGGATCGGTTCTATAATCATGGCTGCAATATCATCAGGATTAGCGTGTATAGCATCCTTGATTTCCCTAATGGATTGCTGTTCAGATTTTTCAGCAGCTTGCTCATCAACTGGAAAAGATAATTTAGGATTAGTAATTCTCGGCCAGTCGAATTTTGGGAAATACATGGTTTTTCGGGGATCCGGTGAATCAGTAAGCGAAAGAGTATATCCTGAACGCCCGTGAAAACATTCCTTAAAATGGATAACCTGAGATCCTTTTTCACCTTTGCCTGCTGTCAAATTTTTGCGCACTTTCCAGTCAAAAGCCACTTTGAGTGCATTTTCAACAGCCAGTGTTCCGCCTTCGATATAGAATGCATAAGGCAAATAACCCGGTTGAGCTATGCGGCCGACAGTATCAACAAATTCAGCCTGTTGGACAGAATAAATATCTGGATTGGAGATCTTATTAATGGCTGCAGTGGTGATACGATCTTTATTTTCCATGACATAATGGTGGTTAAACCCAATGGGCATGGAGGCGAACATGGAATACATGTCAAGATATTCCCTGCCATCGCGAGCATCCACTAACCAGGAACCATGACTTTTTTCCAGGTCAATCACTTGTTCCATGCCATCAGTGAGCAAGTGTTTACCTATGATTGAACGTACTTCAGTGGGTGTGATTTGCATAGTGTCTACTAATCAGATATATCGAATTTGATGCCTTGGGCTAATGGCAATTCACTGCTCCAGTTGATGGTATTTGTCTGGCGGCGCATGTATTGTTTCCATGAGTCAGAACCGGATTCGCGTCCACCACCAGTCTCCTTTTCACCGCCAAAGGCTCCGCCGATCTCGGCGCCGGAGGTGCCGATATTGATATTGGCGATGCCGCAATCACTGCCTATTGATGATAGAAATGTTTCCGCATTCTGAACGTTCGTTGTGAACATGGCTGAAGACAGCCCCTGGGGAACATTATTATGAAACTGGATCCCCTCATCAAGATCTTTGCATGGAATAATGTATAAAATGGGTGCGAACGTTTCTTCTTGGACGATGTCCCATTCATTTTGTGCTTTTACAATGGTCGGTTGAACATAATTTCCCTTGCCCTCTAAAATTTCGCCGCCATATAAAATTTCTCCACCACTCTCCCTGATTTTTTCCAGGGCACTATTATAATCATTAACGGCATTTTCGTTAACCAATGGCCCCATGAGTGTACCCTCTACCAAGGGATCGCCAATGTTAACTTGCTCATAGGCACTTACCAAGCGTTTGGTCAATTCATCATAGCGAGACTCATGGACGATCACTCGGCGTGTGCTAGTGCAGCGCTGTCCTGCTGTACCCACAGCGCCAAATGCCACCGCCGGTATAACCATGTCCATATCGGCTGTTTCATCTACGACAATGGCATTGTTACCACCTAATTCAAGAATAGTCTTACCAAACCGTTTAGAGACTGTTTCAGCCACGTGTCTGCCCATTTTTGTGGATCCTGTAAAAGATATCAATTGTACGCGGTTGTCATTGATCAGTCTTTCGCCTATCACTGAACCACTGCCAATGATAGTATTAAAAATACCCTTATATCCGTGAACTTTAAGAATATCGTTACAAATATTTTGCACTGCCACAGCGCATAAGGGAGTAGATGAGGACGGTTTCCAGATGGTCACATCGCCACATATTGCCGCCAAGCATGCATTCCAGGCCCATACAGCCACCGGAAAATTAAACGCTGTAATTACCCCCACATTACCCAATGGATGCCACTGTTCATACATACGATGGTCTTGCCGTTCCGAATGCATTGTTTTTCCGTAAAGCATGCGGGACTGGCCCACGGCAAAATCAGCAATATCAATCATTTCCTGGACCTCGCCATCGCCCTCCTGCTTGATCTTGCCCATTTCTAATGATACGAGACTGCCAAGAGCATCCTTCTTTTCTCGTAGAGCTTCTCCAATTTCACGAACCAATTGTCCTCGAATCGGGGCTGGGACTTTGCGCCATTCTTGCGCTGCTTCATCAGCAGCGACTAACACAGCTTCATAATCTTGTTCTGAAGATTGAAATACAGAAGCGATCACTTTCCCTGTGCTGGGATTGATGGAATCGATCTTACCGGCAGATTCAGTTTTATACCAATCGTCCGCGCCTATACAGGCACCGTAATTATTTTGTTCTATTCCTAATACTTTTAAAAAATCCATAGTTGTTCCTATAGTGATTGCACTACATCGCCAATACAGTTACCAATGCGCTCGATCTGCTCCGCAGAAATGGTCAGCGCCGGTGCGATGCGCACAGTAGAATGATGTGTTTCCTTGGCATATACACCACGATTCAATAATTCGAGGGAAACTATATGTCCATCCAGATGATCCTTATCATGCATTTCAAAAGCTGTCAGCAACCCTTGACCACGAACTTCCTTGATCTTGTCCGGATATTGGCTTTGAATATCATGCATCATGCCCATTAATTGTCCACCACGGTCGTTGGCATTATCAGCCAAATTATCTTCAACCAGTACTTTGATAGCATAAACTGAAACGACTGCTGCAAGTGGGTAACCTCCAAAGGTTGAACCTTCTGATCCGGGAGTTAATACATCAATAACATCATCTCGTCCGGCTACAAATGACACAGGTAAAATTCCACCTCCGGCTGCTTTTCCGCAACCCATAAGGTCTGGCTTTACGCCATACAACTGGTGAGCAAAATTAGCTCCGGTGCGCCCAAAGCCGGTCTGTACTTCATCCATAGCCAACAAAACATTATGTTCTTTGCAAAGTGCTGAAACCTGTGAAAAATAATCATCGTCCGGACAGATTACTCCTGCTTCACCCTGAATAGGCTCCACCATGAAGGATGCGATGCGATCACCCTTCTCTTCAAATAGAGCTTTTAAAGCAGCAATATCATTGAATGGGATCAATTCAATGCCTGGGACGAATGGTCCGAAATCTTCTTGGGCGAGAGTATCATCAGACAATGAAATAGCTGTCATGGAACGGCCGTGAAAATTGCCTTTTGCCGCAACAACAATGGCTTCATTTGCGGGGATACCCTTTATTCTATATCCCCAGCGACGGGATAGCTTAAACATGAGTTCTGGTGCCTCCACTCCGGCAACCTTGGGTACCACGCGATCCATTTCCGTAACAGCAGTGGCAGCCATCAAAAAAGCTGACATATACTTATGCCTGATAGAACGGGGAACGGTGGGCAGTTTTTCAATCTGTAAGTGATGGACGACCGCATCCACTATCTTTTGGTTGAGCTGTCCTTGATTCACAGCAGAATAGCAGCATAATCCATCGATCAATTCTTCTTCAATATATTTGGAAACATCATTTGGATCTGGCTTGCGGCAGATGAGTGTGGATGAATCCTGGACATGGGAAACAACCACGTTTTCCAGTGGACTGTAATTACCTCCACCCTTTTGTAAATCTATTTCTTCGTGGCCCTTCGGAGAGAGGTCGCCAATGCGTATGCCGTTGATGGAAAGGTCATCACCGTAACCGGAAATTTGAACAGTTGACATTAATATTTACTTTTATTAATTGTTATTTTATTGAGAATAAAAAGGCTGGCGAAGTTACAATAAGTGCGTGGTGATTTGCTATGGTAGTAATCACTTTTTATGTATACAATTCCATGAATGGTTTTCTTTTTGCACCAATTCCGGAAACTGTAGAGAACACTCTTCTTCTGCAACATCACAGCGCGGATGAAACGGGCATCCGGATGGATAATAGCGGGGATCAGGTACGGAGCCATTGATAGTAATAAATTCATTTTTCTCTTTGGCTAAACTGGCTACTTGCATAAGCGCTTTTGTATAAGGGTGTTTTGGCTCGGAAAAAATGATATCGGTTGGCGCTGATTCAACGATTCTGCCGGCATACATGACCATCGTTCTATGAGCAAAAGAGCGAACCAATGATAAGTCATGAGATATGAATAAAATGCTTAAACCCTTTTTATCATTCAACTCCTTTAGCAAATCAATGATCTGTGCTTGAATGGTAACGTCCAGTGCTGTGGTTGGTTCGTCCGCGATGAGCAGATCCGGTTCTTGAGCCAAAGCCATAGCGATCAATGCCCGCTGGCGCATGCCTCCGGAATATTCGTGGGGATATTGATTATAACGCTTTTCCGGATCATCAATCCCAACCTGCTCCAATAGGGAAACGACTTCTGCCCTTTTACTTCTGTCATTGCCCTTCGCCTTTACTCCTTCTAAAATTTGTTTCCCGACTTTGATGACCGGATTCAACGCATTCATGGGATCCTGAAAGATCATAGCAGTTTTTGGTGTTCCGGAATATATTTGTTGTACAATTGCAGATTTGGGCAGTAATTGCGCCAGGGTCAGGGCTGCTTGGGTTTTACCGCATCCAGACTCACCTACCAAGGCGATGATTTCCCCAAGTTCAATATAAAAAGAAACCCGATCCACAACCGGGACCAGGTTTCCATCAATTTTATATTGAACGGTTAAATTTTGTACGTCTAATAGACGATCATGCAGCATCTTCACTCAAGGGTTTATTCTTTCCTTTAAATGCATCATATCCTAAAATAATGAGCATAATCACCAATACCCAAAGTGTCGCATTGTTATAATCGCCAGCGGAATATTTGATCAAGTCAACGAAGCGTCCGATAAGCAGAGAAATTCGGCCCATGACCGCAAATCCAAACGACGCACCAAAACTGATCATTAAGAAGTAAATACCAATTTTAGATAACTTCCCCAACATTCCTTTATGTTCTTTAGAAAAATAGAAATAAAGTAGGCCGGTAATGGTCCCAACTAAAATAACGATACTGTTGAATATAGAGGGAGATGTTAAACTGAAAAACGGCAGTGTAGGATCAGAAAAACTTGCCGCAGTCCCTTTTATCTGCCCAATGACATTGGAATTCAAATAACCGTATGCACGTAATCCAGCTGCCATGCCCACCGTGTATGCAATACCCCACCTGGCAAACCAGCTTATTTTCGGAATAAGACTTAACAGCATCATGATACCCAAAGCAAAGGGAACAAGATAGATCAAATGCATATCATGGCCTTTATCAATTCCACCTTCCGGGAAAACTGATGATGAGAAAAAGCTCAATCCATTATATATATTATACCAAAATGAATCTGCATTGAATTCTAAAGTTGGCCAAAGACGTCCAAATAAATTTGGTTGAATCTGGGTCCAAAAGAAAATGGATGTCCAATATCCTGCCGAAATCCCAACAAAGAGATGTTCGGCCATTTTATAAAATGGATTATCTTTATATAAATAGGAAAAAATTCCCAGTGTAAGAAAAACGGCAATCCATGCTCCAAGTATGACTGTCATGCTCATAATTTTGACTCCTTAATACTTTCTGGAACGCTTGCGTTCGATAAAAAAGGCCGCGTTTCCTAATATAATAAATAATACAATAACCAAGTGAGCAATGGACTGGGCATCCATTCCGCTTGTGGCAAATCCCTTTTGACCTACCAATGCTTCATATTCAGCCGCTCCGGGCATTCCCGCTAGAACACCTTTCATTTGTCCAGCTTGAACATAGGGCATAACCTCATTCACCTGGATGGATGTTACACCGGAACTCATAGGTACGCCGGTTGGGTCCGCTGCGTATTGTACCCATTCAATCGTTCCCGGATAACCAGCAGATGATGAAAAAAGGAATGCAAAATCTTTGAAGTTCTTTATACCATCCATTAATGGAATTTCATCAATTTTTGTTTGATAAACATCAACAGTGTATAATTTACGGATGTTGCTCACAATGCCCTTGACAACTGCTTCATTTCCTGGCCGAAATCCAAGAAATACATAATCCTCACCGTAGACCTTGCCAAATTCTTCTACAGCTACTTGTTTGAGTGCGTCTTGCGCCATGAACTGTCCATCGGGCCATAAACATGTAACGAATACCTTATGATTATTTCTGAACAAGTGCCGTAAAATACTGATGGTCATGGGGTGATTTTCAGGTTTTGTACTAGGACTATATTCCACTGAAACTAGTACTTTTGAATTCTCCGGCAAATTTTCAATAGCATCAAAAACTACTTTCGTAGTTTCCGTTGCCCTGATAGGCATTCCAATTGGATAGATAATTGGAATAAAAACAACTATAGCTAGTACCAGAAATATCCAACGCCTGTCTATTTGACCGATTTTTAATATAAAATCTGCTAATGTTTTCATGAGATCATTCTCCGATATACGATTTTTCAATTCCAAGGATATAACGAATCGATGTAGCAAAAATCCCCAATCCGATGCCAATCATAATTGCCCTTGCTCCGGCTACATTTGGATAATAATAAATCCACTCTTGAATGATCGGTAAATAAAAGATTCCAGGCTTATCCAGAGGCCAACCGGACATCATTCCAGCGATCGTTACAATGGCTACTCCAATTCCAACGACACCAAATGTGATCTTTTTATCCTTCTTCCAGGCATTAACTCCAATTCCTAATGCCAAAACTATAATATACATGATAAACCATGAAGAGATGATGCTCCCAATGGGCACACGCCCTACCATGATTATAATTCCCGCAACCAGCAAAAGCGATGCTTCAAAGTTGCGAATACGAAATGCGCGGTATGAAGCTGAAGCAACAAAAAATGCCAGCAATGAAAACATTGTGGCTGACAATGGAGTAAACATATAATCGAACATCCATTTAAAGAGAGTTCCTTCGGTCGTTACATGGGCTCCCCAAACAGCAACAGAATCATCAACTCCTTTTATAAAAAACCCTGCAGTGATAGCAAAAATGAAACCTCCGATTGCAACCAAACTATAAGGCCATCCTTTTTTCTGCCTGGCTACTTTCTGTATTTGCAGTTTCATTAAGTTTAGCGCACCCAGGATAATCGCAAAACTAGCTAAAATATCGTACCATTGTGTCGCATCATCATTGACAAATGCTTCAATATTCGGTTCTTCAATAAACCAGCCAAATAATGTTAATGCGCCAACAAATGCAACAATCAGAATTGGTATTTGTCGTTTCCAAATCATAAGGCTCTCCTACTGAACCGTTAAAAGTTTAATAATATCAAAGCCGATACCCCATGTTTCAAAAAGGAATCGTAAAACAGTCGCAACAATAATAACAGTAATCACCGCTGCTTTGACCATATCCTGACCTCTTACGCCACCAATTAGTTCCGGTTTTTGCGATAGGTAAGCGCTGGCGGCGAAGAATTCTTCGCCAATGAGTGTATAATCACATGCAGTAACAAAAAAGGGAATCTGCGCCTGGGATGCTGTCCCCGCAATTTGTATGGCACCAATCGAATTTCCTGTTTCAGCTAAAATCAAAGATTCTGCATAAAATTTTCCCATATATAAACAGGCAGCCGGTTTTTCGCGAACCATGATACCGTTTACACCGGCGGCATAAGCAAACTGGTCATCGGTCAAATAATGCACCATATCATCATTAAACATATCGGGACGGCCCTCCAGCATATACGATTCACGACATGCTTCCCGCGCTGCTTTCATTACAATAGACCTGGAAACTGGTACATTCAGGCTTGTTTCATAACGGGCTGTCATTTTTGCAACATGACCTAAAACGATTACACCGGCAACCGTTTCAACTTGATCCATATCCATTATGCCGGGAACATAAAGAACGGGTTTTCCCATTTCTGTGGAACGGCCTACGGCTTCTTCCACAGCTTTTAAACCTGGAATGGGGCGTAAATAAAATGTTTCTCCACGTTCTGCTATGCGAATATTATAAAGCAATGTTGCTCCAATAGCAACTATAGCTATAAACATTACAACACGGTCTTCATTAAAGATGGGATGTCCTGCGAACCAAAAAATAATGAATGCTGCGATTACACTGCCTAGAACTATCCAAAATTGTTTATCTTTCAATGGATTCTCCTTCTACTTTGGAATTTTCTTTATCCAGACGTTCAATTTCATTTAATAGAAATTCAACAGTATCCGGTTCTTCAAAAAGTTCTGCGGCACGGTAATAACCGTCTGCTTGGATAAATGAATTTACAATCGGACCGAAAAATACCATGGTATGGCTTCCCAATAAAGCCAATGGTTTTGTCATTTCAAGAAAAAATATAGCTGGAGTAATAAAACCGGAGCTTTGTATACGTTTTGCCAATCGAGTGATAAAGGCCATATCTTTTTCTGATAATGTATTTTGCAAATTTGATTTAATCGTAATGTCCAACGTTAATCTGTCTCAACCATTTCAAGATTCGCCCGGGGTACTTCAACATTTTTACCATCAATTTCTATAATCGCAACTCGAACCATTGTTTCTGATTCCATTTTTCTCAATTCTGAAGGGAGATCTACAACCCTTCCCATGCGTCCAAAATATGGAGCACGGATCACTCGCACTAAACTTCCTGCTTGAATTCCTTCTGATGCATTAGCGTCTTTGTGGTCGCCTTTTAGCTGATCTTTCGTTAGTGGAATTACAATTTCAGGGCGAATCACGCCGGCACGAATTTGAGTAGCTCCATTCACGGAAGCGAATTTACCATGATGTTCTTTTAATAAATCAAACGTTTGTGTACCCATACGAATTTTTCCATATCCTTCCGTAACAATTAACGAGGTAATCAAATCTTCTGATCCCGTAATGGCTACTCCTAATGTATAGCCAAGAATAGCTTCTAAATCAAAATAATTAAAACCACCAACAACTACGCCTGCCACGTTCATCTGAATCGCTTTGTTATATGCTTTCAAACTGATATACGAACCACCAACAACTATTTTCCCTGCTAATTCTGATGTGATCATTTCTTCAGTAATCTCATCTTCCCTATTATTAACTATAACAGCAAGGTTGCCCCTGCTTTCTCCGCCAATTCCAAAAATACCTTGAATAAATACTCCTTCAGATTCAATAACTACACCCTCTTCTGGTATTACTTCTTTAATTGATCCACTCATATATGCATCAATTTCTACAGGAATGGGCGCTTCACGAATAACCACTTGACCTGTCGTATCAGAAATGACTTCTATCGTTCCATCAACTGGCGCTGTTACATTGGATTTAAATAATCCAAACAAGCCTTTCGTTTCAGCAATCATATCACCTTTGCTTACGGCTGAATCTACTTTTACAGTCATAGCGTCATTCACATCTTCAGCATCGATATTAAGCTGATTCGCTACATTCACCATTTGAACATTTCCTGGAAGATCTGTTTTAGCTACAATGTCATTTGGAGTAACTGCCGCATATTGTTCAACAACAACAGTTCCTTTTAAGGGTAAACGTCTTTCCTTATTGATCTTGGTTTCGTGTAAAACTTTTAACCCGGGTGTGTATGCGTGAGCCATTTTTAAACCTTTAATTCCGGATATTCGTTGACAGCATTAGACCAATTTCCAAGATCAGAAATGCGTTTTTTTGGATCAGAAGATATTTCGAGAGGGCGTCCCCGGCCATCAAAAATAATTCCTACAACTCCTCCATAAATGGTTGTTTCAATAATTTCATTTTTTCCGGCACCAATATCCATTCCATTGCCGGGAGTCAGCTTCGCTTTTACTTGTTCATATGGAACTTCGATTCTAACAATATCACCCGATTTTATATCATATGATTGAGTCTCTCCATTAGTCCGAGTCAATTCTGCACTCAAAATTGTTGCACCTACTTTAGATTGTCCAACTGGCGCTAAACATGTACCTAACCTAATTAAACAATCTTTTTCAAATACTTCAATTGCTGCCGTATGTGCATCTTCTGCTAATGCTTCCTTTTGAATATTGGCCATAACACCCAATTGCGGCATCATGAATATGGAATCTACTGCAAGTTGAGTAATGCCTTCCGGTAGAAAAGAATCTATAAGCATTCTTGCAGATTGCTCTCGACGTGGTGCGTGTGATAAAACACCGCCTGATCCCACCAATAGATCAAGTTCCATCATATCGACTAACGATTCACCTGAATCAGTTTGCTCAAAGGCATCGGAAATAGTCCGTTCTTTCTGGACACCCTTCAAATTAACAGCAAATGATTTATGCTGAATAAATGATAATCTTAATGCTTCGCGGGCAATAGCCTGCTCAATAACCAATTCTTCCAGGCTTTGCGGAACGGTTGTTGGACGAATCATCTTATTACCAATTCGGTTCGTCAATTCTTTTTCGTCAATATCAAACGGTACCCAGCGTAATACATTCGGCAATGTAGCTTCCGCCAATACATTGCAAATAGAATAACTCATACCCAAGTTAGCGCTAACTGTTCGATTGAATTGTTTTTGAAATACGGAGAAAATATCAGTAGTCGCTCCACCTATATCAACACCTACGACTGAAATATTTTCTTTTTCAGCAACCATTTCTATCAGTGCGCCCACCGCACCGGGTGTAGGCATAATCGGAGCATCTGTCCAGGACATCAATTTTTTATAACCGGGAGCCTGCTGCATAACGTGCTCCATGAAAAGGTCATGTATCTTATCGCGGGATGGTTTCAGGTTTTCCTTCTCTAAAACTGGGCGAATGTTTTCCGTTACATCAAGGTCAGTGATTTCACCAAGGGTATCTTTAATTTTATCAGCGGCATCTTTATTTCCGGCATAAATCACCGGAAGTTTGTAATTAGTGCCCAATCGCGGTTTGGGATTGGCTGCAGCTAAAATTTCCGCAAGTTCAACCACGTGCTTGGTAGTTCCGCCATCGATACCGCCAGAAAGTAAAATCATGTCCGGGCGAAGTTGGCGAATACGCGTAATTTTTTCGTGGGGTTTACGGCCATCATTGGATGCTAACACATCCATAACAATTGATCCTGCGCCGAGGGCTGCCCTTTGCGCTGACTCACCCGTCATTCCTTTTACTACTCCAGCCACCATCATTTGTAGTCCACCACCGGCAGAACTTGTTGAAATATAAATATCCACACCTTCATCACCATTACGCGGACTAATAATATTTTCACCGTTAATTAATTTTCTTCCCGCTAATTCCTCTACTTCCATTACGGCATTTAGCACACCTTTGGTCACGTCTTCAAAAGGAGCTTCGACTGTCGTTGGAGCTTCGCCGCGAACAGCGAGACGATATTCACCATCAATTTTTTCAATTAGAATAGCTTTTGTTGTCGTGCTGCCGCAATCCGTGGCTAGTATTGATCTTAATTCCATTTGGGATTGATTATAAAATGATTAATAAATGGTTTAAAATAAAAGATAAAAGTAGGTTAATGGAGCAGCGAAAATCAAGGAATCAAAGCGGTCTAGTACACCACCATGACCCAAGAGAAATGTGCTTGAATCCTTCACACCTGCATCACGTTTAAATAGCGATTCCATAAAATCACCTAATTGACCAAAAACACCAACAATGATTGAAAAAATAATTATATCCTGCAATGAAAAATCTGGAGATGGTAAACCCAAATGTGCAAGTACATAAAAGAAAATTAATACGCTCAAAAAACCTGCAACGCTACCAACTATTGATTTATTTGGACTTACACGGGGAAAAATCTTTTTCTTTCCCCATTTTACTCCAAACCCAAACGCTGCCGAATCACAGATCCATATGGAAACAATAACTGTTAATGTATAATACGTCTCATAGGTCATATCAATTTTTCGAAGTGCAATTAAACTACCTAATAACATGGGGATATATGCAATGCCAAAAATTGTATAGGCAATGTTTGCTGCTGGATTAATTTTTTTACCAAATAATTCAAATGTTAACAAAAGTATTAAAAATGCAATCGCCAATTGAATGAATGCAAGCATATTTAAATAGGGCTCTGTATAATAGAACCACACAAAAAAAGTAGAACCAACCAATCCCATTGGCAATGAAGCATAAATGCCTTTATCTCGATATAAACTATAAAATTCCTTTAAAGACAATACGATTACGATTGAAATAAACAAGGCAAAATAGATTTCGCCGAGCCAAATCATTAGCACGATTCCGGGAATGCCCAGGGCGTTGACTAGTGTTCTTCCTTTAGGTGTTGAATTAGACATTAATATGTAAAAATAAGTTTGGAAAAGTAGCTATTAAGAGTATGTGCTCCAACGATGATTCGATGATCAAACCAGAACATCAACCGCTGCCGGTACCACTACAACATCAATTGGTGTACAGCCGATCATTTCACCATCAATATTAAGGATATTTTCTTCTTTGGGAATTACCGAAAATGACTTTACCTGGTGATATTCCACAATTGGATCGGCAATGTGCTTACCAGAAAATACCTTGGGGAACATTTTAAACAATTTCCAGCGGCTGGCTTTGTGGGCAACAATGAGATCTAAATAACCATCATTCAATTGTGCCAAGGGCGCCATTTGCATTCCTTTGCCAGTATGGATTGTATTACAGCCCAGTATAAAACCAAAATCACCAACAGTTCTATTACCTTCTATAATCAGCGTAGCTAAGCGCTGGCGAAAAGCAATGATCTCGATTAGCGATGCGACATTATACCGCTGCCCACCCAGCCAGCGCATTTTTTCCGCGATCAGATTAATATCTGTGGGCATACCCCAGCCTACAATATTAAATGAATAAATTATTTCACCATTGGCATCAACCCGTGCGAGGTCTATCGGACGCCTGCGATTAGTAATGATCCGTTTAGCTGCATTGACAGGATCCAGGCAGTCAAGGTCGTGCATAAAGGAATTTCCCGTTCCGCCGGTGACTAGGCCGATGGGTAGTTTTCGGCCGTCCTCCCTGTTCATCATACCATTGATTACTTCGTGCATGGTACCATCGCCGCCGATGGCACAAAAGCCGTCGTAATCATCAATATCAACTGTCCGTGCCATATTCCGTGCGTGGCCGGCATATTCGGTTTCCAGGATCGTAATTTCAGCGCCGGCACTTTCAAAAACGGGTTTAACCTGCTCCAAAATACCCAAACCCTTTTTTACACCACCGTGGGGGTTAACTGCTAAATAATATCTGGACATGTTATGATTTATGCTTCATATATTTGTTATCACCAAACTCAATCACTTCGATCTTCACTTTAGTTGTTCCCTGGGCAATAAACCCCAATTTCTTGGCTGCTCCATATGAACAATCTAATATGCGACCGGCAACAAAAGGTCCCCTGTCATTGATGCGCAGGATGATTGATTTATCATTTTCCATATTAGTTACACGAGCGATTGTATTCAAAGGCAGAGTTTTATGGGCAGCTGTGATTCCGTACATATCATATACTTCGCCATTCGCAGTAAGTTTGCCGTGAAAATCTTCAGCATAAAACGAGCTGACACCATATAATACTTTGGCATGACGGCCTTTTGTTGCCAGAGGTATTCCGCCTTTTTTACCCGGGACACTAGCGGTGCGATAACGGGGTGAGTTTGAGCATGACATCAACAATAATGAGCAGATCAACAGCCATCTAAACATGGGTTTTTACTGTCCCGATTAAACTGCTGATTGAATCAAGATTTTGTTCATCAAGATAACTATTCAGGTCATTTAATATTTTTTCAGCAATTCCGGGATCACGATAGTTAGCAGTACCCACTTGAACTGCCGCTGATCCGGCTAATATATATTCCAGCACATCATCGCTACATACAACACCGCCGATACCAATAATTGGAATATCAACAGCATTGAACACCTTATGAACACAGGCTAATCCCACCGGTTTGATCGCTGGCCCGGAAAGTCCCCCATAAGTCGTATAAATGTTACTTTTTCTTGTTTGATGATCAATACTCATACCTACGACTGTGTTTATAGCTGAAACAGCATCAGCGCCGCCATTTTCAGATGATTTTGCAATTGCAGAAATATCCGTAACATTGGGACTCAATTTCATGATCAGCAAGCGGTCAGTATGTGTACGTAATTTTTTCGTCAACTTTTCGGTCATATCGCAATCCACACCGAATTCCATTCCGCCTTCTTGCACATTGGGACAGGAAATATTGATCTCATAACCTACAATGTTGGAAGAGACAGCCTCAACTTTTTCCATAACTTCGATGTATTCATCCATGGATGAACCGGCAATATTCATAATAATAGGACTGCCGATTTCCTCGTAAACAGGCAGCATATCACTGACATATTTATCCACACCAATATTGGCCAGCCCAATGGAATTAATCATGCCGGAGGGAGTTTCTACGATGCGCGGCGGCGGATTGCCTTCCCGTGGATTTAATGTAATGGATTTAGTTACAATGGCTCCCAAGTTAGATACATCCACCAATTCAGGATTTTCTGTGCCATATCCAAATGTACCGGAAGCCACAAAAATAGGATTATTAAATGTGGTCTTCCCGATTGTTACTGATAGATCAGCCAAAGGTCACCTCAGCACAATCATAGACCGGGCCATCGAGGCACACCAATGAATATTTTTCATGATAACTATGGTCTTTTAATTGGTCATTATTGCGTTCAATGACACATCCCTGGCACAGACCGACTCCACAACCCATATAACTTTCTACAGATAATTGGGCGCGTATATTATTTTTATTTGCAAAATTTTGTACTGCAAACAGCATGGGTTCCGGGCCGCAGGCGTAAATGATTGAATTTTCATGTATGTCAATTTCAGCCAACGCTATTAGAACATTGCCCTCAATTCCCGTCGAGCCATCATTCGTGGTCAAATAAATATTATTTTCGGGTTCATGATCCATAAAATGTTCAGCCGCTGTCCTGGCACCGATGATCATTACTGCATCTTTACATGATGCATATAAATTCAATATGGGCGCAAGCCCGACTCCACCACCTACGAAAATCGGTTCAACATCCTGCGTCTCAAAATCTGTAAATACATTACCCAACGGCCCCATGATATTCATGGTTTCGCCTGAATTTTTCCTGGAGAAAATATCTGTCGTTTCTCCAAAGATCTTATAAATAATATCCACTGTATTGCCATTCACGGAAGCAATACTCATGGGACGACGAACAAGGTGATCCCAGCTGTCATCAGCGAGTAGATTAATGAATTGCCCGGGACCTTTATAAGCATCTGTGACTTGAGGCGCATGCATAGACATACGCCAGATACCATGAGCTATCTGTTCATTTGATAATACTTCAACTGTTTCAATGACCAAGTGTGTCGTCCTCTGCTGCTGCTAAAATTTGCTGTAATACTTCATATCTTTCTCGGCTGGATAAGGCTTGTTCGGAATTACCGTGATTTTCATGGAGCCAGGCGTAATATTTTAATGCGCTGTCCGGTTCATAAAACGTGTAATCATAATTATAAGCTAAAAAGTATGCTGCCCGCGCAGAAGTCTCGCTCTGCTTATCCTTAACTATTATATTCCTGTAATGAGCTAATGCATTGGCTGGATTGATGAACCATTCCAATTCTCCCTGTCTCAAAATTGCCTGCACAGAACCCGTATCTATGGGTAAGTCCAACGCTGTGCGTAAATAATCAGCATATTCAGATGAAGGTAATTCATCCAGGATGCGCCTGCTGTATAGTTCAGCAGTTTCTGTTTTTCCAATTGTAAAGTTAATATAATATAGCACAAAGAGTGCTTTTGGATAATATTCAGATCCTGGAAAATCATCCACGATCCGCTGAAAATGTGTCAAAGAAGAATCCTGTCTTTTGAAGTGAAATGCTTCCAATTCGCCCATATTGTATACATGATCAGCAATGGACATCCGTTTTTCACTAATCTCATTCTGCATGACAGTTTTCATTGAATCATTATTCAGCGAATCTATTCCAACAGTACTTTGCAGGATACTTTCTTCTATTAACAATATTTCTGCTGTTGATTCCTGGTATTTCGTGATTTCTTTTGCACGAAGATTCGCTGTTGAGGTATACGTGGATTGTCTGAATTCCCGGGTAACTTGTTCAAAATATTTTTTTGCATCATTTAAATTCCAATGATGATATAATGCAATTTCACCACGGATATAATTGGCTTCAGCAGATGTTTTCGTGTTTTTGTAATCTTCTTTTATGGAAGCAATGCGTGTGATCGCTTCATCAATTTGACCATCCATTTGATAAAGTTTGACTAATTCCAGCTCAAGGTCACCATGTATCGATTTAAATATATCATCCACCAGCATGGCTTTGATCAGATCTTTGACTTCATCCCAATTACCAAGCATGCGGTGGATGCGGACGATCTGCAGGTTTGCTTCTTCTTTTCTATTCTTGGAGGTTGTGTGTTTAACTACTTCCTCATTTGCTGATAGTGCTTGATCGTAGTCCCCTGATTGATAAGCCAAGTCTGCGATTCGAAAATAGATCTGCCCCCGTTCATCGCGATCATTATTGGTTTCAGCCGCTGAAACAAGATGTTTCAAAGCTTCTTTTGGATTTTCGATATCCAATTGTATTTCAGCGATTGAAAGATGGATAGAGGAAATAAAATCATCATCTGAAATTTTCAGCATGGCTTCTAAAACATCCAGTGCCGGTTGCGGTTTTCCCAATTTCCACTTACACAGCGCCAGCCAGTATTCCGCCTGGTCGACATTATCAGAATAGGTTTCCATGTACTGTTTAAATACAGTTTCAGCGATACGGTATTCCTTGCGGTGAAACCGGGACTTTCCAATAAGCATCAAGGCTACTTCGACGTATTTAGAATCAGGATATTTATCCATGACATGCTGGGATTTATCGATCACTTTACCGTAAGCATCGATGGCAACTGGCGGTATTGTTTCACCTGCTTTCTCCAGGCGCTGCTTTTCAGCTTTTTCAAAATATTCCTGGGCGTTGTAAAAAGTGTTGAAATACGCGCAGGATGAAAAATAGAATACCGAAATCGTAAAGATCAAAGGTGTGGTGCGGCAGATCTGCTTTAAACAGGTCATTATTCAGGCGGGAAATTCGCAGTCTTATAGTTTAATTCCAATGAATTAACTGGTTGAACTGATTTACTTTGCAGAATAATTTGTAACCATATGTTTATCCGTTCTACAGTCACTTTCATCAGTTTCATCACTTGTACAGCCATATTTGCTCACAGTTCCGATTCTACAGAAGTTATTGATAAAACAGGATATATTTATCCAACCTGTGACAGTTTAGGTATTCCCCTTTTTGTTGATGGTATCCAAGTGGGTGTGTCGCCCCTTCGACATCCTGTTCCTGTCTTGGCTGGATTTCATGAGATCGGCTATGCCCCGCCCCAGATCAGTAACGATTACGTTAAATCACGCCTGCATCATGCCATTAAGCGTGTATATGTACCTATTGGCGACACAGTGCGGGTTGCGTTGTATTTTGACCATGAATACACACAATTCAGAGTATTACGAACTGAGCATAAGACCACACAATATATTGGCATGATGATGGCCATTTCAGCATTATATCTTTTTTGGCGCATTACCGGTTGATTTGATCTGTTCTTATGTAGCCGATGTTATGTAATTTTCACTATGGATAAATTTACTACTTACGACCCCGCCATTAAGTTTCGACCGGATTATGCATGGCCTGAAGCAGGAACCGAGCGTAATTGTCCCAAATGTGATAACGCAATGCAGCTTGTTGAAAACGATCCTACATATTTTGGAAAACCCTGGTGGTGCCCAAAATGCCAGTGGCAATTCTCGGAAGAAGAACTCGATCAAGCTTGAAACAGTTCTGAATTATCCTGCATAATCTGATCCACAACATACCGCACAATTACCATATCGTCTAAATAACCCAAATCCGGAATCTCATCCGGGATTTCATCGTCTTTGTCAACGAAGTAGTCCAGAGCATACAAAATTGGACGTTTTATATCATCAGGCAAATCAGGGACAGACATTAATATATTGTACAATTTTGACACATCGTTTATGAGAGAAATCATAAAATCATTTAACACTGATTGCACCAAAGCTTCCAACTTTTGGGGAATGACTGATAAAATAATCTGTTCACGTGAAAGATCAAATTCAGCTATCCTGCGCTTGGTCTTTTCAATATCTTCTTCTGTGAGTTTATATTCGTCGGGGTATGATTCCATGATTAAATTTAGTTCACTTGATCCAATAAATTGACATGTCTTTATATAATGAAATTGAAAACCGCCTTCATCAGTATTTGGATATTGAGCATTTGGACATCAAAGATGATACCGGGCAGCATATCCACCATAAAAATTTTGACGGCGGAGCCCATTTAAACGTAGTAATTGTATCATCAAATTTTGACGGATTAAATTTATTGGAACGCCATAAGCGTGTTTATGAAGCGTTGCATGATTTGATCAAACAGGAAATACATGCCTTCAGCATGAAGACATTTACATTAAAGGAATGGCAGAAAATGCAAGAAAATAACAATGGATAATGCATATGAAATGACTCCTCTGGAAGCGGTAACACATTTATTTACGTGTTTACAACTGGCTGACGGCAGAATGGATTTTGAAGAGCGGGAAGCATGGGCCGATGCAGTGACAGAATTATTTCCGGAGCACTCCGAAGGAAGAGCAGTGGATTTCATGCAGGATGCGTCCCGCACAATCCTTTTGATGGACAGCTTCGGCAGACGTAATTATGCCATTAATCTCTGTGCCGAGATCAAAGGTCATTTTTCAGAGGATGAACTGCAGAATAAATTTGGCCCTAAAGTGGCCAGTTTAGTGGAAGCTGATGGAATGGTCTTCTCGTCTGAAAAAGAGATGGTAGAGGATATTGAAAAAGAACTGGGTATATCTATTACACTAAAGGATTAAATTATTTCAGCAAAATCATTTTATGTACTTTTACAAACCCGGTTGTTTCGAGCCTGTAAAAATACATGCCGGCGCTGACATTTTGCCCGGAATTATTCTGACCATTCCAGCGCACGGACTTATACCCTGCTCGTTCATTATTATTCATTAGCGTTTTCACTTCTCGACCTAATATATCATAAATGATGAGATTCACGTGGGAGTCTTCCGGCAAGTCGTATAAAATGGTCGTCACAGGGTTGAATGGATTTGGGTAGTTTTGATGCAGGGCATATTCATCCGGGACAGCAATAACTTTTTGTGAAACAAAACCCTGGGATATAATATTATTAAACTGATCCATAAAAGTATATTGTATTGAAATAAATGAATCTTCTTTATCCAATGCTCTGGTTTCAATTGAAATGAGTTTGTAATCATTTTCACCAAAATAAGATTTTAAAATTAATAGATTTCCCTGCTCTTTAAAATGGCTCTTTAATTGAATTTCATCAGATAATATAACATCAATTGAATTTTCAATTTCTAATTTGTTTTGATTATAGAAAATGACTACTTGTCCTGAAACAGCATCGACAGGCATATTTATTGTAAGTGTTCTACCGGATTGTACAGCATTTAATACAGGACCAAATTGATTATTATTTTCCAGCATTAGCGCAGGCGTATTATTGGACCAATGCCACATCCGCGCAAATGACATAATATCCCGCAAATCAAACGCATTATCTGGGGTAGGTATTAAATGGGGTACGGTTCCTGTTACGGGACCGAGTTCCAGACTGAAATCTTCTGCAGTCCATGCCGTTGAAAACGTATTTAAGTCTGTAACATCAACCATACCATCTGCATTATAATCGGAAAGAATTTCTGTGTAAATAGTAAAAGTATAATTACTGTCCAACCCAACCATGTCAGTGAGATTTGATATTTCAAAGCTTAATGTATCCAAGCTGTAAAAGGGTGATGTAAGAGTAATTTGAATAGAATCACTGCTTAATGTAGAGCTATTAATTACGGGAAAATTCGAATTCAAATTAAAATCCATGCTAACAGACGGTTCTGACAACATAATCTCCACTACCCTGTCATTTACCAATGATAATAATTCTGATGTGGTGTCAAAAGTCATTGAAACAAACGTCGGCGGGCCGGGATAAATATCAATCACAAAGCCGTCACTGGACGCAACAGCAGAAACATTCTCCACCAGATCTGTAGCACGGACAGAAAAATAGTATTGTTCTGCATGCTGTAAGATTAAACCACTGTGCTCCAGAACTGAGGTACTTGTTCCATTGTCTGTCCAATCAATAATGTCATTACCCCCGGATGTAGAACCTAACGCATACTCATACAATTCAATTCCGCTTAATGAATCTACAAATCCTATCCAGTTAGCAGATGCATTTGCTGCATCGTTGGACAAATTGATATCAGTACCACTACCATCAAATACTTCACCAATTTCTGGTGCTGTGAAATCTATAGTTAAACCATTGCTCGACACCATCGTAGACTGGTTTTCGGCCATATCATAGGCACGGATATTTACATAGTATGTTGTTCCATTTGTTAATGACAGTCCAGTGACCGTTGCATCCGTACTGGTACCATTGTCTATCCAGGCAACAATATTGGAATCACCTTGCGCTGTACCAAATGAATATTCATAATAGGCAATCTCCCGTGTATCATCCCCCTGCCAGGCAGCTATGAGTGTAGTATTATCCTGCTGCCAGTCTATATCTTCCGCTAAAGAACCATCAAAAGGATCGCTTACTGTGGGGCTGAATTGATCCACGGTAATGCCGTTGCTGGTAGCAGCAGCGCTGGCATTTTCAACAAAATCTGTTGCCCGCACAGAAATGTAATACGTCGTTCCGCTTTGCAGAGTTAAATCTTCCCGAATAAATGATGTTGCCAGTCCATTGTTGGTCCAATCAACGGCATCTGTAGCACCTGAAGTTGTGCCGATAGCATATTCATAATGTTGTATTCCACTGACGGCATCTGAAAATCCAGACCAGTTACTCTCCAGCGTAGTGTATGAATTTGTCCATTCTTCATCCTGCCCTGCTCCATCGAAAACACTGCCTGCTATGGGTGCTTCAATATCAACAATAACGCCATTGGAACTTCCGATATTGGAAACATTTTCGGCTAAATCTGTGGCCCGGACAGAAACGTAATATGCTGAACCATTTGTTAAGGTCAATCCACTGTGTATCATGGTGGAATCGGTATTATTCAGCGTCCAGCTGACAACATCTGTGCCCTGGAGCGTTGTTCCGATGGCATATTCAAAATATTGAATTCCGCTAAACGAATCAGAAAATCCGGACCAGTTGGCAGATAGTGAATCAGCCGTGCCTGTAAATGTCAAATCTTCACCCAAACCATCACTGACGGAGCCGGTTACTGGCGCTGTATAGTCAATGGTGATGCCATCGCTGGAAACCACATCGGAAACATTGCCGGCCCTGTCCACCGCTCGGACATTGCCATAATAAGTCTGTTCTTCCAGCAATTCCACGTTTTCAAGAATCACGCTGTTATTCATGCTCACACTTGTCCAATCAACTACATTTGAATCTCCCTGAACTGTTCCGACAGAATATTGATAATAGTCCAATTCCCGGGAGTCGCTACCTGACCAGTAGAGTGATAGTGTGGAATCGGATGACTGCCAGTCCAGATCTTCTGCATCAGCACCGTCGTAAAGGTCGCCGACCAGGGGAATGATCAGATCTACAGTTATGCCGTCACTGGCCGCAATATTGCCTGTATTATTAACATAATCCGTTGCTTTAACAAACACATAGTATGTCTCGCTACTAATTAAGTTAAGATCGGATTCTACGAAAAATGTATCAGCCCCCGAAGACGTCCAATTGACCAAGGCAAAACTGTCTATTTCCGTACCGATGGCATATTCATAAATATTGATACCGCTTAATGGATCGCTGAAATCTTTCCAGTTGGCAGCAAGGGTTGAATCTGAATTGGTCCAATCCACATCCGCTGAATCTCCATCAAATACAGTACCGGCGATGGGTCCTGCGGTATCCACCGTTACGCCGTCTGACGTAATGGTTGTGGATTCATTCCCGGCGTTATCTGTGGCTTTTACACTTATATAATAAGCTGTGCCGCTGGAGAGGCTTAAACTTGTTTGGGTAAATGAGGTATCAGTAGAGTTATCCGACCAATCCACCACATCGGTTCCCCCGCTGGATGTGCCGATGGCAACCTCATACTTTTCTATTCCAGACACTGTTTCCGTAAAGGCCGGCCAGTTGGCTGACAGCGTAGAATCTGAACCTGTGTAGGCAATATCATCCTCGATACCGTCATTTACAATTGTACCAGCTGGAGCCGTCATGTCTATGGTGATGCCATCCCCTGTTGATACAGCCGAGACATTCCCGGCCACATCTGTTGCTCGTGCGCTTAAATAATATGTCGTATCCTCAGCTAAAGTCAGATTGGTTAGTATAACAACAGTATCGGTACCAGAACTGGTCCAGGTAACCGTATTGGAATCAGCGGAAGCAGTCCCAAGGGCATACTCATACTGTGCAATACCCGAAGCTGTATCACTCCCTGTCCAGACAATGATCAGTGTGGTATCACTATTCTGATAATCTACATCTGCTGTAAATGAACCCTCAAAAGGTGTGCCCAGTATAGGATCATCCGTATCAACGGTAATCCCGTCTGATGTGGCTGTGGTGGAGACATTCCCAACATTATCTGTAGAACGGACACTGACGTAATATGCGGTGCCATTGGCCAGGGTGAGATCAGTTCTGGTTATTGTAGTATCTGTGGAATTATCCGTCCAATCCACAATATCCGTACTATCAGATGATGACCCTATGGCATATTCATACTTTTGAATACCGCTCAACGCGTCACTAAAATCACTCCACGTGGCTGTCAGACTCGTGGAGTCGTTTGTCCAGTCAATATCGGTATCCGTGCCATCAAAGACATTCCCCGCTACCGGTGCGGCCGTATCCACCGTCACTCCGTCTGACGTAATGGTTGTGGATTCATTCCCGGCGTTATCTGTGGCTTTTACACTTATATAATAAGCTGTG
>CAZORD010000001.1:4922-149804 GCA_964582455.1 uncultured bacterium | reverse complement strand
CTAATAATAATCATCTGGTAAGGGATCTTAATTAAGCACTGTTTCAACCACCGTTCAAATACCGAACAATAATTTAGTTTGTCGAATAGGATTTGGCTGTACTGTCAAGCCGGAGGTCGCGAGTTCGAGTCTCGTCCACCACGCTCTTAATTGAAACCCTGTTTGTCCTTGACAAGCGGGACTTTTTTGTTTGTTGGATATTGGGTAGATTTGGAAATGGTTAGGTATATATCACTACTATTGTTTATTGGGTTGGCTTGGGGGCAAGCTTTTGACCCTATGACTGGTAAAGAGTTTAGCAATAAAGCTATTACTGAAGAAAATAGCATTCTTAATAAACATAACCTATCACTTGGGATGTTTGATGATAGAACTGGATTAAGCCTTATAGGCTATACCTATAATATAAAACAAACAACTATGGATGAATATTTTATTGGTGGAGGAACAATGATTATGGCATTTACAGGTACAGTTGGATGGAAACACTTTTACAAAAAGTCTAGACTATCTATTTCTTCTACTCTTTGCGGTCAATATGTTGCACATTTAGGGTTTATGGGGTTCATGCCAACTATATCTATTAATTTAGAATATGACTTACTTGATTGGGCTCAAATTAAGTTAGGTGGCATGGGAATAATGTTATTGGGTGGGACTTCAAGCGAAGATGGTATTGATATTGGGGCATTGCCTTTTGCAGGTTTGAATTTTAGATTTTAAAAATTATACGAATCTCATCCAACCCCACATTAGCGGGGTTTTTTGTTTCTCCACATTGTTGGGTGATTTTGTGTAATTTTTGGTATGAAACGCCTCTGGCTCAAATAAAGGAGAATAAAATGAAGAAAAAACCAGTTAATATGATTGGTGCTGGAATTGCCATAGGTGCTGCAATTGGTGTGGCTATAGATAATGTAGGATTAGGTATCGCTTTAGGTCTGGCAATCGGTGCTGGTATGGCATCTAAGCAAAAGAAGAAAAATGAATCGGATGATTCTTCAAGCGAAGAAAAGTGAAAAAATTAGTATCCCATCAAGCCCCGCAGTAGCGGGGGTTTCTGTTTGTAATACTGTTAACAATTTCCGCTAGGGCACTATCTATATCTTCAGTGGTATTATAAAGATGCGGTGAAAAACGTATTGCACTGGACCGGCTGGAAACAAATACTTGGGCTGCCTTGAGCTTTTTAATTATTTCTTTAGAGTCGACATTTTTGAAATAGGCTGTTACGATGGATGACCGGTCCTTATCATCCAAAGGTGATATGATTACTGCATCACATGAACGCAGGCCCGTGATCAATTTATCCCCCAACTGCCGATTATATTGAAAAATGTTCTCAACCCCAACCTCATTAAGGAAATCGATCGCTCTGGTCAACCCTACTGCACAGCCGAAGGCCATGGTACTGAATTCAAACTTTTGGGTCCCTTGCGGATAGACTATCCGGCTGGCATCAAGATCCCACATATTCTTATGACTGCGAAAGCCAACCAGTCCCGGTTCCAGTTTTTCCTGAAGATGGGGTGCAACATACATGAATGCCGCACCAAATGGCCCACACAGCCATTTATAGGCTCCGCTGATTAACACATCTACAGGACATGACTGGACATCAATAGGTATGGCTCCAGCAGATTGAGTAGCATCCACAACCAAGAGTGCATCATGCTCATGAGCTGCCTCTGCTAAAAGTTGCAGATCAAAGGTTTGACCATTACCATATTCTACGTGGGAAATACAGACAACTGCTGTATGCTGATCAATTAAAGCAATGATATCATCTGTATGAATAAAATTACTTTTTTCTTTAGCCAGCCTGATCTCGCACCCTGTAGAGTTGGCCACGCGCTGCCAGGGATACACCGTGCTGGGGAATACAATTTCAGTACTGACAACATTTTGCTCCTTTCCTGGAGATACAGCCCAGGCCAGTGAACAAAGCAGTTCTGTGGCGCTTGAACCGGCAGCAATATCCTCCGCTGCAGCGTTGATCAAGCGCGCAGCTGCACGGTGCAAATCTTCGAAGACATTTTCTTCTGCATGATCATCAAAATTATTGCTGCCATTCTGGGCAACATCTGCAACCCAATCTTTAATAACCTGCTCCGCACCGCTATACATAAGTGCCACATTGGCCGCATTGAGATAAACAAATTTATATGCTGTGGGGAAGTCTTTTTTTGAAACGATCGGTTTCATGAAAGCCAACGTATGTAACCATAAATATTCATGATCGTAATAATAAATGACATTGCTGCAGTGGAATAGGCTTTTTTGTATATGCAATAGATACCTACCATAGTGTTTCCTACCATCCAGACAAGCCAGGATAATATGTATTCATTAGCATTGAGGTAATATCCAAAAATAACCAGGCCGGCACCCAGCCAGCCGATCAATTTCCAGTTCAATGATTCTGCATTATTTTTAAACCAATTTTTCATATTTTAATATACAAACAAAAACATCCTGTAATTCGAATGGCTTTTTATTTGCAAAATTTAAGAACAGATAGTATTCTTGTTAGGTAAATAAAGAACATATTTATGCAGGAACTGATCCAATACTTCACCAACATTTCAGATGAAGCCCGAGGTGTCTTCCTTGTTGGCGGATTAACTTTCTTCTTTCTCCTGGAATCTGGATTGCCCCTATTCCGCATGGATTACAATAAATGGAAACATGCCGGGATTAATATCACCTTCACTATAATTACGCTTATTGTCAACTTGATCGGAGCCATACTGATCCTGGCAACCGTACGGTATAACGAAGCAAATCAAACAGGATTATTAAATCTAACCGAATTACCTCTCTGGCTCTATGTACTTGGCGGTCTGATCTTTATGGACCTAATCGGTGCTTGGCTGATCCACTGGATCCAGCACAATGTAAAATGGCTGTGGAAATTTCATCTCATCCATCACACAGATCCTAATGTGGATGTAACCAGTGGTTTACGGCATCATCCTGGTGAGAATATTTTCCGATTACTTTTCACTACTTTGGCCGTTTTTGTTACAGGTGCTTCATTCGGTCTGGTCATGATGTACCAGACCATTTCCGCATTTTTTGCCCATTTTTCCCATGCCAATATCAAAATGCCGCTGGCTGTGGATAAAGCATTCTCTTATATTTTTGTCACCCCCCATTTTCATAAGATCCATCATCATTATGTTCAACCTCACACGGATAGTAATTACGGCAATATCTTTTCCATCTGGGATCACGTATTCAGAACTGTAACCAGTGTGAAAAAAATGGATGATCTTGTTTATGGAATCGACACCCACATGAAACCGGAAGAACATTCCAGTATAAAAAATCTATTGATGATCCCGTTCCAAACCTACCGCCCGCCGGTGGGATCAAAATTCAGCAACTAATAATCCATCTCCATCATACCGCCGCCGCCGTGATCACCTTCTCTGCCCCGGCCCCAGCGTTTCTTCTCCTCCATCTTTCCAAAATTGTAGCTTAAGGTCAGGTACATGGTGCGCGGGGAATGGCGCCGTTCGGCTTCCATGATTTGAGTATAACTTAAACTGCCCAAGTCCACTGCCTGCTCTGTATTGATCCTGAATTTGCCGCTGTCAAATACATCGCTGGCTTTGAAAGTCAAATTCAGACGATTGTCCAGAAATCCCTTTTGTATAGCAAAGTCCATGGTAAAACTTGCTTTTATATCTCCATCAGTAAATTTCATGGGACCGCGGTACCTGGACGATAGTTCAACCCGTGCAATGCCGGGGATTGAAATCGTTGACATACCACGGGCATAATATCCACTGGATGTTCCATTGAGGTCCGCTTCACCTGAACCATAGGTGCGTGAATTCCAGGTGACCATAGACACCATTAGATTAAGCAAGGGTATGGGCCGGTAATTAACCATGAATTCAATGCCATTGGATTCACCGAAGCCGGCATTGTCTGAAGAAATCACCTCGTAGGTTGTATCGCCTACCGCTATAAAATCACTATCCCACCAGCGCATCATATCTACTACTTTTTTGTAATATACTCCCGTATTTAAGGTCAGCTTGCGGTCAAAGTGAGAAAAGTTTAATTCCATTACATCACTGAATTCCGGTTTTACATAGGGATTACCGGTGCGAATATGGCTGGTATCAAAAAAGTCCCGGGGAAAAGGGTTCGAGGACCAGCGGCGAGGGCGATTAACCCTTTTGCTATACCCGAACTGCAGCTGGTCTTTTTCTGAAATTGTGTACATCCAAAACATACTTGGATATATTTTAAAATAAGGATTTGAAAATGGTGCTTTGGCAATAGCATCATCAATCAGTGTGGTGAAAATATTTGTTGTGTCCTGTTCGCCCTCGGCATTCATGCGAATGTTGGTTTCAACTTGTTCAGCACGAAGGCCAAGCTTAAGGCCCCAGATGGCGTTAAAATCATGGGCCAGTGTTGCGTAAAAGGCATAAACATCTTCCCCGTGCATGAAATCATAGGGCACTACTAAATATTGAAGACCCGAATTAAAATTCTTTATTGTGCCCTTGAAACCTGTTTCCAGGATCGAGCCCTTGCTGAACGGATGCGTATAATCCCCTCTTATAACTATATTAGTTCGCCAATCATCAGAATTGATTTGACCCTGCTCATTATAACGTTGTGTTTGTTTTTCCCGGTCACTACTATAAGAATAAGATATGTCCAGTTCCAGCTTTTGCTGGGGATCCTCATAATCTCTGACGTATGTCAGATCCAACGCTTTGGTTGAACCAAATTCTACTTCATCTTGTTGCACTAACGAATCACGGGGATAGATGTAATGTATGATCTCTTCAGACGTGTTATCATGTTCACTAAATGTTGTGCTAAGTGAGAGCGTTTGTTTTTCGGTCAAATAGTAGTCCCCACCCAGCTTTAGGGTCTTAGACACTGGCATTCTTATCCTTGATGTATTCTGTTTAGATGTATCAGCAGCGGTTCCATAATCCATAATAAATGTACGAAACCCATCCCCCTGACGATAGCCTTCCCGATAACTCGCGTTGGAAAAAACATTAAATTTTTCCCGGCGGAAATTGAGCATTCCGGAAGCATTGAATTGATCAAATTGACCTGCGGTAATGGACGTGTTGCCATTGAGTCCTTCAAACATGCCGCGTTTTAAAATGATATTAATAATTCCCCCCATACCATCGGGATCATACTTAGCAGAAGGGTTGGTGATCACTTCCACCCGGTCAATCATGGCCGCCGGAATATTATCCACCATGGCCCGCCTGTCTCCATGGGTCAAGCCGCTGGGTTTGCCATCAATTAATACATTTACATTCTGGTCCCCGCGCAGGCTGATATTGCCGTCGATATCCACATCCACAGAAGGAATTTTCTTCAACGCATCGGACGCAGTACCGCCCTGAACGGTTAAGCTCTGGTCTACAAAAAAGATCTTTTTATCAATGGTTTGAATAAACTGGGGCAATTCACCAATGACATCTACTTCAGCCATTTGCACCGATGAAATGGATAATTTGATATCACCTAGATCCTGTTCTATTCCTCCACCTTCACCAGGGAAGATGTTTATGGGCTCAATGATGATCTTTTCATACCCGATAAACTCCACCACCACCCTGTAGCGTCCCAGAGGGATCTCTTTGACCTTGAAAAAACCTTGCTTGTTGGTAACGCTTCCGGCAACTATCTCGCCATCGCGTATTTTGCTAACAGATACAGAAGCGTATTCAATAGGTATACTAGTGCTGGAATCAATGACAAAACCCTCTAAAACACCGATGGCAGGCATCTGCCGTGAACCTCCACGCTGATGCTGTCCCATAAGAAAAGTTGTAAATATTAATAACAGAGTAATTTTTTTCATTTTTTAATTCCGAATCTTGGTCATAAATATTATTTCTTATGTAGACTAAACAAGACACATATGATTGTCATAAGTAAAAATATTAATAATTAGTAGAGGCAATTTACGTTTGAAAATTAGTTGATAGTGTAAGATCCTTAAGTTGTTGTTTCAAATCATCTGGTGTTTTCACTGCCTTCAATTTTTTATTCGGTATCTCATACAGATCAGCTTTTGTTTTAAACCAGGTTTTATCAGAACGGTATCGCTTCGTCCCTTTTTTGAAAAATTTCGCTTTTTCATCCAGTTCATCTTTCGGTAACCAACCGCAAACTGTCAATTCTTTCTTCTCCTCGTAATAACTGCAGAAAATGAATACGTCCGTGGGATAGTCCTTTTGCAGCGCGATGAAATTATTTACATAATAATCTTTAACATCCGTGGTTCGGCCCATGGTTTTCACATCAATGGACAAGCCGGAAAACTCCAGGTCTTCACCGTGGTCGAAGCCTTCTTCTCCGGTGATCAAATCTACATGAAACATGGTTTGAATGGTGCATTGACCAATAATGCCGGTAAGTTGTTCTGCAGCATTCCCATCAGCAAAACCCCTGTTGCCAAAATTATGTTCCTGCACCAATACTGTTGCGTAAGCAATGATCTTATTGGAAACTTTTATCTTAAACAACACCCCTCCAATTTGAGATCATTCCAATCGTGATCGAGCTGTCTTGCAATATTGTTCTGAAGTGTCAATACCCAGAAACCTGCGGTCGAGTTTTTTCGCAACAGCAGTGGTTGTGCCGGCGCCATTGAATGGATCTAATATTATATCATGCTTATAACTAAATAATTTAAAAACCCGCTCTGCCAATTTTTCTGGAAACATGGCCGGATGGTCATATTTTTTCATCTTTCGTTCTGGGGATACAGACCATTTGGCAACCACCCATTCCTTGAATTCATCTGCTGAAATGTCAATATTATCCTTATCACCCGTTTTCTTCATTGCTCCTTTGCAGAAGATCTCAATGAATTCCCATGTATATTTCAAATAGGGATTACTAGGGCTTTTCCAGCTTCCCCAGGCAGTATACTTACAATTATAATTATTCTTTTCCCAGAGGACTTCCCCTTTCCAAATAAGTTTCCGGCGCAGCAAATGCTGGCTGATCAAATGATGGCTGGGGATATAATCAGAAAACAAGGGCTGCACATTAATGACCAGCCGGCCGCCGTATTTTAAAACGCGGATGCACTCATCCAAGATACGAAACAGCTTTTTGAAATACGCATCCCAGTTATGATCATCATCACTGCTTTCGTATTCCATCCCAAAATTATAAGGTGGTGATGTAAAAACAAGGTCGATGCAGTTATTCGGCAATTTTTGCAGGACATTCTGGCTATCGCCGCAAATGATTTGGTTGTTGAATTCCACCGGCAGCTCGCCATCCTGATCTATGAATTTATGATTCATTGCATAATAATGTTTTCCCCGACGGCCTTCTTTAGCCACCCTGTTTTTTACCTTACGCTCGCTGTTATAATCTATATAGAGCCGTTTGCCGCTTTTGATGCCATAACTTTTGATATCATGAATAGATTTTTCAATTTCATTGAGAATTTGCGTTATTTCCTGCCCACAGTCTGCTTCGACAGTATTTTTAATCAGGGAAAATTGCTGAAAATCAAGAGCCCGCAGGTTAACAGTTAGAGTTGATCCATTAGTAGCAACGTTGAAATCGCGGGGATTAAAAAACGAATTCAGTTCTTTTAGAGCCATCTTGCCTTGGGCATCCAGTTTTGAATCTAATTTGATATTGATTTCTTTGAATGAATTCACAGTTAATAAAATTAGCTGATTTTTAAACTTATAGCAACACATCTGATTCAAAATTGCATCATGCCCAATTCTGCTCTACATTGAGACATGCGCTTAATCCAAAATCACTATAATTACCTTATTTGGTTCTGTATCATTTCAATAAACTTTGCACAGGACACGTTTTCTATTGTTGCCGTGGACACCAATACCATGGAGATCGGCAGTGCCGGGGCATCCTGTATCGATGGTTCTATTATAATCAGTGATATCATTCCCACTACCGGCGCAATCCATACGCAATCATACTGGAACCAGGCCAACCAGAATAATGCCCATAACTGGATGGAGCAGGGCTATACACCGGATGAGATCATAAACCTTTTGGAAAATAATGACGCCCAAAATAATCCAGCTATTCGTCAATATGGTATTATTGCTTTATTGGACAGTAACCGCAGCTCTGCGTACACCGGCAGTAATTGTTATGATTACAAGAACCATATTTTGGGTCCAAATTATGCCATCCAGGGGAATATACTTTCCGGACAAGAAGTACTCGATAATATAGAATTGAATTTCCTGGCTGCAGAGGGTCCACTTTATATTAAACTCATGGCAGCACTGCAAGGGGCGAATATGCCGGGAGCTGATTCACGATGCAGCCAGTATGGCACTTCTTCTTTATCTGCATTCATTCGGATGGCCAAGGCTAACGATAATCCTGATTCGCTCTATCTGCACTTGAACGTAAACAGCGTAATCCCCGGGGTTGAACCCATAGATTCCCTGCAAATTCTCTTCGATTCGTGGTACGTTTCTGCTCAACCGTTTACCGCAGGCGATGTGAATCGTGATGAAATATTGGGTATTATTGATGTATTGATGATATTGGATTTTGCCATGAACTTTTCTGAACCAACCTATATGGAATCCTGGCCAGCAGATTATGACAGCAATGGCGCTATCAATATCAATGATGCTTTTGGGTTGATTTATGCTATTTTAGAGTTTGAATGAACCTGGTGTGATCAAAAGGCGCATAGAAATTATATATAAAAGTACTTTGTCCTCTGCATGGAGTTGAAAGAACTGTAACTTTCACGCCGAATAATGAATTAGATAGTTTCAAATTATTATTAACAGTTTTTAATCCTCCAGATATTATTGATTAATCCACACCAGTCACGACTCGACTATTACAAGTCATCCGTAACATTTTTATTACTTTTATGCTTTTCTTGTTCACCTAAAGTTTCCGTTACGGACTATGTTGATCCATTCATTGGTACCGCCGCTTCCGGTCATACATTTCCCGGTGCCACCATGCCCTTTGGCATGGTTCAGCTTTCACCTGATACACGCAACAGCGGCTGGGATAATTGTTCTGGATATCATTCTTCAAACCCGACTATTCTAGGGTTTAGTCATACCCATTTGTCCGGAACGGGTGCTATTGATTATGGTGATATTTTGGTTATGCCCAGTTCAGGTGAAATTCAAATAATGCCCGGCGACGAAAATGCACCGGAAACCGGATACCGTTCTGCTTTTGATCACAAAACTGAAACAGCAGAACCGGGTTATTATGCTGTTACATTAGATGATGATAATATTCGTGCAGAATTAACTGTGTCTCCCCGGGCGGGAATGCACCGATATACTTTTTCTTCTTCTGAACCAGCTCACATCCTATTTGATCTGCAGCATGGTTTGGGAGATAATGTCATTGCAAGTTCATTAGCAATAACAGGGGAAAATAAAATATCTGGAATACGGCGGTCCAGGGGTTGGGCCAAGGATCAGTATATATTTTTCACTGCTGAATTCTCCAAACCGTTTGACTCGTTTGGTATTGCCATTGACGATCAATTTAACCAGGATTTATTGTCAGCATCGGGAAAAAATATTAAAGGTGTTTTTACCTTTAATGATCCAGAGGGCCCTCTATTGGTTAAAGTCGCCATTTCTGCAGTGGATATCGCCGGTGCCGGGAAAAATTTAGCAGCTGAAATCAAGGGTTGGGATTTTGATTATATCCGTTTGCGGGCGCAACAAGCTTGGATAGAAGAATTATCAGTAGTGACTATAAAAGGCGGAACACTAGAAGAAAAAACGAATTTTTATACAGCTCTCTATCATAGTTTCATTGCACCAAATACGTATCAAGACGTGGATGGACGTTACCGCGGGGCTGATTTGAATATCCATACCCTGCCTGCAAATGAAAACATATATACTGTTTTTTCACTTTGGAATACGTTTCGTGCTACCCACCCACTGTTTACAGTATTGAAGCCGTCATTTGCTGAAGAATTAGTACGCACACTCCTTACAAAAACTGCAGAAGGCGGCCTCCTCCCTGTCTGGGAATTGGCAGCCAATGAAACGGGTTCAATGATTGGTTATCATTCCATTCCTGTTATCGTAGATGCGTTTATGAAAGGCCTCCGTAATTTCGACCATGAAGCGGCATTGAACGTAATGGTGGAATCTGCAATGCAGGACCACTTGGGGTTGGATACTTATAGAAGTGAAGGTTATATCGCCCTGGAATGGGAAAATGAATCCGTTTCCAAAACGTTGGAATACGCTTATGATGATTGGTGTATTGCAATCATGGCCGATGACATGGGTAAGTCAGAGATTGCTGATCTATTCTATCGCAGATCTTTGAATTACTTGAATGTCTTTGACGCTGAAACAGAATTTATGCGCGGTAAAAAATTTGGTACCTGGGTAACACCCTTTGACCCCAGTGAAGTAAATTCCATTTATACAGAAGCCAATGCCTGGCAGTACAGCTTTTTTATCCCCCACGATATTAACGGTATGATTGAGATGATGGGCGGAGAATCAGATTTCTCAAATAAGTTGGATCAACTTTTCACGGTTTCTTCAGATCTATCAGGTCGCCATCAACCAGACATTACAGGGATGATCGGACAATACGCCCACGGCAATGAATCCAGCTACAATTACGCCTATCTCTATAATTATACAGGACGAGCATTCAAAACACAGGAGCAAGTACGCCAAATTATGGATAATCTGTATACAACTGGAAGAGATGGTCTTTGCGGAAATGAAGATTGCGGGCAAATGTCTGCATGGTATATCTTTTCAGCCATTGGATTTTATCCCGTCACTCCCGGACAGGATTTTTATGCAATTGGAGTACCTCTTTTTGAAGAAGTTTCATTACATCTTGAAAATGGTAAATCATTTACCATAAAAGCACCAGGTGCATCTTCAGATAATAAATATATCCAATCAGCAACACTCAAAAATGAAGATTATTCAGCATCATTTATAAAACATGCTGATATAATGGCAGGGGGAGTTTTGGAATTTGTTATGGGTTCAACACCCAATATTGAGTGGGGCTTCAGCCCAACGGATCGTCCATTTTCCACTTTAAAATTACAGGCGGTTATGAACCCGACCATTACTAATCCAGCAAGAGCCTTCTTGGATAAAATCGCTATCATGATGGATTGTGGCACACCTGGAGCAGACATATACTATACATTGGATGGTTCTACACCATCCGCCAGTGCCCGCAGATACCAACAGCCGATCACCATTTCACAATCAACCCATGTTCAGGCTATAGCCATGAAAGATGGATTATTACCCAGCTATATTGAATCCGTGCGCTACACAAAATTGCCATACGATATTAATATTACATATCATGAGCCCTACAGTCTGCAATACACGGCTGGCGGTAATAAGGGATTATTTGATTCCGTCCGAGGCATCTCCACTGCCTGGGGATCTTGGCAGGGATTTTATGACCGTGATTTTTATGGGACTATTGATTTGGGAAAAGTGCGGGATATCTATTCGGTAACTGCGACCTTTTTACAAAATGCTGACAGCTGGATCTGGATGCCCGAGGAGGTAATTTTTGAAGTTTCAAACGACGGCAGAAAATTCAACAAGATTGATTCTTATACTCATCAAGTCCCCCTGACAGAATATGAACCAACCATTATGGATTTTAAAGCAAAATTGGCATATCCAGTTAGATACATTCGCATTCGAGGTAAAACTATCGGTGTATGTCCTGAATGGCATCCTGGATCAGGAAATCCCAGCTGGGTCTTTATCGATGAGATTGTTATTGAATAGCAATAAATGTTATAACCCCTTTTTTATATAAGTGTTATCCATTTTATTAAAAGATAAAAAGTGTGTAAAATATAATTTTTGTAATTCTATCCATTATATTGACTTGGCAAAATGATAAGACAGTTAAAACAAAAATAAGTTAAATAAATGAGCAGGATAATGGTTCTAGCCCATCAATATTTGCCACAATTATATCACCAGACGTGATATTGCCGACACCCTCAGGAGTACCTGTAAAAATGATATCTCCTGGGAATAAAGTATATATCTTTGATAATTCGTTAATAATCATGGCTGGATTGCGGATCATATTTTTAACATCACTTTTCTGTCGCTCCTCTCCATTAACAGATAGTTGAATCGTTCCAGATTCAATATGTCCACATTCTTTGACGGGTGTTATATTTGAAATCGGTGCAGAATCAGGGATACTTTTTGCAAGGGTCCATGGCTTGCCCTGCTCTTTTGCTTCTTTTTGGATATCTCTACATGTTAGATCAATACCCACAGCATATCCATAAATGTGCTCGTGTGCTGTTGCTGATGTAATATTTGATCCTTCTGCATCTATCGCTAATACTAGTTCTACTTCATGCTGAAATTTATTCGTGAAACTTGGTATTGAAATTGTACAGTTATTTGTTCCAATAGCTTCCGGTGGTTTCATAAAATACACAAAAGGTATATCTGTTTCTTCATAACCCATTTCAGCTATATGCTTGTAATAATTTCGGCCGACACAGAAAATCCTGTGAACAAGAAAAGTACTATCATGTCCTGCAATGGGAATAGAAATTTGAGGTGGTGAATTGATGTAACTCATTTTATTGCCGAGGGGAAATTACTAAAAAAAAGTATAAAAGAAATTATTGAGCATAATATAATACTTTTTACTATTTGTCTTAGTGATAGATATCACAAAAAAACCACCTTGAAGGTGGTTTTATAATAAAAGATGATAGAAGAATAAGGATTATTTCACTAATAATACTTTCTGATGCTGAATAGTGTACTGAGTAACTAATTGGATGAAATAAACACCGCTTGAATGTTGATCTGCATTCCAGGAAAATGAATATGTTCCTGGAGATTGAGCAGTATAATTTATAATCGATTTTCGAACCCTTCCTTGCAGATCGATCACATTTATATTGACTGGTGTTTCTTCATTAATCACGTATGAAATAGTTGTTGAGTTATTAAATGGATTTGGGTAACACGAATTCAGCTGCGGCTCATTGGGCAACAATGATTCATCTATGGCAGAAAGTGCACTCATATTCTGAAAAGCATCATTTAAAGAAATCAGGAAATCATTACCCAGTGGCGGCATGATCGTTCCTTTTTCAGTATAGACTATTTGCATATTATGATCGATAATCACGTGGTGTGGGATAGATCCATCTACGAATAAACTTCTCAGGTTTAAACGGTCATCATTAATAATCGGATACGATACACCATAATTCTTGGCCCAATCTTTACAATCGTACGTTTCATTCCAGCCTGCACCAATACCAATAGTAATTAAACCCGCTTCATTGTACATATCGTGGATCGTTTGGGTATAAGCTGCTTCTAATTGGCTACGGCGGGATGATGTATTAAAAAACACCAGCCAGATAACCTTATAATCTCCGCCATTCAAGTCACCAAAATAATCATAGAGGGTCCATTCAGCATCTGTTGAACAGAGAGAATCTGTAAAATCAGCAACATAATCACCGACTTTATAGCTCTGCGCAGAAATATTGCTCAATCCTGCGACGAGTAAAAAGATTATTGTTTTATGCTTTAACATTCTCAAATCTTTGATTTTACTGTCAAAAACAGTCAATAAATGTAATATACAGGGAAATTAGATACAGGAAAATATTTTAACGGCTGATTTTGAAGAAAAGTGTAGGTGTAACACCCATAATTTCAACGTCATTTACGAGTATATCTTTGTCTTTTGAGGCAAACGTATAGCGCTTATGGCTAATGTATTTATTATTATAAACATTGAACAAGGATAATCCAAATTCCCAATTAAACCCTACCCAGGATAAATAACGGACAATACTTATATCAAGCCTGTGTGAAGCTGGTAAACGTGATGTATTAAATGAGCCTGGTTTTGCTTCCAAGGCGATATTGCCATCTTCATCTTCATATATTTCCAAATTTTTTGCATCAGTAAATGCCCGTCCTGAAAAATACAACCAAGAAAGAGTAAACTGCCAAGGCCCATAATTTGTCATAGTAATAGATTTAAAATCATGGGTACGGTCATAGTCAGTCGGAAATGAATTCATGTCATTTAAATCATTAAAAAGCCATTCAGCTACTCCATAATTGTAACTCATCCACCCATGAACTTTGCCTCCAGATTTTTTCAATAGTATTTCAAAACCTCTAGATATTTCTTTACCCTGCATAAGTAAACCGGGTGTATAAGCATCTGCTGGAAATAAATAATTTGAATAATGATGAAATCTGGAGAAGTTGGCAATATTGAACTTTTTATTATAATAATACTCGAGATTGATATCATATTTTCTAAAAGATTGCTGATACCCGATTACAAATTGTTCAGCATTGATTGGTTTCAATGAATCAGCTGACAATAACCAAACAAATTTGCTGCCGCTGGAAATGAAATCATTACTGAAGCGGTGTAAATACTGTTTATGCTTACCCCATGCTGCCATGATATTTGACACATGTGAAAGTTCATATCGAATTGACATACGTGGTAAAAGTGTCCATTGCTTATCAATTGAATAATTTGATACTCTTAATCCTGATGTTAAGGTTCCTCTCGGTATTATATTAAATTTATCTTGAAAATAAAGTGCCAAAACCTTTCCATCTACTTTTTTGTCTATGTGAAAAGTTGTGAGTAAATTATTAAAGTTGGCATCAAAATCTGTTGAATATTTAGACAGCCAGATCCCACTTTCAAATTTATGATTATTTAATCCCCATTCATGATTAAAATGCAAGGTCAAATCTTCAATCACATTTTGATCCTCGCCTATAACTTTATAAACAAACGTTGTATCCATTAATACTGAAACTGATTCAGTCATTAAATCATGATTACTGTTATAAGTTGATTTAGAAAGCAGCCATTGAGAATAAGACGCATTTTTCCACTGGTGCGAAAATTTGAGGCTCAGACCTTTATTAAGCCATTTTGTATCATCTTTTTGCTGATATTGGAAATTTCCACTCTCATCGAAAACGAAGCTGCTGTTTTCTGAAAGAATATCCTCACTTGTATAAAAGCTTAATGAAATAATATTTCTGGCGGTAGGCATCACAGTTAATTTTGCATTCAAATCAGAAAATTGAAATTCAGGGCTATATGTTTGAGTTGCGGTAGAATCGATTAAAACCACATCTCCACCAACATTCAAACCGCTGCCGCCCGATAAAAATTTGTGTATTTTTCTGTAAAATTTGGTGTGCAATTGATCAGTAAATGTTTGCCTGTGGGTTAATAAAAAACTCCCACGATTAAACAGCGGCTGCTGCAGGGAAAATCCACTACTCAGTTGATTAGTGAATAAAGAAACCTGGGTTTTATTCATATCGCCATTTTTGCCTGTCAGATTTATGACACTATTTACACGGCCTCCATAACGGGCAGGAATCCCTCCTTTGTATACTTGTATATCTTTGACAGCCAGCGCATTAATTGAGCTAACAAAACCAAAAAAATGATCCATTTGATATAACGTCATGCCATCCAGGATAATCTGGTTTTGATCAGGGGTTCCCCCACGGATATAAAGTCCTGCTGATCCTGTATTCCCACCTTGAATTCCAGGCAGTAATTGTAACGAACGCAGCACATCATTTTCACCAAGATTGGGCAGCATGGCAACATTCCTTGGAGAATAGGATAACTGGCTGATTTGCTCACCCTGCTTCATAATATCAGCTTGATTACCTGTTACATTGATATCTTCACTGGCAAGGATCCTTGGTAACAAATGGATACGAATGATTGAATTGCGGGCTTCACTCTTACGAATGGGAACTTTTTCTACTCCATAACCGATATAGGAAACACTTAACGTGCATTGCTCGGCAGTAATGCCTGTTATATTATAAAAACCATTCTCATTTGAAACACCACCGGTAAATGTATTTAAAATACTAATATTGGCGTGGGGTATGAATTCACCATTATCTTGGTCAAGAACATAACCGGTTATACTATAAGGATCATTCCATCCTTTTTCCGAAATAATAATGAATTGATTATTTTTTTTAGACCACTGTAATCCAGTATTATTCAATAACAGAGCAATAGCTTCTTCATCTGTACACCCGGAACATTTTGAAGTGATGAAAACATTTTCCAGATAACTATCCTGGTAAACAATGGACAGTTGATATTGATTGATTAATGAATCAAGAACAGTATTGAGGGGTTGATTTTGGACATCAAAATAAATCCCGCTTTGCTCTTGGGGCAAAGCGGGATTTATTGCAAGAAAGACTAGAAGTATGTTAACTAGGCAACCATTAGTAGATGATGTAAGTATCCTTTTCAAACTTAAAAGACCGTTGTGCTAAAGTAGCGAGTGTTTCCATAACGGGATTAAAATTATCCGCTTCTATGACACCTGTAACTGTTATGTTAGCAAGGTCGGCACTCGCAAATTCAATTTTCACGTCAAATTTACGCTCAATTTCTTTACAAACAGTCTTTAGATTTGTGCTTTCCAGGATCAGCCTGTTATAAATCCAGCCCGGGTAATTATTGTGATCAATTGTTTCTGGTAAGCCGGGGTTGCTGGCAGGATCAAAGCCAACCATCTGGCCTGCAGTTAAAACAACATCTTTGGATTCTTCAGTTCCAGAAACTTTTACAATTCCTTCCAGGACCGATACACCTATATCTGTTCCACGGGAATGAATATTAAATTGCGTACCCAATACTTCCACCGCTGCGGATCCAAATTCCACTATAAATGGAACCTCTCCTTTTTCAACATCAAAATATGCTTCACCATTTAATGTTACGTTGCGATGGTCACTGCCAAAATCTTTTTTATAGGCGAGCTTACTTTCCGCATTCAATTTCACAATTGATCCATCCACCAACGTTACAGTTTTGAATTCTGCGCGTTCAGCGACGATTGATGTTGTTGTGTAATTATTATATAAAATGGGGGAAATCAATGTTAATGCCAAAGCTGCAGCAACAGCCCAAACGAGTTTGGGCCTTCCGAATAGCGCTGGTATCATTGGTTTTATTGCAGTTTTCTGGATGGATTCAGTTTCCTGAATATCCATAAGCTGTTCCATCCGCATCCAGGCATCATTTGTATCTGGAACTTCTGGTAACCGAATCTTGGCGCTTTCTTCCCAGATGCGCTGCATGATTCGATCTAATCTATTTTCAAAGTTTTTCATTATTTAAATCTGTTTTTAATATATTTTTTTGTTGTTAAAAAATTGGTTTCTTGTTTCTGCTCATATAACGTTTTTTTCAGCGTACTCACTCACAAATAATTCTTCAAATGTTTCTTTAATATTTTTAGCGCCCTGTACAATTGATTTTCTACTGTCCTCTTTGACAAATCCAATATAGCTGCTATTTCCTTATTTGCTAATCCTTCCAAACGGCTCAAAACAAAAATTTCCCTGCATTTTTCAGGTAAATGATCATTTACAATACGATTAATCTCATCCTGTAACTCATTTAATTCCTGGGACTTTTGAGGATCATCATAATGAGATTGCTCTGGTTTTGGAACCGTATCTTTATGGCGAATTCGAACTTCCTGATACCGGAAATGGTCATAGCATAAATTGGTGCCGATCTTGGCAATGAGTGAAAAGAATGATTTTTTCGGATCCAGTGTTGCACGGTTATTCCAAACACGTAAGAAAGTCTCCTGCACGATATCTTCTGCCAGGTCTTCATCATGCATACGGTATACAATAAACCGGAACAAGGTGGCATGATATTGGTGAAACAGCTGTTTGAACGCACCTTTTTTAGAATTTTTTACGTCTTGTAATAGTGTTAATTCGCCGTCAGACATGGATTATCATCATTATCAGAATGGGAAATTAATGATCAATCCATTAGTTACAACAATTGATATTTTTTTATAACAAAAACCCCAGAACAACGAAGGAGGGATAGGGGATAAAGATAGGAAAGTGTTCTGGGGTCTATTTTTTGTCGAACCAACAAATAGTGATTCTATAGATAATACGTACTTATTCCCGGATTTTACTCAAAATTATTTTGCATTTAAGTTAGTCAATTAAGACAAGTCAAGGGGCTTAATAGGCACCAGGACCAATTCGGGGTTCTTTTTCCAATCAATATCTTTATCATCTATATATAATTCAATTTCATTTCCGTCAGGGTCAAAGACATATATACTTTTACTCACTGTATGATCGCTCATACCATTTATCTCTATTCCGGCGTTTTTTAATTCTGCTAATACTTTTTTCAATTCTTCCATAGAATCTCCCACTTTGAATCCGGCGTGGTAGAACCCGCGACGTGCTCCAGTAGGAGGTCCCGGAGCAGTTCCTACTTCTATCAGCAGTAATTCGTGATGGGTCCGGCCGCTGGTTAATGCTGCTGCTTTGAATGATTGTTTTGCCGGCCCGATCTCTTGTAAACCAAGTATATCCCTATAAAAATGCAGTGAAGTTTTCAGGTCTTTTACGTAAAAGACGATATGGCCTAAATAGTGGACTTGCATGTGAATATTTGCTCAATCTTTACATGGAATTTAATAACTGGCTAGTTGAGATTTTATCCAGATTTCCATTGGTTCTACATTACGCTGTTTTTGGAAACCACGCCCTTTACCCCTGCTGCGTCCCATACCACCTTGACCGGTTCTGCCAACTCTGCGCTGTTGCATACCGCCAGTTCTTTTTCCCCTTTGGGGTAAATCATTGGTCAGTCCAATGCTAATGGTTCGATTTGTTTCAGTGTTAACGGCAAAAGGAGTATTATATGTTCGTTTCAGTGGAATCTTAAATTCAAAAACAAACAACCCCCGGTTGTTACTCATTCTCCAATGCAAACCATTTTCATCATTTGGATCAGCATGGATTATTTTATCTTTTTCGGGTTCTATAATAATTATTTGGCCAGGAAATGCAAAAAATGGATCACGATTATCATAACTGCCGTAATCAGTATGTTTCTGTTTGCGGCTTTGAAAATCTGATGGAAATTTTATTCCTAATACTTTCTTTTTCTTGCCTTCAGGATCAAACCAGAGTGTAAATCCGGTGCTTCCTATTTGCCTGATTGTTCGTTCGTCAACCGCTTCAATTGCGATATAAAGAAAATCAGAGTCATTCTTTAATCCTACAGCTACACCGTCATCTTCAAAAAAATGGAATCCATCCTGCCATTCATCCAGGTATCCATCGATTATAATCGGTTGTTGAGCCCAAGAACTGTTTATGGTGACTTTTTTACTGCAACCACTCATAATTAACAGAGTAGATATGAGAGTAATTAATTGGGTGTATTTCTGTCTATTCATTTGATTTGTTTTTTCTGTCTGACTCATTACAATAGCCAATGTAAAAGATTATTATTCAACCACTGACTTTAATAATAAGTATGTCATCTAGCATAAAAATATCAATTTGAGTTATGGCTGTTTTCAATTCTATTGTGTTATTAACTTCCAGTGAATTCACAACATACCAAAAAATACATGAAGCAAACCATTCTGTTCGAGGCTGCTTGTCAGTCTTGCAACCACTTACGATCATGATTATATGATAATAGTGACTAAATAAGGGTATATATGACAGAAAAGAAAACATCATTGTTATATGGCATAGACGATTCACCTCCGTTGCAAGAAACGATCATTCTAGGGCTACAACATTATCTCACCATGTTTGGGTCAACAGTGGCTATCCCATTGATCTTGGCTCCAGCCTTTGGTATTACAGATCCTGTACAAAAGGGGTGGCTCATTGCAACAATGTTTTTTGTGAGCGGCATAACCACTTTACTTCAAACCATTTGGGGAAATCGTTTACCCATTGTTCAAGGAGGAACTTTCTCATTTTTAGCACCCACATTTGCTATTTGTGGAATGGCGGCATTGGCAAACGCTGGGTGGGAAGTACGAATGCAACACGTTCAAGGAGCCATTATTGCCGGATCAGTGATGGAGATCATTGTTGGAGCCAGTGGAATTATTGGTCGTATGTTACGATATGTTGGACCCATCACCATTGCGCCTACAATCGCCCTGATCGGACTGGCCCTTTTCAAATTTGGTGCACCGGAAGCAGGCCGACATTGGCCCATCGGCGGTTTAACCATTTTTCTGATAATTCTTTTCAGTCAATATCTGCGGCATAAAAATCGCACGTTTGAATTGTATCCTATTCTGCTCGCAATTGCCGTTGCTTGGGCTGTGTCTGCTTTCTTCACAACATTGGGATTTTTCCCTGAAGGACATCCTTCCCACACAAGTCTGGATAATTTAAAAAACGCACCATGGTTTCGGGTTCCCTATCCATTCCAGTGGGGCATGCCACAGTTTGGGGCTGCTGCAATTGTGGGAATGGTGGCGGGATATATTGCATCCATGGTGGAATCTATTGGGGATTATTATGCTTGCGCCCGACTTTCCGGAGCACCAACTCCCGATAAAGATACCATCAACCGCGGTATTACATTTGAAGGAATTGGCTGTTTGGTAGCCGGGATTTTTGGTACAGGAAACGGAACCACGTCTTACAGTGAAAATATTGGTGCCATTGGATTAACGCGGGTCGGTTCCCGACGGGTGGTTCAGGCCGGTGCTGTGATCATGATCTTGCTGGGAATGGTTTCCAAATTCGGTGCGCTGTTTACGACCATTCCCCAGCCAATCGTGGGCGGCATGTATTGTGCCATGTTTGGGATGATCGCCGCTGTGGGACTCTCCAACCTGCAATTCGTTGATCTCAATTCTGCACGAAATTTATTTATCCTGGGATTTGCCTTTTTTATGGGACTGTCGGTACCGGAATATTTTGGACAGCATCCCATCCTTTTAGAACCGGCGTGGATAGCGAATATTTTAAATACATTAGGGAGCACCGGTATGGCTGTAGGCGCTTTTACAGCATTGCTGTTGGATAATACGATACCGGGAACCGATGAAGAGCGGGGACTCAATGCTTGGGGTAATCATTAAAAAATTGTGAAAAAAGATAAAATCAAAACAAGTGAAAAATTATGTCAGTACTGATTAAAAATGGACGTGTCATCACCGCAGTGGATGACTATATGGGTGATGTTTTTATTGAAAATGAAACGGTGAGTCTCATTGGAAAAAACCTGGAAATGGAAGCAGATGAAGTTATCGATGCTTCCGAAAAATATTTATTTCCTGGCGGGTTGGATCCCCATACCCATTTGGACATGCCTTTTGGCGGCACCACCTCCGCAGACGACTTTGAAACGGGAACCCTGGCAGCGGCTCATGGCGGTACTACAACACTGATAGATTTTGCCATCCAAACCAAAGGCCAATCAACGCTGGAAGCTCTAGATACATGGCACGAAAAAGCAGAAGGGAAAACAGCCATCGATTATGGGTTTCACATGATTATCACTGATTTGGAGGATAACCGCGTCCATGAAATGAAAATGCTGGCTGATGATGGTGTTACATCCTACAAACTATTCATGGCCTATCCGGGTGTCTTGTACGTGGACGATGGAACCATTTATCGTGCCATGCGCCAAGCGGGTGAAAACGGAACAGTTGTGTGTATGCACGCTGAAAACGGTATTGTCATTGATGAAATTGTAAAAATCGCTTTGGCAGAAGGAAAAACAGAGCCAAAATATCATGCCCTGACCCGCCCCACACGAATGGAAGCAGAGGGTGTCCATCGTGCCATTTCAATTGCGGAGGTTGCCCAAGTCCCCGTTTATATCGTTCACCTCTCCAGTTCTGATGCCTTGGAACAAGTGATGCTGGCGCGGAATCGAGGTGTTCATGCATTTGCGGAAACCTGTCCACAGTATCTTTTTCTTGATCATTCTTATTATGAACAGGAGGGATTTGAAGGCGCCAAATATGTTATGACGCCGGCATTACGGGAAAAATGGAATCAGGATGAACTTTGGAAGGGGCTTCGGTTTGGCGATCTACAATCCATTTCCACGGATCATTGCCCGTTCTGTTTCAAGGATCAAAAAATACTAGGGATTGATGATTTTTCAAAAATCCCAAATGGCGGTCCCGGTGTAGAGAATCGTATGAGCCTTGTATACAATGGCGGTGTAAATACGGGGCGAATTTCCTTAAATAAATTTGTTGAATTGACTTCCACAGCAGCGGCAAAAACATTTGGACTATTTCCAAAAAAAGGGACAATCGCTGTGGGCAGCGATGCGGACATTGTATTATTTGACCCCAATCGAAAAGAAACAATCAGCATTAATAATGCCTGCACCCATCACATGAGAGTGGATTACAATGCCTACGAAGGATTCGAGGTAACCGGTTTTACGGAAACTGTTCTTTCTCGGGGAAAAATCATCATTAAGGAGTGTAACTATATAGGCAAAAAAGGTGATGGCCAATTTTTAAAACGCGGCCTTTATGGCGGAATGAAATAATAAAAAATTATCAAGGAGAACAAACATGCCAAGAAATATTAAATCCGGGTTGATCCAGATGAGTCTTTCCATGACAGAGGGCGAAGGAAGCATTGCAGAAATCAAAGATGCCATGGTCCAAAAACATATTCCTTTTATTGAAGATGCGGGAAAACAGGGCGTTCAGATCTTATGCCTTCAGGAAATATTCAACACGCCTTATTTTTGTCCGGGACAAGACAATGCTTGGTATGCTTCGGCAGAAACAGTTCCTGGTCCCGCCACGGAACAGATGCAGGCGTATGCAAAAAAATACAACATGGTTATTATTGTACCCGTATATGAAAAAGAGCAGCCCGGCGTTCTTTATAATACGGCTGCTGTCATTGATGCCGATGGTGAATACTTGGGCAAATACCGCAAGAATCATATTCCCCATACATCTGGATTCTGGGAAAAATTTTTTTTCAAACCAGGGAATTTGGGTTATCCCATTTTCGAAACAAAATATGCAAAAGTAGGAGTCTACATTTGTTACGACCGTCACTTTCCTGATGGGGCAAGATGCCTTGGATTGAATGGCGCAGAAATCGTTTACAATCCTTCTGCAACCGTGGCCGGTTTGAGTGAATATTTATGGAAATTAGAGCAGCCGGCCCATGCGGCAGCAAATGGATATTTCATGGGTTGCATCAACCGAGTTGGAACAGAAAAACCCTGGGACTTGGGTGAATTTTACGGCACGTCTTATTTTGTGAATCCACGAGGACAGATCATTGCTGAAGCATCCCGCAATAAGGATGAATTGCTGGTTGCAGAATTTGATTTGGATATGATTGATGATGTTCGCTCCACTTGGCAATTTTTTCGTGACCGTCGTCCAGAAACCTATGATAAGTTGGTTGAACTTTAAACAAATTAATATAAAGAGAAATTTATGACAGATTTAAGCATAGAAGTAAACGGCATTAGATTTCCCAACCCATTTGTGATTGGGTCAGGGCCTCCCAGCACTAATTCAAAAACCATCATCAAGGCTTTTGATAATGGCTGGGGTGGTGTTTCCGCAAAAACGGTGAGTTTGACAGAGACTCCGGTCATCAATGTTGCGCCTCGCTATGGGAAGTTAAAAACCCCAAGTGGTGAAATTATCGGTTTCGAGAATATCGAACTTATTTCCGACAGAACATTAGAAGTTTGGCTTGATGAATTCAAGAAAATAAAAGATACTCATCCTGACAAAGTGTTAATCTCTTCGATAATGGAGAAATACAATAAGGATTCATGGCAGGAATTAGTCGGTAGAATAGCTGAAACGGGTGTAGATATGTTTGAACTGAATTTCTCTTGCCCTCACGGACATCCCGAAGAAGGCATGGGGGCAGCCATGGGACAGAGTCCCGATATGGTGAGAGAAGTAACGGGTTGGGTTACCGAAGTTACGAACTTGCCAATATGGGCTAAAATGACTCCCGATATTTTAGACATCACCAAACCTGCTAAAGCATCGATGGAAGGTGGTGCAGGTGGCGTCTCAGCGATCAATACCATATCATCCATCCTAAATATTGATCTCGAAACGTTGGCTCCAATGCCCACGGTGGAGGGGCATTCAACCCCTGGCGGATATTCTTATTATGCTGTAAAACCCATTGCGTTGCGCATGGTTTCCGAAATAGGAAGAGGTGTCCCTGATGCAGAAATATCAGGTATCGGCGGTGTTATCAGCAGTCGTGAAGCGATTGAATTTATCCTAATGGGAAGTTCTACTGTTCAGGTATGTACAGGTGTAATGTTGCAGGGCTACGAGATGGTTGAAGAAATGTGCGAAGGGTTATCAAACTTTATGGATAAACATGGCTTTAAAACTGTCCGTGAGTTTGTAGGGCATTCATTACAATTTCTTACAACACACCATGATTTGGCAGATAAGCGACTCGCAAAAAAAGCGAATGCATTAAGCGCGAATCGTGACAATAATTGGACGGGCGATATAAAGAAGGAAACGGAAGAGTTAGTCAGTAAATAAATTTCGGACTAAAAATTTAAGGTTCAAGATTGTGATGTGCGATGTACTCTGTCCTACCCTTAACTAAATATGGATGAATGCATCACCATGGAAGAAGTACCTGGATCACAAGGCAGAGAATCCTGGAATGACCGTATAGCTAAAGGGTTGGGATAAATTATTAAAATTTAAACAGATTATTTATTTCTAGTACGTTCTGTTCTTTTTTCCTTCAGTCGTTTTAATAGACTCTTAACATCATCATCATCGGCATACCAGTACGGTGGGTTGTCATAGTCCGGGATGCCGTCATCAATCAATGCAAGGGAATCAGAATAATGAGGATAGCCGCCTTTAGGCACGCCGCCCACACAAAGGGCAACCAGGTCACTGTCATCCGCTGCCTTCACGGCCCGCTTGCCTTCCGGATCAATTTTTACCACATCCCCTTTTACTACTGCAATGTCCTCGCCATCCACGTGAATGATCCCCTTGCCGTCTAAAATAAAATAGACCTCTTCCTGTTCTTTGTGCTGGTGGAGGAATTTATACCCCTTGCCGGCCAGGAGGTGGATCAGTCCAATGCCCACACCTTTCAGTTTTAAGTCATCACGTAAAAATGTGACCCATTCAGGCAGGTTGGTAAAATCAACTTTTGTTTTATTGTAATTCATCATTTGCCTTTATTGATTCATTATTTGATCATAGGTGTCAATGTATACAATTTCACCCTTAAACTTTTTTAATTCTCTGTCCCAGGGGAAAATGATATTTACCTTGAACTCAATCGCATCGTTTGTTGGTATTTGATCCAGCCATTTTTCCTTGAATGTTGCCGATACATTTGCCAATTCAAAAACACCCTGGGGTCCAATGATAATGTTTTCCAGGTCAAAATGAATATCCGGGAATGCCGTCAATAATTCTATATAAAATTGCTCTGCTCCTGCTTTTCTTTGCCATGAATGTACGGCTTGCGGCAGTTCATAGACACAATCATCAGTTAAGGTAGACATTAACCCGTCAATATCCCGCTGGTCTTCAGCGATGGAGTGAACTTTCCACAAGGCCCTGATTTCGTCATACTCGCCGGGCAGCAATTCCTGTTGTAGTTGTGCTTTTATATATTGATTCGTACTCATACCATTATTTGTTAAAAATGTGATCATCATCCTGGAATGACTTGAATTCCAAGGCATTCCCGCTGGGGTCTTTTATAAACATTGTGGACTGTTCGCCAACGTTACTTTTGAACCGTGTGTGCGGTTCAATGATGAATTTAATGTTCGCTGCTGAAAGTTTTTGGGTCAGTGCATCCCAATCCTTTTTCTTTAGAATGATACCAAAATGGGGTACGGGCACCTTATCACCATCGACTGGATTGGATATTTCACTTGCATTCATATTGCTATCCAAATGGGTGACCAGCTGGTGCCCAAAAAAATCGTAATCGATCCAAATATCTGATTCACGTCCTGTGGAACAACCTAAAATTCTGCCATAGAATTCACGAGCAAGTTCAAGGTCATGAACAGGTATTGCTAAATGAAACGGCCTTAATGTTTGCATTATTTTAATAGAATGAGTTTTTGTGTTTGCACAAGATCACCACTCTGCAGTCGAACAAAATACATTCCACTGGAAAGGTTGTCTGCATGCCAGTTGATTTCGTGTTCTCCCGGATTCATATGTTCATCAATGATCGTTGCCACCAATCGCCCGGTTATATCGTAAATATATATTTGCGATGATTGTGTCGATGCCACACTAAACCGGATCGTGGTTGTTGGGTTAAATGGATTCGGATACGGCGCAAACAGTTTAAAAGTTTCGGGAGTATTTAGTTCTTCATCAATTGCTACAATTTCTCCGCAGCCAACGCCATAGAAACCAATAGTGTTACCGTCATCACCAAGGCCTACACATGGTGAATTTTCAGCTATATAATAATTCCCGCTGTCCGGTTCACAAAATAATGGATCGGTGTCAAAAACATCAAAGAGACCAAAATTCACCGTGCCGTTATTATACGTTTCCACGCCCGTTACATAACCATCCAAAATAGAATTATGAATATTAACTATTGATTGATCACCAAATTCAGAAAACACTATCTGCTGGGGATGATTCCCCCAGATTATGGAATTGGTAATAGTCACTTCACTTTCCTGTAAAAATAGTGCTCCGCCTTCAATCTCGGCATAATTATTTGCGATCGTTATATGATCTAATGTACCTGTGGATTCATAGAACGCAAACGCTCCACCTTTAGCATATACAAAATTGTTAATTACAAGTACATTGGATGCATCTATACGGCTTTGTTCTGCATAAACACCGCCGCCCTGTCCTGCTGCATAGTTGGTGTAAAGAAAAACATGTTCCATTGTGATTTCAGAATAATTTGCTGAAATACTGCCACCGTTAATTGATGGATTACTAATACCGGCGTTATTTTCCTTAAAAATACAATTGGAAATTGTAGGAAAGCTATTGACGCAATAAAGACCAGCGCCGCCGGTTGTTGTATAACCATTTGTGATTGTGAATCCAATCAGTTTAGTATTTGGCCCAGCTAAGTTCATGGATATAACCTGCCCCTGTCCGCCGCCATCAATAACCGTGTTTTCAATATGGCTGGAATCACCATCCAGTAAATAATAGGAAGCGATAACGTGGCTCTGGTTTTCAAGCTCCACATTTTCGATGTACGTTCCCGGTGCCACCAGGATTGTATCGCCCATTCCGGCAAAATCAAGGGCGGCTTGAATAGACACATAAGGGTTTTCTGCCGAGCCGTCACCTGTACCATCATTTCCGGAAGGAGATACATGAACCATTTCGGGGATGCTCGTACCATACGAAATAATTAATCCAAACAATTGGTTGGTTTGCATAATGCCTTTGTGCTTAACACGAACTGTATACGTTCCCGATGTTGTTAAATCGATAAAAACCTGTTCAACGTTATCAACAATATTGTCACCGGTGAAGGCTGCCTGTGTGGGGTCATACTTGTTCAATTTAAAGGGAAAGTGAACTTGGCCGTTGGGGTCGACCACCCGCAGATCCAGATCGTGGACCAGCATAATATCACCAGGATCTAAACTAGCAGCAACCGGTGTTCCCGGTGGATCACTCCAGCTCAATGTTGCCCGAAATGGATCGGCGCCCAAACTAGTGAATTCATATTCCAGGCTGTCAAGATAAGGTAATTCATCTTCAATAATATCATGACCATCACCAAGCGTAGAAATAACATTGACTGCTTTTTCTGTATTCATTAATCCCCAGCCAAATTTATAATCAGGCCCTGCATGGGCTCCAGCTTCATCGGCTGTATGGATGGCCAAACCTTTTAGCGTGGCGGCACGAATACTGGTATCCATAACTGTCTCATATTGCTGGCGGACTAGGGTTAAAGAACCAGCTGCGCTTGGAGCAGCCATGGATGTACCCCAATACGTTCCATAATCAGAATCACTCTGCTCTAAACAGGAATACAGCCCTGCGCCATTAGCAACAATGTCCGGTTTGATGCGGCCATCATCCAAAGGCCCTCCTGAACTGAATGATGTTAATTGCACCTGGCTGGAATATTCATACCCTCCTACTATATCTTCAACTGCCCCGACCGTAAATACATTTTTTGCTGTTTTTGTATGTCCGAGGCAGTCCCAGGGCCCGTCAGGATCACGCGGATCAGTTGATAATATCCAATCACCGTCAGCCGGAGAATAGACCCAGTGTTCTGTGCCTGGTGCCGCACTGTCATTGCGTTCATTACCGGCAGAATGGACAATCAAATAATTGGGCGCATTATAAGCAATAATATCCCAATTACGTGCAGCATCACTATAAAAACCGAATTTATAATCTTCCGTTGAATCAATATCCAAGTCGCCGAACCAGGCCCAGCGATCGTCATCAAAATAATCCCAGCGCCAACCAAGGTATGAACCATACGAATGGTTGGAAATGCCCAAGCCATTGGCAGCAGCTGCAGACATTTCACTATCGTCATTACTCCAATCGTAAGCGTGGAGCTGTGCTTCAGGCGCCATACCATGGGCATTATTAATCACACCTGCTGCTATCATTGTACCGCCAACATGTGTTGCATGATCGCCTAAGTCTGTCGCACCATCCATTTGTTGTACGCGGCCGGATAATTCCTGGTGCGTATTGCGAACTTTGCCATTATCCCAGATGCCAACGGTCATTCCCTGGCCTGTTAAAAAAAATTGAGCATCACCCCCCGGCCAAACGTTATCCGTGGAAATCGTCCGGGCTGAATTTATATTTTCCGTAGTATAATAAACAGGTCTGCCATTGGCGGCTAATTCCATAAGTTCATAAGATTTACCATTGTTTTTACCCTTTATTGGCCACCCTTTTTCTTTAGCTTTATTGATTGCATTTTCTTTTTTGGTATGATGTTCCTTGTCAAATTCCCTGGATAGGTCTTCGAGGTTACGAATGTAAGATTGACCTAATAAAAGCGTTGAAATACACATGATTGATATAAAATATTTCATCAGCGGAGTAATAATATCTTCCTGGAAATGAATGTTTCACCAATAGTCATTCTGCAAAAATACGTTCCACTGGCGACATTTTTACCCTTTGAATTTTTACCTGTCCAAAGTGCAATATAATCACCTTTTGAATGATGTTGATGTACGATTGTATTTATATGTCTACCCATGATGTCTACAATCTCTAAAGTTACCATATTTGTTTGGGTTAACTGATATGGAATAACAGTGCGCGGATTAAAAGGATTGGGATAGTTCTGCGATAATGAATATTGCCCTGGAAAATTCATTGAACTTTCAATTGTCATTGCTGTGCTATCCACATATTTATATACAGTCCTGCCAGAAGCATACCCTAGCCAATCATTTACAAAACGGATACGATTTACATTTTGCCCAAATCCGGCATCCGTCCAAGTGACACCACCATCAACGGTCATTAATGTCGGCCGATCATTATCATAGCTGCCCATCCAGCCGCGTGTGGGCGTAATAAAACCTATGGCTTGTGCAGAATAGACATCTTCTTCAGACGTATCGGCAAACATGAAAGGAAACTCAAACCACGTTAAGCCTCCATCGGTAGATTTGAGAAAATATTCAGTTGTGGAATCTAAAAAAGGCTTTTTCTGAATAGATATATATCCAATTGTTTCTGTGGGGAATGAAATTTTCCAACCCCATTCCATAGTTCGTTCGCCTAAATAAACCGTTGACCAGGAATCACCGGAATTTTCTGTATATAAAACCAACATATGGGATGAATCACTGTGTTCATCTGTTCCGCCTATCATGATACCATGGTTTTGATCCCAAAAATAAAGATCAATAAGCGCTCCAACGGAATCACTCATATTAAATGATTCCCAGGATATTCCGCCATCAAAACTGCGAACAAAATATGACGGGCCATGGTGACGGCCGCAGCCAAATATTGTTAATGAATCCACAGCATATAATCCGCACAAACCATATGGGATTTCACCTGTAATAGCTGCCGTATCTACTACAGACCATGTTATACCGGCATTATTAGTTTTGTATAAAACATTACCCAAAGAATCAGCCAGTAAGTTTCCGGCGATGCCATTGATATCATCAAAAAAGCGAATACAGCGCATATATGCTGTCGAATCATGGAGTTGTTCCAACCATGACGTACCACCATCAGATGTTCGGAAGATCTGTCCCGATCGCGTTACCAGCCAACCCGTTGTATCATTGCGGAAAAATAGGTCGTCATGTTTTTTCAATTCAGATGGAGCTACTGGAGCATCCGGTAGTTCATGCCATAACGTATCCTGCTGGCCCATGCAAACAGAAATAATCAAAATGAATAGAATTCGAAATGTCATTTCAGAAGTACAATGCGCTGTGTTTGCTGATAATCACCGGCGGTAAAATGGATAAAATATATTCCGCTGCTGAATTGAGTTGCATTCCATTTGATTGAATGTTTTCCGGTAGACCATATTTCGTTTGACAATTCAATGACTACTTTTCCTAAAATATCAATAATCACAATTTCAACATTTTGTGCAGTAGACAATGTAAAAGGAATTGTTATGGAGGGATTAAATGGGTTGGGATAACTGTTTAATAATGATAATTCATAAGGTATATTTTCATCATGGTTGGAAAGAATGGACTCACAACCAATATTATAGAAGCCCATATTGGTTCCATCTTCTCCTGTTCCTGCACAGGGTGAATTTTCCGCTAATTGATAATCACCGCTGTCCGGATCACAAAATAAGGGATTTAAATCAATTACAGTCGAATCCCATATTGTTGTACCATTTTCGTTTGTTTCCACATTCTCTTCTCCCCCTTTGATATCAGAATTAATTATCAGCATATTGTTGCTAGCTTCCAAAGGTGAAAACATAATTTCTTGGGGAGAATTATCCCAGAGTATTGAATTATGTATTTGAAAATTTGAATTGTCCATAGCAAATATAGCGCCACCACCATTGAAAGAAACATTATCAGAGATTGTTATATGATTTAAGATAAAATTAGAATTAAAACTGTAAACAGCCCCTCCTTCTGCAAAACTTTCATTATTCACTATTAAGGAAAATTGAGCATCTATTGTACTATTATGTAAATAAATGCCTGCTCCATAATATGCCAGATTATTTTTAATCATAATCTTATCTAACCCCAAAGAGCTTTCTTCAGAGAACATCCCTCCGCCATAGTTAGCACTGTTGCTATCAAAAAGTATATTATATAAATGTGGTGTTCCATTATTTACATAAATCCCGCCTCCATAATCGGCAGTACATGATGAAACTATAATATCTTCAATAGAAGGGGATGCATTGGCAATATAAATAGCACCGCCATGTGATGACGATCCTTCATTAAACGTTAACCCTTTTAAAACACTTGAATTATTCTCATTACTATCAAATATAACCAAGCTGCCTGGCACACTTCCTTTAATAATGGTTTGTTCTATGTAAGCTGTATCTCCAGAAGTCAAATATAAGGAGCCAACAACAATTTCTTTACCGTCAAAATCAATGGCTTCAAAATATTCACCGGGATGAACAATAATGGAATCACCATCTTCCGCTTGTTGTAATGCTCTGGTAATCGTGGCAAAAGGTGTTTCCAGACCGCCATCGTTCATATCATCACCATCTACTGCAACGTGCCATACAGGACCCAAGTTTATAGACGGACAACCCACATCATACGCACCCATATGCGTGCTGTCTTGTCCGGTTACCGCACATGGCGAATTACCTACTAAAGTAAAATTATTTTCATTCGCATTGCAAAATAATGGATTATCTTCAATATTACCTTCAAGCCAATCTACATACGCATTATCATTGGTCGTTACGCCATCTGCCCCAGCTTGAATATCAGAATAAGCAATAGTCATGGCATTTTCATCTTCACTGCCCCGGAAATATATTTCTGCACCTACATTTTCCCACACTATCGTATTCAATAAGGTTGGTTCTGACCCATTGCGGCAATAGATACCACCGCCATCATCTGACTCGTTCATTGTAATAGTTACATGGTTAAGGTTTGGGCTGGCATTATTGCAATATAACCCACCGCCATAAAAATCAGATGTATTACCTACGATTAAAACACCATTCATTACAATATCCGCATCATTTTTTAATGTAATTCCTCCACCCGTACCACTTGTAAAATTATTTTGAAAAATACAGTTTTGTAATTCCGCAATGGAATTATTCCTAATATAAGCTCCGCCACCATGGCTGGACCAATTACCATCAAAAATGACATTATACAATTTAGGATTTGAAGCAGCTTTACAATACAGTCCCCCGCCAACGGAACTGGAAGAATTTTGCATTATAATCGAGTTTGAAATTAGCGGATCAGCTCCATAACAAAAGATACCTCCTCCTCCTCCATCGGGTGACGTATTTTCCTTGATTATTAAATTGGAAAGTTTTGGACTTGAAAATTCGCAATACACTCCGCCGCCATAACTATAACTATCGCCATCACCATCTGGATCTGCAAAATTGCCAAAACCTCCGAGGATTGTAAATCCATTCAATATCGACAAACTATCTTCATTCGAATCAAAAATCACAACGCTGGTTATTTCATCTCCATCGATTGTTGTTAATTCAATAAATGTTGTATCATTATTTATTAAAAAAAGAGATGAGACTAAAATATCTTTGCCGTTAAAATTGATATTTTCATAATAGGTACCCGTCATAACCAAAACTGTATCCCCTGCAGAAGCTGAATCAATCCCCGCCTGGATTGTGGATACTGAATCGGGAACATGAATGATCTCAGCAAATGATAATGAAACCATAGTCAAAAAAGTAAATATTCGTTTGCTCATTTATCTGCTTTTAGCAAATGATTCAATTATCAATCCAACGCACGCTGTTAACTTTTTGGCATACGGTATGTGTAAGAATTCATTCGGTCCATGGGCATTCGCTTGAGGACCAAGCACACCAGTTATGACAAATTGCGCTGCAGGAAATTTTTCACCCAGCATGGACATAAAAGGTATTGTCCCTCCTTCGCCCATGGCCAAGGCCGGTTTATTATAAACAGCATTTGAGGCTTTTTGGATCGCATCATCCAGCCATGGTGCCAGTGCAGGTGCTTCCCAGCCAGTTGCCGGTTCCTCAAATTCCATTGTAACTACAGCGCCATAGGGAGGATTACTTGTTAATAGATCTGCAACTAATTTATGGGCTGCTAAGGCATCCTTTGTTGGCGGTATCCGCAGTGATAGTTTTACTGTTGTATATGGCCGCAGTACATTGCCGCCGTCTTTTACAGCTGGTAAACCATCCGCACCGATGACAGAAAGCATTGGCCGCCAAGTGTTATTCAACACCATTTCCACTTTATCAGCAGTGATTGGCTTGGCACTTGCCATCAAAGGCAATGTATTGAAAACTTCATCACCTAAAACGTCAACCATAGTAACGACTTCTTTTATACGATTTTCTGGAATTTCAACCTTTAGCTCATCAACGACAATATGTCCAGTTTCTTCATCTTCAAGGCGAGATAACAACTGGCGGAGAATCCGGAAGGATGATGGCACAATACCGCTGCCTCCCCCGGAATGAATGCCTTCTTTTAAAATATCTACACGGAGCGTGCAGCCGATCAGGCCCCGTAAAGATGTTGTTGTCCAGAATTGATCATAGTTACCGGCACCTGAATCCAGGCAGATGACCAGATCAGGTGATCCTATCACTTCTGCACAATGGTCCATATAAAATGGTAAGTCCGGTGAACCGCTTTCTTCGGAACATTCTATCAAAACAACAATTCTTGGCAATGAAATTTCCTGGTCTAATAATGCATTTATTGTACAAACAGATGCAAAAACAGCATAACCGTCATCCGCACCGCCGCGGCCGTAAAGCTTATCATCTTTCAACACTGGCTTCCATGGTTCCAAGCCATTCGCCCAACCTTCCATCTCCGGCTGTTTGTCCAGGTGGCCGTACATCAGAATTGTCCCCTCAGAATCTCCGGGGACATCGAGAATTAAAAGAGGTGTTCTGCCTGCTTCTTTATAGATATGCAATGTACTGTTTTCGGGTTTATGCTGTTTTACCCATACACTTGCGAGGTTGACAACACTATCCATATAGCCATTGGCTTCCCAATCAGGGTCAAAAGCTGGAGATTTATTGGGGATTTTTATGTATTCACTGATCGCGGGGATTATTGCTTTATCCCAGAACGTATTGATATGTTGTTGGTATTTTTCTGAATTCATAATTTTTTAATTAAATGTTGAATAGTTTATAATCAGAGAATAAATATACGGATGAACCCTGTTACCTTCCTCAAACCGAATGTAACTTTTAGTATGAAAGAAATATGTGTTTTATTAACATTTTCTATTTGGCTTCAGGCTCAAGGGACTGCAAGTATTCACCAAGTTGAAATGGAATATTATAAAACTCATAGCATTTCGTCTTATGATGACGAACCGTTCCAAATGCGCCGATCCACCGGATCAAATCAAACATTAGATAGAACTGTATTTGGATATTATCCCTATTGGATGGGTTCTGCGTGGCTGGATTTGGATTATAGCTTACTTTCCACAATTGCTTATTTTGGCGCTGAAGCAAATTCGACAGGTGGTATTGATGACTGGCACAGTTGGCCCCCAAACAATTTAATCAGTACTGCTCATAGCGCCGGAGTTGAAGTGGTCTTAACAGTAACTCTATTTAACAGCAATGCGATTTCTTCACTTTTGAGTAATGCCAATTACCGCCAAATCCTAATCACAACCTTGGTCAACAGCGTCAGCTCTGCCGGCGGGGATGGTGTTAACATCGATTTTGAAGGACTGCCTTCATCCCAGAAAGAAAATATGGTGCAATTCATTACCGATCTGAAAGCAGCATTCAACAGCGCTATCCCCGGATCACAAGTGACATTGGCCACTCCCGCTGTGGACTGGTCCGGCGCCTGGGATTATGACCAATTGGCCATTAACAGTGACGGTTTAATGATCATGGCTTACGATTATCACTGGAGTAGCGGGCCGACGACAGGACCGGTTTCTCCATTAACTGGATGGGGAACTTATAATGTTACCTGGACAGTAAATGACTATATGACTTGGTCGGGCGGTTTGAACGACAAATTGATCCTGGGTTGTCCTTACTATGGTTATGACTGGCCGGCTGAATCGAGCTCTGCCGGGGCCAATACAACCGCCAGTGCCACAGCCAAAACCTATTCAGTGGCAGAACCCCTGGCTCAAACATATGGTAAACTACGCGACAATGATTCACAATCACCTTGGTATAGATATCAAAGTTCTGGGTGGCACCAATGCTGGTACGATGACAGTTTGTCCTTGTCATTGAAGTATGACTTGGTGAATCAATATGACCTCCAGGGAATTGGCATTTGGGCATTAGGATATGATGGTGATAATACAGAATTATGGAATGCCATTGATGAGAAGTTCACATCTACAAGTGATCTGGAAGATGAAAATAACCAGCCATCAACTTTTGAATTACAAGTACCATATCCAAATCCTTTTAATGCTACTGCTACGATTCGATTTAAGGTCATTAAACCCAATTCAATATTGCAAATATGGGATATCAATGGGCATTTAATAGAATCAAATCACTTTGATGTAGGAAACTATGAAATTCAATGGGACGCATCTGATTATGCTTCTGGTATTTATTTTGTATCATTATCAAATGGATCAAAAAGTAAGATCCAAAAAATGACGCTTATAAAGTGAAATACCTTCTATTTTTTATTACAGCGATTATATATAGTCAGTCCATCCACCAAATGGAAATGGAAAAATATGAGCACCAGGTTCGAACTGGTTTGGATGTATTGATAAATGAAAAACTTGAGTTCATAAAGGGTAAAAAGGTCGGGTTGGTCACAAATCACACAGGGATAGATCGCAGCGGCAAACCCAATTATGAAATATTAATGCAACTGGCTAATGTAGATTTACAGGTGGTCTTTGCTCCGGAGCATGGATTCTATGGCAATGTTTCAGCAGGGCAAAAAGTGGATGGCCAAGAACAAGATGGTCTTCCTGTAATTTATAGTTTATATGGAAAAACACGTAAACCAACTCCTGATATGTTTGATGGTTTGGATTTGATCGTATATGATATTCAGGATATTGGAGCGCGGTTCTATACATATATCTCAACTTTGGGATTGGTCATGGAAGCGGCTGCAGAAGCTAAAATTCCGATGATATTGTTGGATAGACCAAATCCATTAAGCGGCTTAAACATAGAAGGTCCAATTCTTGATCCTAAACATAAATCATTCGTTGGAATGTATCCAATTCCAATATGTTATGGACTTACTGTAGGCGAACTGGCCAGGATGATTGTGGGTGAAAAATGGATCGCACACATCCCGGACCTTATTGTTATAGAATTGGAGGGGTGGAAAAGAACAATGTTTTATGACGAAACTGGAATGCCTTGGGTAAATACTTCGCCCAATATTCCCGACTTGGAAACAGCTATTATTTACCCTGGGATGTGTTTGTTTGAGGGTACAAATGTGAGTGAAGGACGAGGCACAAATCATCCATTTAAATATATTGGCGCACCTTGGATAAATGGACAACAATTAACAACAGCAATGAATAATCTCAACCTCGAAGGTGTGGATTTTGAGCCCGTTTCATTTTTACCAGTTTCCATACCCGGAAGAGCAGAAAACCCTAAGTATAAGAATGAAGAGTGCTTTGGTGTGCATGTCATTATTATTGACAAATTAAAATATCGTCCTGTCCATACAGGGGTTCAACTTATTCAAACTATAAAAAAAATATATCCTGAAAAATTTGAATGGAGTGATTTTATTTACAAATTGTGGGGGATTGACTCGTTGCTTGAATATGATTTAAGAGATGAGAGTTTTAAGCAAATGGCAAAGAAATATTATTTATATAATTAGAATTTGATATTCGTATAGAAAAGGTTGAAAATAACAATATATAATTATTACATTGATGTAAATACCACAAAGTATTATAGTACTGTGAAGGGAAAAACAAAACTAAACCAAGTTAAGTACATATGTACTGTTTTTATACTCTCCTCTTTCATTACAGCACAAACATCTGATAAAACTCAAAGCATTACATTTTATTCTGGAGCAGGTATCCCTGTTTTAGGTTTAAATGATTGGTATGGAATAACACCAATTTACGGCATTCAATATGCTTATCAGGAAAATGATGAAACTGATATTATTTTTGAATTTCATTATCAAAAATACAATCATGGAGCTATCGAAGATCGAAAGTTTAAATGGATAGTTGATTATAATTATTACTTAAGTAACGATGCCAATGCCCACATGATCTGGAATGATTTTATTGTAAAAACACAAAAATATTTTCATGATAAATCAATCAGCTTCATGGGGAAAAAAGTCGTACCATCATTTTCTTACGGTATCGGCTTCTATAATTATACACACCGAGTAAAAGGTTTGATTTACCCCGGACAATACAGCCAACCTTTAAACCATGAAATGTTAATGGATCCAATCACAGACAGGCGAGTTGCCTGGGGTGGTAATCTTGGTTTAGGAGGAAATACTTCTTTAAATGAATCCATGAAACTTAGTTTTAACCTAAACTATCATGCTGCAATTGGCTACTTGCGTGCATTTGAAGATTGGGGTTTATATGAAATTGTACCATTACAGTTTTTGACTTGTGAATTAGGAATTGTTTATAGCTATTAAAACTTTACAAGTAATACTAACAAAGGAGAACACAATGAAAAAAACGATAACAACAGTTGCAGCTTTCATAGTATTGCAAACAAGTATGTTTGGTTGGCATGAAAGTTTTTCAACGGATGCAACCCCTGAAATAACAGGCGCCCTTACAAGTGACATGACCTGGAACTGGTGGGGTTGGGGTGGAATTGAAGTAACAGATGGCGATCTGGTCATGACGGTTCCGGATGAGGGTACAGATCCATTTGATTTTAACAGCTGCTGGCTGCAAATAGATCAGTCCATTGACGCGAATGCTGCAATCACTCCCACTGATGCTGAAATATGGATAAAAATGAAATTTGAGACTGTCGGAACTCCAACCAATAACGATCAATTCCACACGGTCGTTGCCATGGATCCGGATTTTTTGACGAATTTCAATCTCTACAATACAGCTGTACTTCCGGCCGTTAATGGTGTGGGTGGGTTTTACCTGGCTACACAAGAATTTTCCGGGCCGGGCATTACTGCAGATATTGCATACAATACTTGGTTTTGGCAAAAAATAGTTGTCACTGGGGATACCATTTCTATCTGGGCATTTGCCGACGGTTCTAGTCCAAGTGATACCGCACTGCATGTATTTATTGCTGACCTTGGAGTAGATCCTGCAGCATCATTAATAATTGCCGGTGTCTTCGATGATGATTCAAGTGCATTGCACGTTTCAGATATTTATTATAATGAAGCGCCAGCACTTGGAATTGGTGATAACCCAGCTATCGCTTCTGGATATGAATTAAGCCAGAATTATCCCAATCCTTTCAACCCGGTAACACATATCAGTTATACTGTACCAACAACTGGTCAAGTAAATCTGACGATCTATAATGTGCTGGGTGAAGAAGTAAGCACATTGGTTAATACGGTAATTACACCAGGAACGTATACAGCGATTTGGAATGCAGGCAATTTACCTTCAGGTGTATATTTTTATCGGCTTGAAGCAGGTCGTTTTTCACAAACAAATAAACTGTTACTCATCAAATAAACAGTTTGAAATACTGCCCCGATTATAATCGGGGCAGTATTTTCAATTCACTATAAAATAAATCAAGAAAATTGTGAAGAAAATATTCCTCACATTTACAATATTTTACTTATTTACTACTTCATTATTAAATGGTGGTATTACAGGTAAAATTAATGGACATGTTTTAGATCAAAATGGGGCACCTTTACCAGGGGCAAATATTATTTTAGAAGGAACTAATCGGGGTGCTGCCGCAGACCAAACTGGATATTATGTTATTTTAAATATTGCCCCAGGAACTTACAGTGTAACGGCAAAAATGATCGGTTTTAAATCAATTACCATTACAGGTATAAAAGTAAATCCGGATAGAACTTCCCTTGTAGATTTCTCTCTTTCCGAAGAAGCTCTGGCAGGTGAGGAAGTCATTGTAATGGCAGAAAAACCCAAGGTGCAAGTTGACCGCACATTTAGCGAATATATTATTACTTCTGAAGATATTCAGCGTTCGGTCATGGTCAAAAGTGTTGGCGAACTCATCTCACTCGAGCCAGGGATGGATGTAAATGGCCGCGGTATGATTCGCGGTGGTGATATGAATTCCATCGCTGCAGATGTGGTTTATTATGTAGATGGTGTAAAAATGATCAGTAATGATGGTTTAAGCATGCACAATTACACCGGCGTTGGAAAATACGATATCGAATCCATTTCAATCATCACGGGTGGTTTAAGTGCGGAATATGGTAATGCCCAGGCTGGAGTTATAAATATTGTCACAAAAGAAGGATCCAAAGATTTTCATGCTAATATAGAATACACGAATGAATTGCCCGGTAAGCAACACTGGGGTCCCAATTATTTTGAATCCGCCGAACATAAAGGCCATATGCAATGGGATGACCCGGAATGGGTGAGCGAAACAGACAGCCTTACTGGAGAACTTGTTCATAATAAAAATGATTATATCCAAAACTGGGGTTATGCTGTTCAAGGCAACCTTTCGGGGCCAATAACAAATAACATATCTTTCTTCCTGGGGGGACGTACAAGCCATGGAGCAGTTAACGGTATCAGTCCCCTGACTCACTCGGCTGATAATTACGATGCTACGTGGAAACTATCTTTTTATCTTCATCCAAAAATTACATTCAAACTTGGGGGTATGAACTCAAGCAGTTGGGGTTTTAATTCTGGGGGCGGCACTGCCGGTATTCGCAGTGGAGGAAAAGAAATTTTCCTACCTATGAATGAGGCTGCAGCAGGTAGAACTGTTAATACTGACCAAATGAATTATCTTTCTTTTACACATATGCTGAGTGAAAAAACGTATTATGAATTGCGTATTTCGAATTCAATCAATACCCAATCTCCTGAAGATACTCCTGATTCAACAACTGATATACGCCAAGATGCAGAAGGCTGGTTTTACCTGCCGCGTAAAATTAATGCTTTTAGTAAAGGTGAACGTAAACGATTTGGTGTAAAATTTGATTTTTCAACACAAATCAATCCAAATAATTTGCTCAAAACCGGTTTTGATTATACTGATTACAATGTATGGGCATTCAACTATAGAGATGTTTTAAATAATAGATCATTTTCTTACATAGGCAACAAACACAAACTGCAAACACCTGTAAAACCGAAACAATTTGCCTGGTATATTCAGGATAAAATGGAATATAAGGGTTTGGTAGTGAATGCAGGTATACGTATGGATCATTTTGATCCAAATATTAAATACCCGGTTACGACTGCCATGGGCGCTTCAGATTTCTATTTTAACACATTTTCACGTTTCAATTATGATTCCCTTGAAGCATTTGGTTTACTAAAGAAAGTTGAACCTATCACTGCTTGGAGTCCAAGAATTGGCGTTGCCCATCCCATCACTGACCGCTCCATGATTCGTTTTTTCTACGGTCATATTTATCAACTAGCTAGTTTTTATACACTGTATGGGGAATCGTGGTCAAATGACGGCTCCCGGGATAGTGATATCAATGAGAATGGAATAATAGAACCAACAGAAATATATAATACGATTGAAGAAGGGAATTATGGAAACCCTCGTCTGCAATATGAAAAAACGATCAGTTTTGAACTAGGTTTTGATTGGAATTTTTACTCCGATTATATTCTGGCATTATCCACCTTTTACAAAAGTTCTAATAATCAAGTAACGAGCCCTGGAGCAGTACAGTTGAATTGGTGGGATCCTGCAAAACAAATGTTTGACTTTCAATTCACCCATATGGCAGGGAATGGAGTCCATGAAGATATCCAAGGATTTGAATTAAGCTTAAAGAAAAATTTTAGTCAAAACTTCGGCTTTAACGTATCGTATAATTTACAATGGGCGGTACAGGGAGAAGCAGGTATGGGCAGCCAATTCTGGATACCGGATTCACAGTTTATTATGGATGGGCATTTCTGGACTCAATACACTGCTAATGAAGATGGCACTGAGAGTCCCCGTCCTTTATTCCCGGCTTTTTTGATTAATTCTTATGCCACGAAAGCAAATACATTTATTGATTCATTGAGATCGCTGGGATTAGATCCTCACCAATTAGATTCAACAGGTCTATGGGTCGTAGAATTCTGGGGTGGTACAGAAGAAAAACCCAAACCGGATGCAGATATCCGCAGTTATGGCAAAGCCCAATTATTCTTTACAACACCAAATAAGTTTGGACCTTTGGGATTGCTGGGCAATATCACGATAAATATGATTTATAAAATGTCTACCGGAACACCATTTGACTATTCTCCCCCGAGAAAACCAAATGAATGGCGTAATGGCCCATTAACTTCACGTACTGATTTGAGCTTTGAAAAAGTTTTCTTTAATAAAGGTATTTATCAAACTACGTTCTTTGTTCAAGTCTCAAACCTGTTTAATCAAAGAGATATCCGCGGTGACGGCAGTTTTAAATCCATCTACGGCAATGAATATATCCGCTGGGGAATGGAAACACCTCGACCCGATAATACGCTCTATCAAGAATATGGTGATTTTTATGCTAATTCCAGATACCACGGTTCTCCAAGAGAAATTAAAATTGGTATACGATCATCGTTTTGATGGACATATTATTGAAGAAAAATAAATCTATACCATTTACACTTGTAGCATTTCTTTTCTTTGGGCAAATGACAGAACTTGGTGCGCAAGCTGATCCCGTGGCTGGATTTTCTCCAAGACTATTAACCAGGGCAAAACTGTGGGATACATTCAGGAGTAACGGACTACAAGGCGGCGGTAATACTCCCAGGTATCAGAGCCATGATCAAACTACTTTAGAATATCCCGGGAATGCTGGACGAGCTCAGGATTTCATGGAATATTGGCTCGATGTAGAAGCATACATTAATGGCGATCCAAACTTAATTGATGTTTCTCGTGTATGTAACCCGCAAAATGCTCGAGGAGTTGGTCTCTGGGTATTAGCTGTTGCTGACGGCAATGATACTCTTGTTTCCTATTCCGGCCCCCGTGATGTTTCAAATGATATCGATGATGGTCGATATACCATGAGCGGTTCTATTGAAGAAATGTTGGGTGACTCTTCGTGGCCAAATATTGAACGATCAAATTATTCACCTGATCATTATACTATTCAAGGTAACGAACCCATCGAAATCCATAATTACATTCAAGGAGAATATATTCCTGATGATGAATTTCCCGAGGAAATTATTATAAGCCAGTGGGATAACAAGATTGGGATTACAACCACACGAAAAGCATATGCGTGGAGTTATCAAGAATATGACGATTTTATATTACAAGAAGTCATTTTTGAAAATACAGGCACAAAAAATCTTACGGATACCTTTTTTGCATTCATGAATAGTTTTAGTGTCTCCAGTGGTGGCCATCAATGGGCGAAAGGCAATGGTATGGGCTGGAGTGACTGGCGAGTAAATCGTGAATCAGCTCAAGATGATTGGTTTTTATATACAGGTGCAGAAAACTATGAGGCTGATAATCCCGAGAGTACTGCCGTGTATAATAATTTAGTATTTTGTTATCAAAGGGATGATGACTGGCTAGGAACATCTTATGATGATACCGGCCAGCCATTTATCATAACTTTCGCAGATTTAAATAGTTATAATGAATACCAGGGACAAGCTGATAATCAGTTGATGGGTTATCAATACATTGGATTCGGTCCCATTGACCTGCAGCCACCTTTTAATAATGATCCTGATGAGATGTATGTAACACCCGAATCATTAACCCAACCTTATACTTTAAAATGGTGGAAAAGCGGCGATAGCAATCAAAATGATTATGAAGAACCCAATCAAGCCAGGCACACAGATAAAGAAATGTATCGTATGGTAACTGATATTTCTAATGGAGCTATAGCTGAAAATCCTGATTCATCTATGCTGGTTACTCATGCCATGGTCTTTGGTCCATATTCATTAAACCCCGGGGAAAAAGCAAAGATTGTTTTTGCCTTTGCAGCTGGATCTGGAGCTGATTGGTATGACAAAGATGAATTTACCTGGTCGCAGGAATCAACAGCTAAATTTGAGTTAAAAGCGGGTGAACACTCAATTATAAGAAATTTCAAGAAAGCTCAATTCGCTTATGATATGGGCTTTGATATACCTGACCCTCCACCGGATGTAAGTGTTACATTTCATAATAGCTCCTCCGGTAATATGATACTTACCTGGAGTGATAAAGCTGACTCCGCCCGAGACCCGGACTATGATGGAGATGAAGCATATGATGTAAAAGGATACCGCGTGTATAGATCAAGGCCGCCTTCATTCGATTGGCATTACGGACCTTGGGAGTTTGTGCAAGAAATACCCCTGAAAGATGAAAACTATTACGATGCTTCTAAAAGGAAATACACATTTCACGATGAGGAGTCCTTTGCAGGTTATAACTATTATTACAGTGTTAGGACATTTGATTCAGGACATGATCATTGGATAGATAAATTTGGTACTGATCATGGCCCTGTTCCACCATATGAAAGTGGTTTTACTTCACCAGAACAGAAAAATATGATTGCTGAAACACCCTTCCAGCCTTCTGCTCCTATCTACGATCAAATGGCAGAACAAATCAGGATTGTGCCTAATCCATATAGATTGGATTTTGCGGATCCCGCTCATATGTACCCGGATGTTGCTGATCCGTATAAAATCAGGATAATTAATTTACCGAAGCATTGTATGATAAAGATTTTTTCTGCATCAGGCGACCTTGTATATGAAAAAGAACATTTAAAAGCTACGTCTGCAGAAACTTCATGGCGACAAAGTACAATTTCTTTTTCCGGGCGAGTTGTCAGTGGAATCTATTTTTGGGTTGTGGAATCATTAGATCCCGCAAGTTTAGGACAAGTCCAAAAAGGTACACTGGCAATTGTTAAATAAAAAACTGTATGAAATCATTGATTAACCATAAACATTATTTCTTAATAGTCACTTTCTATTTGATCATTTGCTCTTCACTGTACGCAGAAAATGAATTTAAGCGATTAGGAAAATCAGGTTTTTCATTTTTAAAAATAAGCCCTTCTGCTCGGGCAGCCGGTATGGGCGATGCATTTACAGCAGTGGCAAATGATGTGTCAACAATCTTTTTCAATCCTGCTGGACTTACCAATGTAAAAAACATTGATTTTAGTTTTAATCATACAAAATGGATAGTCAACTCCCAACTCTTATCAGGAGTAATAGGTTTTCCCTTGGGAGCTAAAGGCGTCCTAGGTTTAAGTGTAATTAGATTTGCAGCTGAAGAATTTGAAGAAACAACCGTTTTTGAACCAGAAGGAACAGGGAAATTTATTCAAGTCGGTGATATTGCTATCGGTGCAGCTTACGCAATCAGATTGACTGATAGGTTATCTTTTGGTATTAAAGGACAATATATTGAAGAATTTATTGATGATGATAAAGCTCAAGGTTTTGCATTTGATTTTTCAACGTATTATCTATCAGGATTCAGGGATCTATCAATTGCAATGGTGATGAAAAATTTCGGTCCAGATGCAAAATTTTTAACAAAAAAATTCAAACTCCCTCTTTATTTTAATATAAATACTGCTATGAGTGTAGTTGGGAAACAAGGTGGACCCATGCAATTATTGGTTTCTGCAGAAAGCGCATTTGCTACTGATTATCGTGATCGATACCATGTTGGTTCAGAACTATGGATCGCAGATATGCTTGCTTTGCGTGGTGGATACAAATTCTTTTATGATACTGAAGATTGGACTGTCGGAGCTGGTTTGAAATTAAAACTGGGCCATCGACAAGTAATGATCAATGTGGCGTATTCAAACTTTCACGAATATTTTGAACCACCTTTACGTGTCTCTATCGGAGGATCTTTTTAACTTATATTTTTCGATAGACAGCTAATACTTGTTAATACTTTGTATCTTGATGGCTGATATTTATACTTCCAATTATTCTGGGAACTAATTAAATGAACCAAGCAACTCTGTATGACAATACACTGGATTGATTTAACTTTTCTTATCGGGTATTTCATTCTTGTTGTCGGAATGGGTCTCTACTTCTCAAGAAAAAATGTAAATACTGAAGAATATTTTCTAGGTGGTCGTTCTTTTTCTGGCTTGGTATTAGGGTTAAGTCTTGTCGGCACATCTATAAGTTCTATCACCTTCCTATCATATCCAGGAGATGCATTTAAAACTTCATGGATTCGTTTTATTTTAACATGGTCTTTGCCTATCGGAGTATTTATTGCTGCTTATATGTTTCTTCCCTTTTTTCGCCGTAAAAATGTTACTACTGCTTATGAGTATCTCGAAGATCGTTTTGGTCCTTCAGTGCGTGTATATGGCGGAGTTACATTTATTTTAGCGCAGTTATTCAGAATTAGTATAATTCTTTACCTGGTTTCCATGCTAATGCACGAAATGACCGGTATTTCAATAACGTTCAGCATATTGATAAGTGGTGTCTTTGTTGCTCTCTACACTGTAATTGGCGGAATAAAAGCAGTGATCTGGACAGATGTTATCCAGACAATATTACTTGTGTTGGGGGGATTGTTATCTTTGGGAATCATCATTCATCATGTGCCTGGAGGATTGAGTCAAATTTTATCCGTAGCAATTGCAGATGGAAAACTTTCATTCTCTGAACTTACAGATTCTGGGCTTAAACCTATTAAATGGAATTTTTCACTGACTACCAAAACGGGTTCAATGCTTTTTCTTGTTGGGCTCACAAGTTGGTTGACTGAATACTGTGCGAATCAAAATACAATCCAGCGATTTGCAGCAGCAAAGAATACGTATGAAGCCAGAAAAGCGATGTTTGTTTGCGTTGCTTCCAGTTTACCGATCTGGGCTTTTTATATGTTTATCGGTACCTCGCTGTATGTTTTATTTAAAATTTCCCCAACGATTGAAACAGTTGAAATGTTGAATGGAGTTCGTAAAGCTGAACAAATATTCCCATATTTCATCATGAATTACCTCCCTGTGGGACTCACTGGCCTGGTAATTGCTGCTGCCATGGCTGCAGCAATGTCGTCTTTAGACTCCAGTATCAATGCGATCTCAACTGTTGGTATAGTCGACATTTATCGCAGGCATTTAGTCAAAAACCGGAATGATGGCCATTATCTACGTGTTGCCAAGTTCATCGCCAGTGTCACAGCTGTTTTTATGATTGTGGGGGCCATCATCCTTCATTCATCAAATACTAAAACCCTGCAGGACACAGTGGTTATTTTTACATCATTAACCGGTGGCGGGCTGCTGGGGCTTTATCTGCTTGGCTTTATTACTAATAGAGGAAATGTGAAATCAATCTGGATTGGATTAATCATCACTATTTTGTTCACATTGTGGACTATTCTTGCAAAATACAGTTTGGTACCTGAATGGATGCATGTTCCATTTGATTTATATTATACGGGACTAATCGGCAATATCGTAATGTTTGCCATCGCATTAATTGCTGCAGTCTTACTGACAGATAATAAACGTAATTTGAAGAACCTAACTATTTGGAATAAATAAAAAAGTTGTGAAAGTTATATGATGAAAAATATTGAGAGTCATTTTAAATGCATTTAAGAAATAATTTTCATAAAATTTTTCTTTATTTACTTACAACCTGTATTGGAGTAAATCTCTTTTCATGTTTGGATCATTCTAAACAACCATTTGATATCCAAGGCCACCGTGGCGCTCGCGGGCTGGCGCCTGAAAATACGATTGCAGGATTCCGCATGGCCATTCATTCAGGTGTAACAACTTTAGAATTCGATATTGGCGTAACAAAAGACCATATCCCTGTTATTTTCCATGATACATCAATCAATTCAGATATTTGTTTAAATCATGACGGTTCTCAAATTTTAACTAATTCTTTGAATCATCCTCCTTATATAAAGGACCTGACACTATCAGAAATCAAATTATTTGATTGCGGCACCTTAAACCCTGATATATCTCGATTCCCTGAACCACCAAGAAAGAATTTTCCCGCTGAAAAAATACCTACTTTACAGGAATTATTCGATTTACTTGGCGAGTATCCTGAAAAAAATATATGGTGTAATATCGAATTAAAAACAAATCCCAATTATTCGGAAACATTACCAATTCATGATTTTGTTGATACTGTATTGGATGTGATTGAAACCAATGATCGTGTGTCTCGAGTAAATATTCAATCCTTTCAATGGGATATACTAGAATACGTACGCACTCAACAACCTTGCATAGTTTTAGCAGGTCTTTTAGGACAATCATCTTATATAGCTGTAAATGATTCTATTTCTTCACCATGGCTCAATGGAATTCATTTTGACCAAGTAGGCGGTACATCATTAGCTGTTCTTTTAGAAGCAAAGCACTATATAGATATTTTTTCACCGTCTTGGAAGCTTGTAACACCTTCAGAACCATTATTTTTAGGCAGCAGTATACACGAAATTCAGGAGGCTGGATTCAAAGTAATTCCCTGGACCGTAAACAAGACTCATATAATGAAACAGCTCATTGTAGAGGGAGTTGATGGCATTATTACAGATTATCCTGATAGTCTTAAATTAGTATTAGATGAATTGGAAATTCCTAGTAAATGAAAACATGGCTTGGATTGAATGATTAAAAAAATAATGTTAATCACTTTTACAATATTATTAATCCTGGGTTTAGCAACAATCACACCAGTTGACCGGACCCATGTTCATGAAACGGAATATTACCAAAAGGCGGTGGCCAGGTTAGACAGCCTCAAAGCAGTCCAATCGAATAATACAGGTTCTTACTTCAAAGCCGGCTGGGCAAAAACCAATATGACTCCCTCCTATCCTGTTCCCTTATCTGGATATGGCGATCGAAAAGGCGCATTATCTACGGGTGTTCATGATTCTGTTTGGGTGCGAGGATTTGTGTTTGACAATGGAATTAAAAAAACTGCTTTAATAACCCTGGATGCATTACTTATTCCTCCCTCTGTGACGTATGCATTAAAAAAACGGTTACCCGAAATTGATTTTTCTCTGGAGAATGTTTTTTTATCGGCTACACATACCCATTGTTCCTATGGAGCCTGGGCCGATAGCTGGATCGGGAATCAATTTGCCGGTGAATTCGATCAACAAGTTGTTGGTGATATAACTGATGCTATTATATCAACAATTCAAAAAGCTCTTCAAAATGTTAATCATGCTAAGCTTGGATTCAGCAAATATGATGCAGGGGAATTAGTGCATAATAGATTAGTAGGTGAAAAAGGAGTTGTTGATCCTTGGTTACGATTAATAAAAATCCAAAAAGAATCTGGTGAGATTGGACTCATTACAACATTTGCAGCCCATGCTACCTGTTTATCTGGAAGTGAAATGAGATTTTCAAGAGATTATCCGGGAAACATGGTGGATTCATTGGAAACATTACCCAATGTTGATTTTGCAGCATTTTGTGCTGGTGGAGTGGGTAGTCACCGTCCAGCTAGTGGCGGATTTGGACAGTTTGAGCGAATGGCATGGTTGGCATCAAAATTGAAGAGTAAAATTTCTTCTGATTATGCACTCATCCCAGTTTATACTGAATTAAATATGGAAGCATTCCAGTTTGATTTACCTCTTCGTGAGCCACATTGGAGGATCAGTACTAATTGGCGACTGAAGCCTTGGATTTTTAATCTTTTAAATGAACCTACTCCGCATTACATATCCATATTAAAAATTGGTAATATTGTTTTAGCCGGCACTCCCAGCGATTTTTCAGGAGAATTAATTCCCGAAATCGAATATATTGCCGAACCGCTGGGTATTGATTTTATCGCTACCAGTTTCAACGGTGGATATGTGGGCTACATAACCAAGGATAAGTGGTATGACCTGCATGAATACGAAACATTTATTATGAATTGGTTCGGCCCATATAATGGTGCCTATTTTGTTGAAATAATTCAGCGTTTAATTCAATTAAGTTCATGAAAATTTTAGGTCAGTTTGTACTTACAATTTGGTTATTATTTACAACAATCAATGCCCAGGTGGATATGATTGATGGCTATACCCCCAGAAATCTAACCCGTGGTAAAATGTGGTCAACTTACAGGAATAATGGCTTGGAAGGTGGTGGCAATCGAAATGATTCAGGGAGTCATTCACAGGAAAGCTTAACTTACCCGGGTAATATGTCGAGGGTCGGATTAGACTTTATTGAATATTTTCTTGATGTTGAAGCATATATTAACGGTGACCCGAATGTGGTCGAAATGCCGCGTGCAACTATCGCCCAAAGTTCCAGGGGGCAAGGTGTTTGGATTTTAGCTGTCGATGAAACAAGTGATACCTTAGTATCATATTCGGGCCCAAGGAATGTTACCAATGATGTTGATCCTGCTCCCTATGATATACGTCATTCTGCAGAATCAATTTTGGGTGACTCATCCTACCCAAATATTGAACGGAGTAATTATTCTCAATACCATTACAGTGTTGAAAGCAGTGAACCTGTGGAAATACATAATTACAGATATCATGAATACACCGCTCATGATACAGTACCAGAAGAAATAATCATTAGCCAATGGACCACTAAAACTGGTATCCGGGTAACTCGAAAATCATATGCTTGGGGATATCCTGATTATGATGATTTTATTATCCAGGAACTCATATTTGAAAACACAGGAAGCAAAATACTGGACCCCGCATATTTCGCTCTAATGAATGCATTCAGTTTAAACTCTATGGGTCACCAGTGGGGTGATGCTCAAGGTATGGAATGGAGTGATTGGCGGGTAAATCGCCTGCAAACTCAAGATGATATGTTTTTTTACACCAGGGCAGATACATTTGCAGCAGATGAACCAGAGTATACAGATGATTATGATGATCATATCATTTTTTATCAAAGAGATGATGATTGGATCGGTACAAACTGGGATGACACCGGGCAACCATACAAACTTGAGGTTGCTACAAGGGGGATAACTTCATCCAGCGGAGGATTTTTCGGCCAAGTACAAGATCAATTATTAACATATCAATATGTTGGTATGGGTATATTGGATTTTTTCCCAAATGATCCGCAATACACTCACCCAGCGGGTGATAGTCAGCCTGCTTACGCAAAATGGTGGCATAGTGGAAATATCGATCAATATGATTTTGACGATCCAAATTCCACCCAACATACTGATTCTGAAATGTTCAATATGGTAGTAGGTCATGATGAAAATGATATTACAAAAACGCCGACTGGTAATCCGGAGACAGGTACACATGCACTTGTATTTGGTCCTTATAGAATAGAACCGGGTCAAAAAGCGAAACTTGTGATTGCCTTTGTAGGTGGTTCAGCTGCGGATTGGCTGGGTGAAGATGAAATCACCTGGTCTTTAAAACCAGAAGCAAAACTGGAAATAAAAATGGGTGAAAGATCATTATTTCGAAATTTTGAAAGAGCAAAATTTGCCTATGAAAACAGGTTTGATCTTCCTGACCCTCCGCCGGATGTAAAAATATGGTTTGGGAATACACGATTAGGGCAGGTGATTGTAAAATGGTCTGATGATGCCGAGGATGCTCTTGATCCCGATTATGAAGGCGATGAAGCAAAGGATGTGCGCGGGTATCGCATTTACAAGTCATGGCCGCCCTCCCATTATTGGCACTATGGCCCCTGGGAAATTATAAAAGAAATATCCCTTGGAGATTCAAACTATTATAATAGCAATACAGGAATATATTCCTATATAGACTCCAGTTCATATTCCGGTTATAATTATTATTATAGTGTCCATACTTTTGATTCTGGACATGAACACTGGTATGATATGAATGGAAATGACCTTGGACCAATTCCACCATTGGAAAGCGGTATTAACTCTCCTGAACAAAAAAATGTAATTGCCATAACCCCCTTTCAAATGTCACATGCAGTTTATGACAGTATGTCCGTCCCCATTAAAGTTGTTCCAAATCCCTATAGATTGGATTATAATGATCCACTGCACATGTATCCGGATGCAGCTGATCCCTATAAACTGCGTTTTATAAATCTCCCTAAAAAATGCATTATTCGCATATATTCAGTTTCAGGTGACCTGGTCTTTGAAAAAAAACATTTAAACGCTCAATCTGCCGAAGAATCCTGGAGGCAGGAAACCATTTCTTTTTCTGGCAGAGTTGTAAGTGGAATTTATTTCTGGGTAGTGGAATCACTAGACCCGGCAAGCATAGGTCAAATTCAAAAAGGTACTTTAGCTATTGTTAAATAATTCTAAATAAGCAGAGCTAAATTATTTTCCCATGATCTATCATTCGTTTACTAAAATATAAATACCACGCACAATTTATATACACCACCATCTTTTGTGTTGCTGCCACCAATGGCCCCCGCACATCGGCAAACCCCTGTGAAATATGATAAGCCACACCTGCCGCCATCACAACACTTAAAATAAAAAAATGCTTATCTCTTTCTTTTGAATGATAATCATGGAAAATGACCAAAACAACGGCAGCCAATAATGCCAATGCCCACATCCAAACCCCCTGCATATGCAGATCCGGGAAAATATTATCCGGTGACAAAGCTATTATAAACATCCCTGTGCCCGATATGATACCCGCAATGGTAATCAAATAACCCAGCAAGGTGGAAAACAAACGAAAAGAAGCAGAATAAAACAATACAAGTGTTACACCATACATTCCGAGACAAAAATTAAACAAGGGGCTGGAGATTGTATTCTCTACTCCGCTGTATGAAACAGTCCTTCCTAAATCACTTAAAAAGTTTTTCCAAAATGTATATCCTTCTACAGAATGATCCCATGGAGTTCCACCGCCATAAAAAAACATGGCAATGATGGGAATAATAATAAATTGAATTGATCCGATCATACCGGCATATCCTGAAAATTTTATGTGAATATTTTTAATCATTGTAAAGGCTGCCTAATAATTCAATAAGGCTTGAGTATACAATAGGAGCTGTTTCCGGACCGATGGAATTTTCCTCGCCATAAGGCGATTCATCGTCATTGTACAAATATGGAGGCTTCACATCCCATTCACTTTTGGGAATGATATAGCCAATTTCATCATTGGCCAACCCAAAAACAAATTTAAATTTCCCCTGCATAAATGACCTCAAAGGTGGAACTTCAAGGGGAGCAATGGCATAATCCTGTCCTGGAGGTGAGACCACGCCGCCGTTCACTATTTCCGGGTAAATTTCCCCGGGGATGGTGATAAAACTGGCCGGACCGATTTGAAAAGCTGACACTTCCGTGCGCACTTTCATCCAGCTAATCGTACCATGTTTAATCACACCCAACGCAAAACCGAGTCTGAAATTGTTATTGTCTAGGGGAATAGATATTGTTTTCGCCCGGAGTTTGATATTTGCTTTTTTAATTTCAACAGCAGTCTCACTTTTTAATACATCTAAAATCAAGAGTCCTATTTGCTGGCCTTGAGCTTTGGCTTTTTCAAAAGTAGCACCAGTAAGTTGGGCTCCTGTAAATGGATCAGGAATAGTAAAATCAGGTCGTGTGGTCATAAGTCCGCCTACTGAACTGCTGATGTAAACAGACGTTCCGCCTATTCCCTTTGCCAATACCTTATTTCCTTTGCGAACTCCGTTTTCCACCGATTCTCTTATAAAGTGCGGAAAGTCTGAACTGATGAGCAAGTTTCTACTCCAAAGTGTTTCGGGATGATTACCCCATGAGATAAGCGAACCAAGTGTTGTATCTGTTTCTACATCGATTGCCTGTATGACCCTTATCCCAGGATCCATCTCCTTTGGTAGGCGAGTGTCCATTACCAAGTTTGCACCATTTTCAAGATCTTGAGCAAATCTTAATTTTGCCGGACGCATATTTTTCACTGCCCTTTCTATTGCAGTTACTGTTTGGTTTTTAACAAAATTCATATAGTCTGGATTTACACCACTTTTAAATGGACTCTCGCCCCAAATACCTACCAGATCCGGCCCTTCATGGTTATGGGTGCTGCAAATAATCGGATAATCAATATTCAAATATTTTGGAAGTGCTTTACGAATATCCACAATATCATCATGTAAAAATCCAACAACATCCAATCCAACTATGGCAAGACGGGTTTGACCATCATCCAAAACCATGACTCTTGCCCAAATATTATCATGAATTCCCTGGGCTGGTCTGCGGTTATGAAAGCCGGCTATCCACACAGCATCAAATTTCCCGTTACCATTTAAATCATTATACGAATCACCTTTTTCAGGCTCGTACTTTGCATTGCCGTCTACATCATTCCATGTATCTATAACTTCAGGCGTGATAGCAATTTTTCCAAATCCAACTCGAATTATTTCAGGCTGCTTACTTGGGTCAATATTTAAATTCACTGAGTAACCGGGATGCCGATCCGCAATATTTCTGTATAAATAACCTAGTACAATGATAATCAGAACAAATATTACAATGATGAATCTCTTTAAAATTTTCAACGTGCTTCTTACTCTTTAAAACGATTCATCATTTCTTTCCAGTTTGTAAAAATGATTCTTTCATCCTGCATAAATTGAATGACTTCCGGATCTGAAAACATTTTAGCTTCCCAGACACGCTGCTGCCATGAATTCGTGATTTTCTTTAGCCCCTCTGTTTCTATAGAAGGATGAAAAATAATTTCAGAGATTCCCGGTTCTAGTGATAGAATCAATTTGAAAAAATTAGCTTTTTTATCGTCATAAGTATTTCCGTTTGGAACGGAAAAGAAATCGTCCAGTTTTGGTAAAGTATAATTACCAGCAATCTCAATCATTTTTTCAGTAATAGGATAACCCTGCTTTCTGAATTTCTCAACACGTGATGGAGTGAATTCAATAACATTTGCAGGAATGTCATATTCCATCGCCAGTTTAAAAAATATTTCTGCATAATCAACCCTTGAATATAATGTCCCCATATGCGTGTCGATATGACCAGGGCGCAGACCCATCTTAATGGAACGATCAATTTGGGCTCGAATCTCTTTTTCAATTTCTTCTGGCGATGCGTGGACAACCACATCTCGTACATCCCGCCACATGTAACCATCTCCATCCAACAAACCGGGAATATCATGCGCATTGGAAATACCTCCCCACCGATAAGTTTTCCACTCACTCGTTAGTGTTAAATGCAACCCGATATCTATAACAGGATTATTGACTGCCCATGCTGCAATTTCATTAAACCAGGGACAAGGGACCATGGCGGCAGCCGATTGAATCAATTCATTTTCCAAATAATGCTTTGCCGCCTGATTAGCTTCATAGCACATACCAATATCATCAGCATGCAAAATGATAACCCTGCTTCCTTTTGGGTATCCTAATTTTTCTGCCCAATTATTTCCTTTGTTGCTAGTTGCTGCATATATACTGCATGTATAAAGAATGAAACCTATAAAAATAATTGTTTTGACATTATTCATATTTATTCACCATTTAACCATTTATTAAAAAAATTTGTCATCACTTTTTGAGCATATTCATTTACCGGTACGGAGGCATCCATAGTGTGAGGCCATCCTTTTAAACGATGATATTCATGGGTAACGCCGTTTTGCTTGAGTGTTTTGTCAAGCACATCTCCCTGGTAAATAGGAACAATTTTATCAATACTCCCATGCATTGTGAGAGTCGGTGGATCTCCAGGTGAAATATAAGATATGGGTGAAGCTTTTACATAAATATCCGGGTTTTCATCGTAGGTTTCTCCTAAAAAATATTTTATTGCATCTTGCGCAATAGCAAAGTCTGTGGTCAGATCCGTTGGACCGTAAAGATTGATAATAGACTGAACACCAGTACTTATATCACCATCATTACAACCAGATGAAAAATACGATTCATCTGCCGAATAAGCAGCCATCATCGCTAAATGCCCTCCAGCTGAACCTCCCACAAGAGCAACTTTGCTTGCATCAATTCCATATTCGCTTCCATTAGCTTTTATCCAACGTATGGCACAAATTACATCTTCCACTGCTGCCGGGAAGATAGCTTCCTGGGAAAATCGATAGGACAATGATGCAGTTACAAATCCTTTTTGGGCAAAGGTCAAGCAATAGATTAAGTAATCTTCTTTGTCCCCTTTTGTCCAGCTACCGCCATGGATAAATATTATTACAGGTACGGGATCAAAAAGGGATTTTTCTTTGTATATATCCAATTTTAATGGACGTTGTTCTGTTTCCTTATAAACTATATCTCTCCAAACATGAATCGATGCAGGGATCTCCGGTTCCAGGTCCACAAGATCCAGGAAACCAAATTTTGCTGCCAATTTAAGTATCATATAATTTGGATAACCCCGGGGCTGCTTTAGTTCATCTTGGTCTGTTTGGGAAAACCCCATGGATAATACAATAACTAATATGACTACGCGTTGTGCCATTGTAATAATCCTTATAATGGAAAAGTAAATTTTAACTGCATGAATGGTGTTACACCAATATTATTTTCAATTTCATTGTAATTCAAAGCAAATGATCGACCAATAGTAGTCCCCAGCGCTGCACCAAATAGTACATCGCTTAAATAATGTTTATTATCATTAATGCGACTAACAGCTACCAATACAGCAAGTCCATAAGCCAAAATTCCAACTTCATTTCCATATAATTCATGAACTATAGCAGCGATTGTAAAACTATGAGATGTATGACCTGAAGGAAACGATTGACAACAACTTCCATTTGGGCGTTCCCTGCCAAAAGATCGTTTCATTCCAAATGTAATGATTCCGTTTGTAAGCATGGCGAATGTAGAAAACTGCATTTTAGAAATGATGTCATCCTTGCTTTCATTATTCATTTTGGAAGTAGTTAAAATAGATGACCATAATATCCAATGACCCCATGCTCCTCCGTATTTATCACCGAAATGAGAAACAGGATTGGAAAGCAACCCCTCTGATTGGGCATAATCTTTCACCTTCATATCAAATTGAGTTGTACCCAATGCCGCCAGAGCAGCTATACCTAAAATTCTTTGATTTGTTTGATTATTTATTATTGTTTGGCATGATTTTATCCAATAAGCCTCCCAATTGCCCGGTAGCTCTTCGGCAGAAATCATTCCGGTAAAAATGATAATCAGACTAAATTGATTTTTAATAAATTTATTTCTCATGAAGGAAAATTGATTAGAAAATTTATATTTTATTTAGTTGAGTAATAAAATTAATTCCCATGGAGTAGAATATGAATTCAAATCTCATAATCAAAAAATAAGATAAATAACAATAATTGTTATGAGTGAGAAAAGCGCATATGGCCGCAATTTTATTATTTTTCCATTCTCTAATGTCAAAGTTACTTCATTTTCTTTCAAACGAATGATCCAAACGATCAACAATAGGAAGTAAATAATAAATACACCTTTTGCAACGCTCATGGGAATAGCAATCATCCAACTGCGCATAACATCGCCCATTCCTCGAAAAAGGTTTGCAATCGTGTCTGCAATTGCAGTTGCCGATAAAAATATATTATTCATAACGGTAGACCAACCCTTTCAATTTTGATTCGGGCTCGGGCGGTGTCAGCAAACTAACTACAATTACGATGATGACCGATAAAACAAAAGACCACCACGCGACATAGAGAAAAGGTTCAGATACTTTAAATAACGGTATAGACGCATTGCTGTTCACCCACATAAGCGTTCCGGCGAAGCCGACCCCGGACAGTAACGAAATAAGCGCAGCTTTTCCTGTAGCACGTTTCCAAAGCATACCCAAAACAATGATAGCTAAACTTGGACCTTGGAATAAAGACAGGATTGTTTGACTCAAATCATAAATACTTTCAAACCGTGTGGCAAATTGAGCGAAGAAAATTGCAATACCAAGCATCATACCGGTTATCCACCTGCCTACGATCAATAAATGTGCTTCGGTTGCTTCCGGTTTTACAAATTTCTGGTAAACATCCTTGGTCCAAATGGTTGCACCGGAATTCAATGCTGAATCAACTGAGGACATAAGTCCTGCTAAAAAAGCTGCAAAGAAAATGCCTAACAATCCTGTGGGTAGAATATCTTTCACAAGTGTGGCCATGGCTTTATCCGCATCCGTGATATTTGGATTATGAGCCAAGGCAATAATTCCGGGAATCACCATGGCAAAAGGGATCAGAATTTTCAATATTGAACCAAAAACATAGGATGCTTTTGCATCTGCTTCTGACCTGGCCCCCAAAGTTCTTTGTACCATATTTTGATTCCCAAACCAATATGCATTCGCAAGAACCAATCCAAGTCCAAGAAATATGCCAGACCACGGGTGGGGCGTTGCTGTATCCACAGATAAAATGAGATCAAAATGATTTTGAGCTCTCGGTCCTAACGATTGGATAATGGACACAAATTCACTAATACCTCCCAATTTATATATCCCAAAAAAGAGAACAAAAAGAGATCCGCCCAGCATGACTATACATTGTATAACATCTGTATATACTACAGCTTTCAATCCGCCCAACAGCGTATAAGTACCAATCAAAATACTCATTATGATAATTGAATACATGAGTGTCCAGCTTGGAGCCCGAGCCCGTTCCATCATGGTTTTCCCCCAATCAGGGTTGATTTCATTTTCATAAAATGCAAAAACCCGGTTACTGTGATCTTTGTCCAAAGAGTCCCATGGACCTTCGATCAATACAAGGTTTGGATTTTTACTCTGAATAACTTGACTCACTCTGTTTATATCATCAATAAAAATGAAATCATGAGTCTTGCCAGCGCCTGTGGCATCCACCACTCGTTCGCGAATTATTTGAGATTCCGTTACAACGACCACTTTTGGATTTAAGTCCAATAAAAGATTAAACATAAGTGCTGTTGCATATAGTGTTACACCCAATCCGAAAGCAGTTACTACACCCCAGATCAAGGCTGAAATGGTGCGTACACTTTGATTATACCGCGCTCCGAGCCATTCCGGAATGGTGCTTACTTTCGATTTCCAAAACATTGGAATAAATAAAAATGCGCCCACAATCATCACCGGAACACTCCCCAGCCAGTCATAATTCCCTAATACAATTCCGTATAAATATGCTGCGCCGGCAATACCAACCATATCTACTGCTCCAATATCAGTAACTACAAGGGACATTCCGATTGCCCACCAGGGAAGTGAGCGCCCTGCGAGAAAATAATCTTTTCCGGATTTCATCTTACGGCCGATATATATACCGAGTGAAACAGTACCAACCAGATAAAATATTATAATAAAATAATCAATTCCGCCTAAAGTCATATTGTTATCAAATATTTTTTATATATAAATATCAATTAGAACTTATATGTTGCTCTAATCCCTAGCATCCTTGGTTGACCCCACAATTGTTCAATAAAGCCTAGATAGCCATTGATTCCTTGCGCAACAATATATTCTTTATTCAAAAGATTTTCGCCCCAAACAAATAAACCCGCGGATTCTGTTTCGAAACCGAAATGTCCATTTACCAAAGTGCGGGCATCGTCCCTCAACAAGTTTGCATCTTTATCTGTTGAAAGCTGTGACAATTTCTCATCAATAAAATCACTGCGGATTTGAGAAACAAACATGATTTTACTATTTATGGCTTTCCGAAAGTCAACCATTAAACTCCAAGATTGCTTTGGAAATGTACTAATATGCTCACCAGAAAAATCGTTGTCCATATCATCTAATGGCTCACCTTCATCCCAAACACCATTACCATTTTCATCGGTAAAGGACTCTCCTTCATCCCAATACCCATTAAAATAGCCATCATGGAATTCACTAAATATAGCTTCATTTCTTCCATAACCGCCAATTAGCGTTAATGAATTTTTAAACAACCGTAATGAAAAATCTATTTCTAAACCTGTAATTATTGATGAAGCGGCATTACTAATTGAATAACCTTCAAATAAATCCTGGAACTGGCTCACCTGCATATCCTTATAGTGCATTTGAAATACAGCGCCATTGATAAATAATGTATTTGTCTGGTTGCCGGCTTTGATCCCTAATTCATAATTTGTGATATATTCCGGTTTAAAAGGTGTCGCCACAGATTCGAAACTGGAAACATAGTCTGTATTAAAACCCCCGCTTTTATACCCATTGGAAATCGTTCCAAAAAAATTAATTGAAGGCGTGATGGAATATTTTACATTGAAGGAAGGAGTGAAAGCACTCCACGTTTTTGTACTATCAAAATAACCATCTATTAGTCTACCATTAGAATCTGATGGCACGTTTACATAACCAAATGATGTAATTCCTTCTTGCCTATATTTGAAATGTTTACTATCTAAAGAATATCGGGCACCAGCTGTCAGTGTCAATTTTTCGGTAAAGTTGTAATCAGCTGATACATAAGCTCCAGCACTAACTGTATTCCCTTTTCCTTCTGGTTTTACAGTTGCTCCGGCGAATTGCGCTTCCGCTAAAAACATGGGTATTCCTGCTGCAATATGAAAAAACAAAGGTTTTGGATAAACCGGTGCTAACAGTCTTTCATATAAATTATAATAAAATACTCCGGTTAACCATGATAGTTGAGAATTGGTATTCGATACCAAGCGTATCTCAAATGTTGATTGTTCGCCTAGATTATCCCACTTACCCGTTAAAATATCTAATGCAGTATGATCTTCATCGTTAAACCATGTAACCAGCGAAGTTCGGAAAGACAATACTGACACCAAATTCATATATTCATTAATTTTATAAATTGAATTAACGGTTACACCCTTCAAATCTCTTTTTGTGTAACCTGTTGAGTCAAGATTGTATGAATAAATTCCGTCATCATTTATATCAGTAGAATCCATTGCAAATATGATTGAATCCAATGCTTTACCATCGTACACACCGTAGCCACTGGAAATTCGCCAATCAGAAACATGAGCACCAATATCTTTTAAGTCTTCATGTAAAAAATCGAAACTGACATCTAATGTTAATTTTGGAGTTGGAACAGTGCGGATTGCAAATCTGCCGCCCAAATTATTTTTATATTTTTCCTTACTGTTATCAAAGGTGTTGGTTAAATAGCCATCATGATCAAAAGAGTAGCCTGATAACCTTGCATAAATTTTATCTGTAAAACGATAGTTTGCTGATCCTTTCATTTTTATATAACCAAAATCACCTTTTTCAATTAAGAATGCACCACTATTAACTGGAGAAGGTTTTACAGTTATCATATTAATGACACCAGATACAGTATTTCTTCCAAACAAAGTTCCTTGGGGACCGCGAAGAAATTCCACGCTTTGAAAATCAACAATATCTGAAGCAATAAAATTCGGGCGCCCCATAATGACTCCATCCAGGTAAACACCTTCAGCCGTTGCCATGCCCGGATTCCGGGCACCGCCTGTAATACCGCGTATATTAAATTCTGTCTCTGATTGTGTATCATAGGCAAACACGTTGGGCACAACCGCTGTTAGATCCTCTATAGAAGTAGCTCCCATTTCTTCAATTGTTTCCTCTCGAATTGAGATCATGGAGATGGGGACATCCTTTATAGCTTCTTCCCTTTTTCTTGCTAAAACGGTCACCTCCTTACCAAACAGTTTTTCCTGAACCAACATAAATTTCATATTGGATAATGGATCATTTGGATTAAAAGTCCTGCTGACAGTTTTATATCCGATATAACTGATAATGATCGTGAATTCTCCATCAGGGGTATAAGAAAATGAAAAAACACCATTTACATCGGTAGCAGCACCAGAGTTTGTACCGTCTACAATCACATTGGCTCCAGCTAATGGAGAACCATCGTGATCATAGACTACCCCGGAAATATCCTGGCTAAAAAGATTATAGGGAATCAATGAAAATATAATGGTAAAATAATATAATTGTTTTTGCATGAGCTTTTTTCCTTTATTACCTAATGACTTGTTTGTAATTATAGATAAATTTAATCTTCTGCCGCAAATAAAATTTTATATTATTCAATGATAGAAATATTAAGAAAATATACATGGACAAATTGTTTTGTTTTCATCTTTATTGTATGGATTGTTCTGGAATCATTTATACATATTTTTTTTATTGATAAACAAAATCATTCCCTACCGGTCATTTCCAAATATAATGTTGGTCTTATAAAAGTTGATCATTCTCTGATTTCAAAAACAGCATCTATGATGGAATTGACATCTATTCAGCATTTTTTCATTCGTTTTCTAGCACCTCATGAAATTTTCTTTTGGGCAGATATTAATCCTGCAAACCAAACAAAATCGTTTTATCTTTCAATATCACCTAAAAGATTAACCCCAATTATTAAATGGATATTACTGAATAATTTGAAGAACCAATTCCCAACATATAATTTTGAAACATTCAAAGATGAGCATCATCATTGGGTGATCAAAACAACATTACCTGTACATATTTCAACATTGGTAGAACCTAAAATAATAAAATCAAATCAGATTCAAATGACATTAAATAATAATGGTAACTTGGTTTTGGATAATCATTCACGGAAATTATACTTGTCTTTTTTACCTACTCAAAACGAGGATGAGCACCCACTTTCCGAAAAACAAAAAATCTTCGATAATGCACATCTGGCAAATTTGCTTTATAGAGTAATTGATTTAAATATGCAATTGGATATTATTGATACCAAAATTAAAATATCTCTTTTGGTAAATTGCCCAAATGAAATCACAACAAAACAAACAGAATTTATTTTGATGACCGTTCGGGATATTGCCTACAGGGGATTGATGGATTTAGATCATTTTTTAGAAGGAAACCTGGTAAAATCCTATAATAAAATAAGTGGACAATTTTCTATTATTCCCTTTTCAGAAATTTTGCAGGCAATTCATGAATAAAATTTTGAAATATATTATTCTCATCCTACTTCAATCAGTAATAGTCCTTAATGCAAAACAACTTGATATTCATAAAAAAGTGAATCAAATGACATTGGATCAAAAAATTGGTCAAATGATGCTCATAGGATTTGACGGCACAGTTGTTTCAGACAGCATAAAAGTATTGATTGAGGATCTTCATATAGGCTCATTTATTCTTTTTGCGTTGGGCAATTTTAATTTTCCTGATGAATGTTCTGTTTTAGTTAATGCAATCCAGAAAACAGCTTTATCTTCTGAATTGGGAATACCACTCTTTATCGCCATGGATCAGGAAGGAGGCATAGCAGCGCCCATTCACTATATGATGGGGGCAACATCTACTCCCGGGAATATGGCGTTGGGAGCTTCGGGCAGAGAAAATGATGCTTATAATGCTTACAGTGCTCTGGGAAATGATATGAGGGCATGTGGAGTGAATGTCAATTTTGCTCCTGCTATTGATATACTGAAGAATGCAAAAAATACCGATTACACAATTCGCTCCTTTGGGAGTAATATGAGCGTTACACAAAAATTGGCCAGAGGCGCTGTTCGTGGACTACAAGATAACGGTGTCATCGCTGCAGCAAAACATTTCCCCGGATTGGCGTATTTCAATGAAGATACTCATCGTTTTTTACCAACAGTTGATCTGACGGATGCAGAATTAATGGCAGGGAATATGGCACATTTTCGCGGAGCTATAGAAGGCGGGACGGATATGATTATGACCGTTCACGGAATATTCACCGGCTGGGATACTCATTTACCTGCAACTTTGTCTCCATATATTTTAAAGACTGTTTTACGGAAACGATTAAAATATAAAGGAATAATCATTTCAGATTCTATGGGTATGGGCGCCATCGGGAAACATTTTTCCCGGGAAGAAGCCACTGTTATGGCTGTAGAGGCAGGGTGCGATATTGTTCTCCAAGTATCTTCTAAATCAGTTGAAATTCGAGAGAGAATTCGTGCAGTTAAAAATGCTGTATTATCCGGACGTATTACTATGGACCAAATAGATGCATCCGTCACAAGAATTTTGTCTGTTAAGTTAAAATACGGTCTTTTTGAAAATCCCTTCTCCGAACCAGATAAAGTATATGAAAAAATGGCTCCTGAACATTTGGTAAAAGCAAATAAAACAGCTGCCTTAAATGGTGTGGTTGTACTTCGCGATAATCAGAATCTCCTTCCTCTTAAGCAATCGTATAATTCTATTCTTATTATTTCACCTCCTTCCATCATAACACGAGCGGGAAAAGGTGAAGAATTTCTACCCATCGGCACCACCTTGGGAGATGTTATTAAAAAAGAGTTTTCCAAAATAGATGAATTACGGATTGACACCATTCCTACAGAAAATGAAATTCTGATAGCAATTCACAAAGCGAAAAATGCAGATTTAATAATTACATATTTATTATTGACAGAATTTTCGCCAAAACAAAGAGAGCTGAATAAAAAGTTGCTGGCATTAAATAAACCCACGATTATTCTGGGATTGGGAATGCCCTCTGATGCCCGATTCTTTCCGGAAGCTAGTACGATTGTTTTTGCTCACAGTCCCTCAACCGTTTCTATAGAAGCAGGAGTAAATTTAATTCTGGGAAAAGCAATCGCCGGCGGTTCGCTTCCATTTCCTGCCGGAGATGAATACCCACAAGGCTTAAAATCAATTCAAATTTCTGAATAAATTACCATTAGTTATAATCGTATTAATCCAACAAAAAAAAACATTAACAAAATTAAGGAATAACATGAAATCTATGAAAATAACTCTAACCCTTTGTTTTACAGGGATTCTTCTTTCAGGAGAAACTATGAATATCCCATTTTTTCTTCAGGAAAAACGCACCTTTGCATTTGAAGGTCAAAAAATATATTCGGTCACCGCAGCCAATAATGGTGATGTTTATACTGGGACAGAGTCAGGACTATTTTTCCAATCTAATGAAAGTTCAGATTGGGAACAAATACCCGGGATTAATTCACCAACTTATTTATTAACAACTAATTTAAATAAGGTGATAGCTATTTCAGGTAATGTTAATAATAATATTTTAACACAAGGAAAGGTTTATTCAATCAAAGATAAAAAAGTTATCCAAATTTTTAATATACCTAAAAATATAAAAATAGATATAAACCATAGTGACTTAATAACTAAGGGTTTGCAAGGAATCATTGGAGCTAATGAAGAGTTATATATTTTTCATTTAAGTACCACTCGAGAAAAAGGAAATATATATATAAAACCAAAATCAATGAACTTAGGTCATGGCAATATCAATCAATTATTTGCGAAAAATAAACAATCCATTTATGCTGCAACTCAAAATGGGCTTTTCCATAAAAAGAGGAATGCTTGGACAAAGATAGAACCATCTTCTGGTCATAGAAGCTGGGCCCTCGCCGATTGCCGCAGCGTTGCCATCGATTCAAAAAACAGACTTTGGTTTGCCAGTCCTCAAGGTGTGGGTGTTTTAGAGGGAAAAGAATGGACACTCTACGAAGGTAAAGACGGTCTACCATATAATGATTTTACCAAAATGGCTGCGGGAATGAACGGGGATGTTTGGTTTGGAACAAAAAAAGGAGCCATCCATTTTGATGGTAAAACGTGGGAATACCGTCAGGGTAAACGCTGGCTTCCGGACGATAATGTGAATGATATTGCTGTAGCAAAAGATGGCTCTGCATGGATTGCAACCGATAATGGTTTGAGCCGGATCTATGTAGAGAAAATGACATTGGCTGAAAAGGCAAAATGGTATGAAGATGAAATTGACCGTTACCACCGCAGGACGCCTTATGAATTTGTCCTCGAAGTATCATTGGGAGCACCGGCAGACAAATCCAGTGTTCGACAACGCGACAGCGACAATGATGGATTATGGACTGGTATGTATGGAGCGGGTGAATGTTTCGCTTATGCCGCCAACAAAGATCCCAAAGCAAAGGCTCGTGCCAAAAAAGCGTTTGATGCATTAAAATTCTTGGGGGATGTCACCCAAGGAGCCTCGATATCACCACCACCGGGTTTTGTCGCCCGCACGATCTTACCCACGAGTGGTCACAATCCTAATGATGGGCGGGTCGAACGTGATAAGAAGACCAAAAATGAACGGGATAAGTTATGGAAAGTATATGAGCCGCGGTGGCCGATCAGCAAAGATGGAAAATGGTATTATAAAACTGATACCAGCTCCGACGAATTGGATGGTCACTATTTTCTATATGCCCTTTATTATGATCTTGTTGCAGAAACAGCAGATGAAAAAGCTCGAGTACGTGAACATGTAAAAAAATTAACAGATCATCTCATCGATCACGATTTTCAACTGGTAGATCACGATGGTAAACCTACACGCTGGGCACGATTCAATCCCTATGAACTAAACCATGATAAAAACTGGTTTGTAGAAAGAGGATTAAACTCTTTAAGTATGTTATCTTATCTTGCAGTGACATATCATATGACCGGTGATAAAAAATATCGGGACATTGCCGACATGCTTATTGAAGATCACAGTTATGCTCAAAATATGACAGATATGAAATTCAATCGCGGTGTGGGAACAGGAAATCAATCTGACGACGAAATGGCTTTTATGGCTTATTACAATTTGATCAATTATGAAAGTGATCCAGAGTTGAAATCTATTTATGCGTTTTCAATGTATATGAACTGGATGCTCGAAGCTTCTGAATTAAATCCGTTTTTCAATTTTGCTTTTAGAGCAGTAACAGCAGGACTGGATTTTGAAGATGCCTGGGGAACCTATGACTTGGAACCACATTCTGAATGGCTGGATGAATCTGTTGAAACATTGATGCGCTTTCCCCTGGATCGATTAAACTGGCGCCATGAAAACAGTCACCGAACTGATATTGTAAAATTGCATTACTGGAATCATACATTTGATGAAGAATACAGTGTAACAAAAGGATACCGGGTTAATGGAAAAGTGATCCCTGTTGACGAAAGACATTTTAATCATTGGAATCATGGGCCCTGGGAATTAAATACCGGCGGCAACGGACAAGGATTATCTACAGGAACCGTTTTTTTATTACCTTATTATATGGGACTCTATCATGGTTTTATTGATGAATAAATATTCTTTAAGAATCTTTTTATTTATTCTAATTATTAGCAGTCTTTATGCTGATGATGGCATTATAAAAACTCCCATTTTCCCGTATCAGGATAAGCATGTGCACGGCAGCAGTATTGTCGAAGCACCTAACGGTGACTTAATTGCCTGCTGGTTTTATGGGTCTGGAGAACGAACAGCGAATGATGTTCTAATTCAAGGTTCACGATTAAAAAAAGGTGCAAATCAATGGGAACCTGTATTCATCATGGCAGACACGCCGGATATTCCAGACTGCAATCCTGTGCTATTCATCAATCAAAATAATGAACTCATGCTGTTCTGGATTGCTGTACGTGCCAATGCCTGGGAAAATTCCATTTTACGATTCAAAATTTCATCGGATTACAACGGAACCGGAGCGCCTGAATGGGACTGGCAGGATATTATCATTTTGAAACCGGGTGAGCTCTTTTATCATACCATTAAAAAAGCATTTGAAGATAATTACTCCGATCCCGCCTGGGCAGAATATGCCCTGCCTTATGAAAAATTAATCACGGAGGCTGCCGCTGATAAAGAAAAACGGCAAAAAGGATGGATGACACGTATTCATCCCACTATCCTTTCTACAGGCCGGATTTTACTACCCTTGTACTCTGACGGCTTCAATGTATCATTAGTTGGAATCAGCGATGACAGTGGGAAATCATGGCGGGCTAGTCACCCGATTGTTGGTTTCGGTCCCATCCAACCCACATTGGCAGAAAGAAAAGATGGCTCAATCATGGCTTATTTGCGTGATTCAGGTGCCGCTCCCCAACGCGTGCTGGTAAGCGAGTCCTTTGATCAGGGAGAAAATTGGTCTTTTGCAACAGACTTCGAAATCCCCAATCCCAGTTCCAGCCTGGAAGTGACAGCACTGAAAAATGGTCACTGGGTGATGGCCTATAATGATACAGAAAATAACCGCAACAGCTGGGCTGTTTCACTATCCTCCGATGAAGGCAAAACGTGGTCATGGACGCGGCATATTGGCATTTCGCTAGACAAGTCAGAAAGTTTCTCCTATCCGTCGCTCATCCAGGCAAAGGACGGTAAACTGCACTTAACCTATTCCTATCGTAATCCTTCAGGAAAAACGATTATGCATGCTGCTTTTGATGAACAGTGGATTAAAAAAGGCGATTAATTTATCTAAACAGTCTCGAGAATCGTTTCATAATAAGGTAAATCACGATTGCGCTGCTCATTAGTCCCAACCCGTGAAGTGTAAACAGATTTCCAAATTCAAACAAAATATCATTGTACTGCATAACATTTATTGATCTCTTAAGCAATATACGACCTTGTATTAAAATCGCAATTCCTGAAACAAAAGGAATTAAATAAAAACATTTTGCACTGTATTTAACTTTCAATACAATAAACAGCAGACACCATCCAATCCACGATAAAATCTGGAATCCATTCAAACTTCTAAAGTAATCCATAATATTCCTAAGTGGGCTCAACCAAACATTCCCAGTTCCATATATTCTCCGATCTAAATAATACAATACTTGATTTTTTCCAGCACTTAACCCAGTCATTATTTTTGCAGTTCTTGAAGAATGGTCTAACTCATTCCATCCAGTTATAGACATTGCGTTCCAAGTTTTGCATGTTGGACCGTAACCATGATAATCTGCGCCGCCAATTATGAAGAGTTGATTTTCAGAACACATTTTGACAATCTTTTCGTGAGTTTCCATTGGATACGCAATCTGATTTTGATTGGCGATCTCAAATCCGTCAACACCCAAATTAACATAATGATCTAAAGAATTATGTCTGCCGTCAAACCAATGCGCTACTCCCACCAATGCGCCTTGTCGATGGGCTTCATCAATTACAAACATATCCTCTTTACTAAATGTGATAAGTGAATCGGTCAAGCCCAGCAAAACCATGTGGTTGCTCCCTGAAAATTCAATAGCTGACATTATGTGTGGATTTTGGTGTAGCGCACCGCGCTGCTGAAGTTTAACTAATTCCAGTGTTTTTGAATTATGATTGTGTTCCGTTAAGAAGAATGCATCAAAACCATTGCGGTCATGCCATGCCATTTGTTCCGCTGGAGTAATAAGCCCATCATGACTGAAATGAGAATGGGCATGGGTATTGAATAAAATCGTGTCTAATGAATTATTGACTATCGTATTGGTTGGCAGAGGCCAGAATACCATCCATATTATAATTAAATAGGCTAAGCCAATGACTGCCGGCACAGACAGGATCCAGTATTTGATAAATTGTTTACTCTGTTTGCTTACCAATAGAATTCCAAAAATCAAAAACAACCATACCCATAACACTATATATTCTATTAATGGATCACCTGCGCGAATAAAAAATAATTGAAACCCTACAAATGGTTCAACGAGTACCCTTATCCAGCTTACATGAACTGTAAATGCATTTTCTGCTTCAAATGATACTGCATTAATGATACGGATTGGAAAGCGCGCAAATATATTCAGCCCTATAATATATATAGTAAATAAGCTAAAAACAGGGTGGGACTTACAAAAAGACAGGAACTTCTGAAATAATTCACTCAAGGGATAAACCCATGAAAATGGTTTCTTCATTCCTAATTAATTCTACCAGGCCATATTTCTTATAAAAATGATATGCCCGCTCATTTTTAATCCCTAAATCCAAATGAACGCCTTGCGACCCTTGTGACTGCAAATAATGCATAAAATGATCCATCATTATTTTTCCCTGGCCCTGTCCTTGGGCTCTGATAAGTAAATCTATATGAAGATGAGATGGGTGATCGGGAAATAGTTCAGGCTTTTCAGGATGGAAAAGTAAATGAATGCATTCTTCATCTTTCGTCCAAGGCTTTGAATCTTCAGACGGTTCTGTATATTGTTTTTGAAGAGTCGGAAGCCAATTTGATTTTACTTTATTAAAAAATGATTGTGTATCTACAGCGCCGATGATATAACCGCATATGCCTATTTCATCTTCCAAGATAAAAGCTGATTCCGGCTCAAGATTGATATAAGGTCCTGCAAAAATATGTCCCAAAACCATGGGGTCATCGTACAAGTGTACCGCACCTTTCCCAGAATTGCCGGTTTTAAGGCAAATATCATAGATAGAATCATGATGTTCTGGAGAATAGTTCTTTATTTGAAAGGCCATAATATTATTTATGAAGGAATTGGATTAAACGCATAAATCATAACACCATCAAACAATGGGCCATTTTCCCTGAAATAGTATTTCATAAAATCCACATTCACAGTTTCACCATATTCCGCAGATGCATGTATCAAATTTTTCTGATCAATGAGTAACCCTTCATGAGCGATGATCAGTCCCATCTCCATCCACGCTTTTTTAATAAACGCCACCCCGCACACTTCAGGAAATGATTTTAATAGGCTAGCTGTGATCATCTCATTTGGAATATAGCTGACACTAATTTTTTTCTCCCAGTCCAATTCAAGGAACTCACTGCCGTCAGCCTTACGGTTCAAGGTGATATCCACAAGCTCCAATTTTTCAGTCAATTCTTTAGTAATATTAACCGTATACGGATTTTCCTGGATGCGATCAGACGTATAATGCCACCGTGTTTTGTATGACGGCTTTCCATCTTTATAATGGATATCAATCATTTTTTCACGAGCCTCAATCCACGATTTACTTTGAGAAAAAGCAAGACTCGTCAAAACATGAACAGTACAATCAGAAACATCTAAACGGATGATAGGATCAGTATCCGGTTCCACCTCTTCCCCTAATTTGGAAATCTCATAGGGTTTGCCTACTTGCCATAATGCAAAGACCCTTAAACGGTCAAGAAAGTCAGGATAATGTGCATGGAATTGCGGAAGAATCTCTGAAATTTTATCTTCAGATAATGTCCATGGTTTTGGGAGAGAATCAATCCAGGAGTTTGGATTTGAACAACCTACTATAAGTAAGAAGGAAAGAGTATAAAGGAAAAAGTTTATAAACCATCTTCCATCTATTATTTCCCATTTCCCATATTGTCTTCTTCCTTTTTCCTTCTGTCTTTTTCCTTCTGTTACCACTCCCGTCTCCATTTCAAACTGGGATTTTGTTCAGTAATCCCAACTGCTTCATATACCGTTGAATGAATTCGCTGGCGCCAATCAAAATACTTTGGTGATTTCCAAGAACGATTCGGGTGGACTGCATTTGTTAGTAAAATAACAAACATATCATTTTCAGAATCAATCCATAAAGAAGTACCTGTATATCCTGTATGACCAAAACTATTGTCTCGCAAATAAACTCCTCCTGAGGCTTTCCCTGATGGGCTATCCCAACCCAAGCAACGAGAACTTCCCGCCACTACATTGGCTCTAGCTGTGAATAAATCAATCGTTTCTTCTCTGAAAATTCGCTTCCAGCCATAGATTCCGCCATTAAGCATCATCTGGGAAAAAACGGCCAAATCTTCTGTGGTGGAAAAAAGTCCGGCATGACCGGCAACGCCACTCAGACCATAGGCATTTTCATCATGGACCTCGCCATGAATTAAACCAATTCTATACCCTTCAGCAATTTCGGTGGGAACCACACGATGGAGTTTTTCCGGCGGTGGATTGTAAAAAGTTGTATTCATACCCAGTGGTTTAAATACAAGTGAGTCCACCAAAACGTCCAAAGAAATACCACTAACTTTTTCTAATATTTTTCCCAATGTAATTAATCCCACATCAGAATAAACGGTCGTGTCGGTAAGCCCAAATTCAGGTTCAGTATTAAATACACTATCCAATCGTGTTTCAATTTTTTTATCCATTAAATAATATTGTTTAAAGGGAGGCAATCCGGCTGTATGGGTTAACAGATTCTTAATTGTTATAGCATTTTTCTGCTGAAAATACTTTGCTTGCTGCCCTTTAAACTCTGGAAGGTAGGTCACTACTTTTTCATCCAGACCCATTTTGCCTTTTTCCACCAATTTCATCACAGCGGATGTCGTTGCAATGACTTTTGTGATGGATGCCAGATCAAATATATCGGTTTTCCGTGTTGATCTTTGTTTATTATACGTATGATATCCAACAGCTTCATGCAAAAATATGTTACCCTCTTTTACGGCAATTAAAACTCCGCCGGGCCAAGCTGAATCTGAAACAGCTTTTTGCAATAACGACTTCACATGTGAAATATCCACTTCAACTTCATAGGGCATAACATGTTTAATCGTTTTTCCTGGAGAGACCGATGATGCTTCGAATTGTATTGATTCTTGTTCTAATTGCAGCCCATCTCCTCTTTCGGCAATATCCGGAATCGTAATGGGCAACGTACCAGAAAAATGATTCTTTCCAAGGAGTGTTTGCACCATGGCTTTTTGCATTACTTGATTGCCTTTCCATGCACAGATATAACCGGGCGTCTTGGGCAATCCCTGGATCAAATATGGATTACCAAAACTGATTAAAAGAACCCTGTCAGATTTTTGATTCAATAAATGAATAAAATCCATTTGATGGTCCGGTAGAAAAATTCTATTCTTCCATGCTGATGGGCTGGCGAATGCATTTAGAATAATGGGTGAATTTTTCGGTATAGTTCTCAATATTGATTCGTAATACAGCGTACTGTCTGATTCATCGATTTGCAGTGATCGGATTTTCAATCCGGATCGTTTTAATTCTTTTGTTGTTAATGATTCATTATGGTCATTGGGATGATCATAAATATCTATAACAAATATTTCCTCATTCTTGTGCATAGTCAATGGAAGAATTGCATTTTCATTCTTGACTAAAGTGATTGATTTAGCCGCAATATCCATTGCGGTTTTTTTGAATTCTTTTTTGCCAAGGATTTTTCGTGTTTCTTCCAACGTAATAAATCGCTGCGTATGCAACCCCACTTTTTCTTTCATCTTAAGCATTTTTAACGCAGCATCATTTATGCGCGCTTCAGAAATGATTCCTTTTTGAATGGCATTTTCAACAATATTGATGGATTTTTTCACATTATAATTCTGCAGAATAAAGTCACACCCGGCATTGATGGCATGGATAAGGGCATAGGAATCAGAGTAATTTCGTGTAACACCACCCATGGCCATGGCATCGGTAACAATGACACCATCGAATCCCATTTTTTCACGCAAAACTCCTGCAACCCAAAATGGGGATAAAGTAGCCGGCAGATTAGCATTGGGCTGTAAATCCGGTGAATGGACATGGGCTACCATGACAGCATCTACGCCGGCATTTATGGCTATTTGGAATGGTTTTAACTCCAAGGACCACAGCCTGGCTGAATCACTTGGTATGGTTGCTAAACTAGTATGGGAATCAGTATCAGTATCACCGTGTCCGGGAAAATGCTTGGCTGTTGCCAGCATACCATGATCCTGCAATCCCCTAATAAATTCAACTGCATATTTTCCAACCTCGTCAGGATCTTCCCCAAAAGAGCGAGTATTTATAATGGGATTATTGGGATTATTATTCACATCCGTAACCGGGGAAAAATTCCAGTGAATTCCCAAGGCCCTACTTTCCAGGGCGGATATTCTACCGGCTTCGTAAGCATAATGCGTACTCCCAGTGGCAGTAATGGCCATGAGTGGCGGTAGGTCCGTTCCTGCAGGAAACCTCCTTTGAACACCGTATTCAATATCCGCATCTACAATGACCGGTACTTTTGAACGTCGCTGAATTTCATTGAGTAACGTTAATGATGTTCCAACATCGCCGAACCAAATGTGAATACCGCCAATGCCGTCTGTTTCTAATAGTGATGTTATTTCCTTCCATTTGGGGCTTTCCTCATTCAAAAAGCGCATATTCATATGCAAGACCATCATTTGGGCAATCTTTTCCCGGAGGGTGAGTTTATTTAATGTTCGTTCAGCCCAGGTCTGCTGGATTGATAATTGACCGGGTCCGGCACATGCATTAAAAAGGATGATAGAGATGATTAATAATAAAAGTCGTTTTTTCATGGATAGGAAAATTAACAGAACTTGGTGAGTTAAATCTTTAACTTTATTGCTTAAATGTCATTATCTCTCAAACAGCAAATCGGCCAAATGCTCATTACCGGCTTTAAAGGGCTGAAAATCAAACCAGGCGATCCCATTGTTCGTGATATCCAGGAATTTAATATTGGCGGTGTCATTCTTTATGATGAAGAAGTATCTGACCCCAATGAACAATGGCGAAATATACAAACGCAAGAACAAACAGCGGGTTTGATCCAGTCAATTAATGAAATTTCTGAAGAAAAACTGTTTATTGCTGTCGATCAGGAAGGAGGTCACGTTAACCGCTTGAAGGAAGATTATGGATTTCCTCCCTGTCCTTCCTGGCATGAAATAGGTTTGTTTAATAATATAAACAAGACCAGAGAAAGTGTTAAGGTTGTCGCCAAAACTTTAAACAAAGCCGGTTTCAATTTGAATCTTGCCCCTGTTGTGGATGTTCACACTAATGGTGAAGCCTATATTAGTAAAATGGAACGGTGCTTCAATTCGAATCCAAACACGGTTGCTGAACATGCCAGTGTATTTATTGAAGCTCATCATGAACAAGGAGTTTTATGTTCATTAAAGCATTTTCCCGGTTCTGGTAGTGCAGCGGCTGATACACACGAAGGATTTGCAGATATAACGGACACATGGTCAGTTGATGAGCTTGTACCTTATAAAGTGCTGTTGGATAAATGTAATATAGATATGATTTTGACAACTCATTGTTTTCATAGTGGTATCGACCCAGATTGGCCGGCATCTATGTCGGCAAAAACAGTGCATGGTCTGTTGCGCAGTGAACTGGGATACGATGGTGTTGTTATTTGTGATGACCCCATGATGGGCGCCATTGCGAAGAACTATTCTTTCGAAACTGCCATGGAACAGATTATCAACGCTGGTGTGGACTTATTGTGTTTTGGTAATAATCTTGTCTATGATATAGATATTGTTCCTAAAACAGTAAATAAAATCTTTCACTTAGTTGAGAATGGAAATATTTCTGAAGACAGAATCATTGAATCTTATGAAAAAATACAATCTTTAAAGATTAAACTTCAGTGATGGATCAAGTACTTATCGGAATAGATGGGGGCGCTACAAAAGTGGCTGGAGGGATCATTACGCGAAATGAGGATGGTTTTTTTGTTTTGGCAAGTGACGTTGTCAAAGTAAAATATAGAACTTGCCCGTCTTTTTCTCCTGATTTCCACCCCGTACAAAATGCTATTCAATTAAAAGAGTTATCATCAAATAACTTAAACATGTCCATAGAAGAAGAGCGCCAGGGGATTGCCTATGCTGAAACATGCGAAAGTGTCATTGTTGAACTTTTAAACAATTGTGGTGCTGAAAAAGCAAAAATCGGTATTGGCATGCCGGGGACAAAAACTGAAAATAAACGGGGTATTACTATTATGAATAACGGACCACGTATGCCCCGCCTGCTGGATATTCTTGAACGACGGTTGAATATGGCCGGAGTGGATCATGTACCTCTTCAAGAACTCGGAAATGATAATACTTATTGCGGTTTAGGGGAACTGCATGCAAAAGAAGGTGTGTTAAAAAATACTATCCATGCTTTATACATCGGCGGAGGTACCGGTATCGCCGATGCCATGGTTCTTGATGGACAACTTGTTCCCTTCGATGATATAAGCGATTGGATGCCCCGCTCCTGGCAATTGGTTGATGAAAATGGTGTTTCATATGAAAATCGCATAAGTCACTTGGGAATAATGAAGCAATACGCCGCAGTGGCTGAAAAGAGTGTTCATGAATTAAAAATTGAAAGAATATATCCTGATAGCATTCTCAAAAATAATGAGGAAATATCGGCAAGTTTTATCTCAGGACTGGCAGGGCTGATTCTTGAACGCATCCAGCTCTTATACAAACATAAAACTGTTGTGTTTGATAAGATCGTTTTTGCTATAAGGCTGGGATCATTATTTATGGAAAATGAAGAATTATTTAAACAGGTAAAAGCGAAAATAGTGAATGACATTACTGCGTCTGATGTATTAGATAACACTGCAAAACAAATGTACCTCAATCATGAATTCATGGTCATTTCCAACTTGGAACACGCTCCCATAGTTGGAGCAGGAGTGGCTGCCTTTTATGCTGCCGAATAAAGAACCTATACTGAAAATTGGCATCATTCTTCCTGTAGATAAAAGGAAGAAAGTTCACATTTCATTCACCGAGCCGAGCCTTTACGAAATCGAAACAGATAAACAGCTTGATCCTGCCTGCAAAACGCTTGAAATGCTCAATGTTTCTGTTGATGATGGCGAAATGTTAATCACAAAAATAGTTGCAGATGATAAACACGGTATTACAATTCATGATGTCCCGGCTGGCCGAGGGTTTCATTGGGAAAAAACAATTGATGTAGCCCTGCCAGGCAATTTAAAGATCACAAATCATGATGGACATTTACTGATCATCAATCAAGTGCCCTTTGAGCAATACCTCTCTTGTGTGGCTGTATCGGAAATGAGCGGGGCATGTCCTGCCACTTTCCTGGAAGCACAAACTATCACAGCTCGTTCGTGGATATTGGCTGCAGCTGAAAAAAAACATGCTGAATTGAGAATTGACGTGTGTAATGATGACTGCTGTCAGCGTTATCATGGGTTGAGTCAATTGACTGAATCATCCAAAAGCGCTGCGGAAAATTCTCGGGGTAAAGTTCTTATATACGACAATGAAATATGCGATGCTCGTTATTCAAAATCCTGCGGTGGAATTACCGAAAATGCTGAAAATGTCTGGGATATGGCTCCAGTACATTATTTATCCAGTGTTTATGATGGACCTACCAAAAACAAAGATATCAATTGGGATAATTGGTTCACTAGAAAACCGGAAACATACTGCAGTCCGACTTTTTTAGATGAACAGGAGCTTCATAAATATTTAGGTAATGTAGATAAGGATGGCCATTATTTTAGATGGAAGGTCAGTTATACTCAAGAAGAGTTCTGTGAATTTTTCTCCAAAAAGATCAATGAGCACGTTACGCAAATAACAAAAATTGATGCTTTAAATCGGGGACAATCCGGAAGAATAAATCACTTATATTTAGACTATCAAACTGCAGATGGTTCATCAAAAACACTCCAGCTTCACAACGAATTTGATATTCGCAAAACACTCCACCCTTCTTTTTTATACAGCTCATGTTTTGTCATAAACATGGATGATTCAATTATAGAATTCAATGGAGCAGGTTGGGGCCACGGCGTTGGTTTATGTCAGATCGGAGCGCTTGGAATGGCACTGAACGGTTCCACCACTGAATTTATCCTTACCCATTATTTTCCGAAAGCTAAGCTGACTCATATTTACTCATCATGAAAAATCAGAGATCACCCTGGACATGGGTTCCCTCACTTTATTATGCCGAAGGACTGCCCTATGCGATGGTGATGCTTGTTTCCGTTGTCATGTACAAACGGCTGGATATTTCCAATACTGATATTGCACTCTACACCAGCTGGCTCTATCTGCCATGGGTCATCAAGCCGCTGTGGAGCCCACTGGTAGAAATCCTGGGAACCAAACGCTTCTGGATTGTGACCATGCAACTGATAATCGGCGGTGGATTAGCCGGAGTTGCGCTGACTATTCCGGCTTCCAACTTTTTTCAACTTACACTCGCATTTTTCTGGCTGCTCGCTTTCAGCTCCGCAACTCATGATATTGCCGCTGATGGATTTTATATGCTTGGGCTTCCTTCGCATGTCCAGGCTTGGTTCGTAGGCATCCGCAATACTTTCTACCGTTTTGCTATCATTACTGGTCAGGGCTTTTTGGTAATTCTAGCCGGATGGCTGGAAACCACTACCGGAAACACAAAACTGGCATGGTCAATCGTTATGGGCATCTTGGGCATTCTCTTTATTTTCTTTTGTATTTACCATCGCTTGGTTTTGCCACACCCAAAAAAGGATGTGCTACACTCAAATCTTAAACCGGCAGAAGCTTTTAAGAGTTTCCTCCATGTGTTCACGTCCTATTTTAAAAAACCTAATATAATTCTGGTGATTACCTTCATTCTGCTTTACCGGTTTGGGGAAGCACAGCTAGTAAAGATTGCTCCATTGTTTATGCTAGAAAAATTTGATGCTGGCGGACTAGGCCTTACGACCGCCGAATACGGCTTTGTGTACGGCACCATGGGAATAATTATGCTGACCTTGGGAGGTATTGCTGGAGGCTTCTTGGCCGCAAAACATGGGTTGAAGTCTTGGATTTTGTTGATGGCCCTGGCTATGAAACTTCCGGATCTGGTATACGTGTACATGGCTTATACTCAGCCGGAAAACTATCTGTTGGTAAACTTGTTTGTAGCTGTTGAACAGTTCGGGTATGGATTTGGATTTACAGCTTATTTACTTTTTATGATGATGATTTCGGAAGGTGAACATAAAACAGCCCATTATGCAATCTGTACCGGATTCATGGCTCTCGGTATGATGATTCCGGGTATGTTCAGCGGCGCCCTGCAGGAAACGATCGGATACCAGTCCTTTTTCATCTGGGTCATGGTAGCTACCATTCCAGGGCTGCTTCTAATCAGGTTCCTGCCCATTGACCCTGAATTCGGGAAGAAACAAGAAGTTTAATATGACAGGTCAGCAAAAAAGATTTATCTCACTCGATGTATTCCGAGGCATGACCATTGCCTTGATGATCTTGGTGAATACTCCCGGAAGCTGGTCCTATGTGTATCCTCCCTTGCGGCATGCCCTATGGCACGGCTTAACGCTGACGGATCTTGTATTTCCTTTTTTCCTGTTTATTGTCGGCACGGCCATGATGTTTTCCTTCAGCAAACATGATTTTTGCAGAACAAAAGAGGTGTATCAAAAAATTGCCAAACGCACTGCCATTATTTTCCTGATCGGCTTATTAGGACATTTATACGGCACTCTGGTACTTGGAATTGAAATTGGAAATTTTCGCATTATGGGCGTCCTACAGCGCATCGCCCTGTGTTATGGAATTGCGGCTGTCTTAGTGCTGCGTTTTAAGATCCAGCATTTGTGGATAATACTAATCGTTTCACTCATTGGCTACTGGCAACTGCTAGCGTGGAATGGCGGTTACAAACTGGAAACCAATTTCACCCGTACAGTTGATATCGCTATCCTGGGGGCGTCACATCTTTATAAGGGCACTGGTATCCCCTTTGACCCCGAAGGTTTGTTAAGCACCATCCCATCCATTATGACCGTCCTGCTGGGCTTTTTTGCCGGGGTCATGATCCATTCAGCTACAGACCAGGTTGACAATGTTAAAAAAATGCTCATTATGGGTGCTTTATTGATTTTAACCGGCTGGGCATGGAGTTTTGTTTTCCCTATCAATAAACAGCTATGGACCAGCCCGTATGTATTGGTCACCGGCGGTATAGCTTTTATGACACTGGCTGTATTGATCTGGATCATCGATATAAACACTATGAAAAAACCTTTTCACGCTTTTGAAATATTTGGTACTAATTCTCTCTTTGTTTATGCCGCATCCGGCATCTGGACCAATACCTTGCTGTGGCTGCAAGTGGACAACAGGTCACTTTACTCATATATGTACACTGATTGGTTTGTTTCGTTAGCCGGAAATATGAACGGTTCGCTCCTGTTTGCCCTGGCCAATGTTATGCTGTGGTGGCTGATTTTGTATTTCATGTACCGTAAAAAGATATTCATCAAGATTTGATGCGACTCGCCACTTTATTGCTTTTAGTTTTTGCGTTATCCTACGCTAAAGAAAGTCCATATGTACTTGTATTAGGCATTGCCCAGGATGGCGGCAGGCCCCATGCCGGTTGTGATAAAGATTGCTGCAGCGACTTGTGGGATAAACCGGAGCAACATCAAAAAGTTTCCGCCATCGCAATTGTAGATCCTATTTCCAAACAAGTTTGGATGATCGACGCAACACCTGACTTTCCTACACAACACCAGATGGCTACAAAGGAACAGCAGGCAGAATTAAAAGGGATCTTTCTAACCCATGGTCATATTGGCCATTATACCGGATTAATGCATCTTGGCCGCGAAGTAATGGGTGCAAGTTCAATGCCTGTTTTCGCCATGCCCAGGATGAAATCGTTTCTGCAAAACAGTGCCCCCTGGGATCAGCTGGTATCGCTGAAAAATATTGCAATCCGGGAATTAAAAAATGATGAAACTGTTAAATTAACTCCTGGTATTTCCATCACTCCTTTTTTAGTGCCCCATCGGGATGAATATTCTGAAACAGTCGGTTATAAAATAGATGGCCCAAACAAATCACTTATTTTTATTCCGGATATTGATAAATGGTCAAAATGGGAAAAAAATATTCGAGATGAAGTAACAAAAGTGGATTATGCTTTAATAGATGGCTCTTTCTATGCCAATGGTGAAATTCCAAACAGGGATATGAGTGTCATACCCCATCCATTTATAACTGAAACAATGAATCTTTTTATAACTATTTCTTATACTGAAAAAAATAAGATACATTTCATCCACCTGAATCATACCAATCCGGCATTGAAGGAAAATTCAGATGCTTTTAAAGAAGTAAATGATCAAGGTTACCGTATCGCTTATGAAGGACAAAAATTCGAACTATGAGTAAACGCATTTTCATTTCCGGAGCCAGCAGCGGTATTGGTGAACATTTAGCATATGTTTATGCCAGGCAAGGCGCTACTATTGGGCTGTCTGCTCGAAGAAAAGAAAAATTGGAAACAGTTGCTGCAGCTTGCCGTGAATATGGCGGCAAAACGTATATATATCAAATGGATGCAAAAGATCGGCTCGCAGCCAAGGAATCTGCTGACGATTTTATACTACAAACGGGCGGGATTGATATGGTTATCGCCAACGCCGGAATCGGCGGCCATGATGACCTCATGAGTGGCGACGCCACTGCAATTAACAATATAATTGAAACAAATGTCATTGGTGTTACCAATACGCTCATGCCGTTCATTCCTGCAATGAAAGAACAACAAAGCGGTATCCTGGTGAATGTTAGTTCAGTGGCATCGTTTATGCGTATTCCCTACCATGGCGGTTACGCCGGAGCCAAAGTGAATATCCGTCTCATGGCCGACAGCTGGCGTCTATCCCTTAAAAAATATAATATACAAGTCACCACCATCTGTCCCGGGTTTATTAAAACGCCCATGACTGCTGATTTAAAGGGGATGCCTTTCCTCATGCCCGTGGAAACGGCCGTGGATAAAATTGCAAACGCTATTGACAGTGGTAAGAAAACATTTGTCTTTCCCTGGCAAATGAAAATGATGATATCTCTTTTAAAGATTTTACCCGATGGAATAATAAAAATGTTTGGGAGTAAATAGAGAAGTTATTTACTGAAGTAAGTCGTTTTCACCTGGACCACTTGTTCCAGCGAGCCGCTTTCCATACCGTATTGCAGTTCGTACAACGGCAGGCATTCATCGGGATTCAGGGTACATAAATCTTTCACAAAAGTCAATTCCAAACTTGAGCCGTTTACGCTGTAAGCATAGGTATCTGAGGAATTTGTATAGTGAAAAGTGATCTCATCGCCGGTGGCTTCCCATGTACCTAAGTATTCTATTATTCCAGTGTCAACTGTAACAATTTTTTGCTCAAAGGAATTATCATCTATGATGTTGAAATTCCATTCAAAAGTATCAAAAACCCAATCAACATTTCCCAGTTCCGAATCATTTCCGGCAGTGATACTTGCTTGCGCCGGAGCCAGTGTTCCTGTTACAGTAACACTGTCATTGATGGATGGATGATACAACGCGCCTGAGGTCACTGTTATCTCTGAACCATTTACACTGAAATCAAGTTCCCCTTCGTAGTTTTCACCTGCATCAGCATAATATTTAGTCAGTTGGCTGTATGTTCCAAAATCTCCATAATCATATATTTTTAACCCATAATGCGTTTCTTCAGTCGTAACACCAAATGGTTTATCTGACATTGAAACTTGCTGTACACCGTTTATTGAGTACAAATACATATATTGCAAGGTTGCTTCCTCTGCACCCTGCAGTTCAATGGAGCCTAAACCAGCTTCATAAGGATTATTTACTGTTTGGGTAATATTCGAAATAATATTGTATGCATAATTGGTCTTGAATCCGTCCCAATTGCCTATCAGATCCTTTGAATAAGTTTCGCCTTCATCCTTTTCACAGCTGATTAAGAATAGCATAACTAAAAATATAATGATCTTTTTCATAGAGGCAGTTTATGACTTATACATTCCGTCCAATAAACCTTGATTGTGTGCAGTTACAACCTTCCTTTTCACTTTTAAAGTGGGTGTTACCTCATCTTTGTCCTGGTCTAATTCTTCTTCTAAAATGCGGAATTTTTTTATGGACTCATAGGAAGCCAAATCCTTATTCTTCTCTTTCACCACATGATTGATCAGTTTAATTACTTCATCTTTTTTAGTCAAATCACCTAAGTCCTGGTACAGGATTTTCTGATCCCGGGCGAATTTGGTTATTTCATCTTCATCCAACGTGACCAACATCGTTAAAAAAGGTTTTTTATCCCCATGAACCATTGCCTGTGAAATATAGGGGCTGGTCTTCATGAGATTCTCAATATTCTGGGGTGCCACATTTTTTCCCCCAGCTGTAATGATAATATCTTTCTTACGATCAGTAATAAATAAATAGCCTTCTTCATCGATATGGCCTACATCACCCGTGTGCAGCCAGAATCCGCCCTCACCATCGGGCTTTAATAATTCATTTGTTGCTTCTTCATTTTTGTAATAACCTTGAATATTTTGATCACCACGACAACATATTTCACCATCATCCAGGATCTTCAATTCCGTTCCGGGTATAGGAATACCAACCGACCCGATTTTTGTCTTTCCTTCAGATTGCACAGTAATAACACCGGATGTTTCTGTCATACCGTAGGCTTCATATACCTCCAAGCCAACCCAATTAAAAAAGCGAATGATTTCCTTTGAAATTGGTGCTGCACCAGTAAGAATAGTGCGAATTTTACCACCAAATATATCTTTAATCTTGTCGTGGATTAGGAATCTGGCAATACTTAACTTTGTCTTCAACCACAAACTTGGAGTATTTCCGGATTCTTGAATTTCACAATATATTTTACCCATTTGGACCGACCAATAAAAAATCTTTTTCTGAAGCCACGTGCCATCGCCAATACCTGTCATTATCCTGGCGTAAAATTTCTCCCAAACCCTGGGAGTGCCAAACACGACTGTGGGGCCCGTTTGGCGAATATTTTGCGGCATATCTTCAATGCTTTCAGCAAAGGCAGCAGGATGTCCGGAAAAAAACCTGATGAAATGTCCAATCAATCGCTCAGCTATATGGGCCAAAGGTAAAAAACAAACATAGAAATCATTATCTTTTACACTAATTGCATCAGGTAAATATTTAGCACTGGCAATAATATTTCTGCTTGTATACATCCCGGCCTTTGGATTCCCTGTGGTACCGGACGTATACGTAAAACTGATCAAATCATCCGGCTGACTTGAGGTAATCAATTCTTCAAATTTATTAGGGTGTTTTTCTCCATATTTACGACCTAATTGCAAAAATTGTTCAAAGGAAAAAACATTTGGTAAATCCGTTGGGTCGTAACGATCAAAAACGACTATTTTTTTAATATTTGGCAATCGGTCCCATATCGCCAGCATTTTATCCAATTGTTCCTGGTCTTCTACAAAAGCAAGAACACTGTCACTTTGATCTGCAATATAGAAAACTTGTTCTTCCGTATTGGATTGGTAAATGGGAGCTGTCACGCACCCTGAACAAATAATACCCATATCACACATGACCCATTCAGGCCTTGTTTCACTCAAGATGGAAATTTTATCCCCTTTTTGAATACCTGATGCATATAGAGCATTCCCAATCTTTTTTGAAGTTGATCCATAATCATTCCAGGTGAATGATTTCCATAAACCAGCTTCCTTACTCCAGATGGAAATTTTATCCGGGAATGATTCCACCTGACGCCAAAAAAGTTTTGGAATCGTATCGTACTTATTATAATCAATCTTGATCATCCGCCACCCCACAATTTGGCCCGACGAGTATATTTTCCCTCACCTAAATATTGTTCCCGAACCTTTTCTTCTTCGTACAATTCATCATATGTACCGCTTAAGAAAATTTTCCCTGAGGTAAGCACATAACCGTAGTCAGCAATTTTTAACGCCTGGTTCACATTTTGCTCAACCATGAGTATAGTTACTCCCGTTGTATGGAGTTCTTTAATAATAGCAAATATATCCTGTACCAATTTTGGTGAAAGCCCCAGTGAAGGTTCGTCCAAGAGCAATAGTTTCGGATCCAGCATTAATGCGCGGGCAATGGCCAGCATTTGCTGCTCACCGCCGCTCAATGTTCCGGCACGCTGGTTGCCCCTTTGGGATAAAATGGGAAAATAGTCTGTCACTTTTTTAATTCGTTCTGCAAATAGTTCTTTCTCCTTAATGAGAAATCCGCCCATCATTAAATTTTCATATACAGACAATCCGGGAAAAATGCGCCGGTTTTCAGGCACAAGTGAAATACCCATTTTAATAATGTCTTCCGGATCTTTATGATCTATCTGCATGTCATTGAAATGGATCGTACCATATTCCGGCTCGGTGATGCCGCAAATCGTTTTCAGGATAGTGGTTTTTCCGGCACCATTGGCACCGAGGATGCAGACCAACTGGCCAGTTTCTACACCAAGGGAAACACCATGCAGCGCTTTGATCTTGCCGTAAAAGGTTTCAACGCCTATCATTTTAAGCATGGGCTTCTTCTCCCAAATAGACTTTGATCACATCCGGGTGATTTTTCACTTCATCCGGTTTGCCCATGGCCAGAATTTTTCCGGAATCCAGCACACAAATTTGATCTGATATACTCATCACCAGGTTCATATCATGCTCAACAACCAATACTGTAATTTTAAGTACATCTCTGATTTCAGTGATGATCTTTGCGATTTCCAATGTTTCCTGGTCATTCATTCCCGCAGCCGGTTCATCCAGCAAAATTAATCTGGGTTTACAAACCAAGGCACGGGCAATTTCCACCAGTTTCTGAATGCCGTAGGGCTGCCCGCTTAAATATTTATGCTCTAAATTAGCAATCCCAAGGAAATCCATGACTTCCAAAGCAAGTGCTTCTTCCCTTTCCCGCTCTCGTTGAGAGAACCAGCGATTTAAAGTATCCTTTGTTGTCAACCTGCTGTGCGCTCCCAATAAGACATTGCCAAGCAAGGTCATATAAGGAACATTCTGAAGATTTTGAAATGTTCTTGATATGCCTTGTATAACAATTTGATGTGGTTTTCTTTTTAAAAGATCAATGTTATTATATTCAATATTTCCTTTTTGGGGTATACAAAAACCATTGATACAATTAAACAAGGTTGATTTTCCTGATCCATTGGGTCCGATCAATGAAAATATTTCACCTTTATTGACCTTAAAGGATACATCATCCAACGCCCGCACCCCGGAAAAATGCATTTGCAAATTTTGAATATTGAGTTTGCTCATAAAGCAAGAGGCCCCTCACGGGGCCCCTATTATGAATATTATTTACGCCAGCCGGTGATGGCTACCTGTTTACCGCCTTGGAGTTGCAATAGCATAACGCTTTCAACCCCGGCGTGATCATTACGGCTATAGGTGATCTCTGGAAACACGCCTGTATCCCAGTTATTTAATGTTTCCAGACCTTTGATCATTCTTTCACGAGTGGGATATTTACCTGCTTTGCGCAGTCCTTCCACCAATACATGGGCAGTGGCAAAGCCATAATAATGATAAAGCCCGCGCATCTTGGCAGGGACATTATTCTTTTCACAGAGTTCCCTATATAATATCGGACCAAGTTCATCTGTATCGGGATGGTAAGCCCAATAAGCAGCGATAAAGCCTTCTCCCGCTTCCCCTGCCAGCAAACCCACCCGCGGATCAACTGTAGGGCCTAATCCATAGAATGCAGCTTCGTATCCAATAGCTTGGGCTGTTTTCATGATGGTTACCGGTTCACGAACGATACCGCCAATTATCACATCTGTGCAGCCGCCTTTCATGAAGTTCATGGTCTGGCCTACGAAATCCGTGGCACCTCGTTGAAATGATTCTTTCTGAACTGTAATATTGTGTTTTGCTTCCGCCTCAGCGCATCCTTGTAACGCATTTGAACCATAATCGTCATCCTGGTATGCTAATCCAATTTTGGCATCTGGATTATTTTCCAATATGTACTCAATCAACACTCTCGTTTGTAAATCGTAGCCGGCATCCGTATGGAAAATATATTGCGCTGCCTGCCTGGACATGTCAGACATAGAACTGGAATTCGTACCGGGTGCAATCAAAGGAACACCACTCTCTTCTAATATAGGACGTATTGCCTCTGCAGTGGATGTCCCAATTACGTTGTAAAGACAAAAAACCTGTTCTTTTTCAACGAGCTTTTTTGCAGCAACAACCGCTTTTTGGGGATTATAACCATGGTCCTCAACTACCATTTTGATCTGCCGTCCATGAACTCCACCCTGGGCATTAATATAATCCAGGTACATGTTCGTTCCGGCAGGTATAAGCAGACCGAGTTCCTTAATTGGACCGCTCAAGTCCTGGATATTACCGATAAGAATTTCGGTGTCTGTGACACCGGGAGAAGTCGATCTATTTTCACAACCCATCCAAATGAGGGCTGACAATATGATGATTGCAATATTACGCTTCATAATTAACTCCTTTGTTTAAGTGAACCGCTTCCGCGGATTAAATGGAAATAATTTCCAGTAAATTCTCATTTTGAGCCACATTCCATACAAACCTTGCGGTTGGAATATAATAAATAACAGCATTATTAAACCGAAAATGAACACTTGAAATTCACCAGCCTCAAGATGAATAATTTCAGCCATGCTATCTACAAACATGGGAATAAATAAATTTTCCATGAGCACAATAAAAAGGGTCCCGAGTACCGCACCATAAATAGAGCCCACTCCCCCCACAAGTACCATAACGATGAAAAATATTGATAATAAAATATCGAAATGATCTGTAGAAATAAAATGGTTTGTATGGGCAAATAAGACACCGGCAAAACCGGCAAACATTCCTGAAATAAAAAAGGACATCATTTTATACTTGGCCAAATTGATCCCGGATGCTTGAGCTGCTTGCTCCGAATCCCGTATAGCCATAAATGCCCGGCCGAGTTTGGATTGGACAATTCTCCTGGCAATAATCACAGCCAGAATAACAAACGTATAAATCATAAAATAATTATCCCAATCATTTTTTATAGAAATACCAAAGAAAGATGCTTTAGAAACTTGTAAGCCAGCTGATCCTCCTGTCCATTCCCGAAGTGCAATAATGAGACGCTTAACAATGAATCCAAAACCCATCGTTGTCAAACCCAAATACATCCCTTCTATTCGTAATGCAGGAAAGCCAATCACAAAACCAAATAATCCAACAATAATGGGCGTAATAATTAACGAAAGCTCAAAAGGCAATCCTGCCTGGTCAACTAATATTGCAGACGTGTAAGCACCAATGGCTAAAAAGGCTGCATGGCCCAATGACATCAATCCTGTAAAACCGCTCAAAAGATCCAACCCCACAGTCAAAATAATATATATTCCAGCCATATTTAAAATATATAGGTAATATTTATAACTGAAAGTGGCGCCCTTAAGCAGAAATGGGAAAAGATAGACTGCAATGATTAAAATGGGAATCCACTTTAGGTTTATATCTTCGTAACGGCCTTTCATCAGACCCTCTTCACCTTCGCTATGCCAAATAAACCGTCAGGCCTTATCATAAGTACCGCAATTAAAACGATCCAAACAATAATGTCATTGATCTCTTTTATCCATGAAAAATGGAATGAAAGCGTGCCCATGCTCACTGTTTCTATAATTCCCAAAATAATGCCGCCAACAACTGCTCCGGGTATAGAACCGAAACCACCCAGGATTGCAGCCGGGAATGCTTTCAAACCCAGATAGCTCATAGTAGTATCCAATAAGGCCATGCGTGGAGCCAGCAATACACCACTGATTACACCGACAATTGCCGCAAACACCCACACCATGCGGTAAACCTGTTTTACCGGGATACCCATGAGCTGAGCTGCTTCAGAATCTTCTGACGTGGCTTTCATGGCAATGCCCCAACGGGTCTTGTTGAAAAAGAAAAAGAATAAACCCATTAGTATGATAGCACATATAATAATAGCCAAGTCCAAAACAGAAATAACGATACCTCCTGCTTTTATCGTACTGTCACCAAATGGAGAAACGGGCACAAGGCTTATGGGTCCGGCGATCATGGCAGTCAAAGAGCGAAGAATAATGGCCAGGCTGATTGTTGCCATAATGATTGAAAATACCGGTTCATCCTTCAATGGCCGGTTGATGATATAATCAAGAATAATTCCGAATAATACAGCGAAGATGATTGATGCAAAGAGAGCAGCAAGAAAAACCCAGCCATTTAGTCCGCCCGCCATGCCAGTGAATTGAGTGACAAAAAAGAAATTAACATAGGCGCCCACCATCATGACCTCACCCTGGGCAAAATTCACTACTTCCGTGGCTTTATAGATCAGCGTAAAGCCCAAAGCAATAAGTGCATAAATACAGCCAAGGGCAATACCGCTAATGGATTCCTGAAGTAAACCGGTTAATAATTCTGACATTTAAGCAATCTTGATTAAGAAGAAGTTAATTAACGCATTAAATATTATTAAAGACTGTTTAAAATAATAAATTGTCCTGTTTCACTTTACTAATAATTTTAAACTAGATTAATACATACTGGTTTTTAAACTAAATCTAATTATATCCTTTTCTTAATTTGTTAAAATTACCCTCTCAAAGCTGAAGAAAAAATGCCGGGTAGACGCCAAAGTTTTCCTGTACCCATGAAATAGGTAAATCTTTTTCCTGTAGTATGGGCAGTTTTGTTCGAAACAAACCATGGTGGCCTGGGTGCCATATGAAGATCACCGGAAAGAACGGAACGTGGAAAATTCCTGAAGGGGCCGGTTGCAACGGTCTTTTGCGTTTTATCAAAAAGGAAGGCATTGTGAACCACACCTTGTCCAGATTGAATATCATCAATGGTATGTCCAGGGAAAGCACCCCAAGCTCCGCCTGCGGCTAAAAAGGCAAGGGCGCACCATGTATTCACCCCTATACCGCCATATTTTAGATCAGCAATGGCTAAATCTAAAGCTGCTTTATGTTCTTTCATTGTTTTAGGATGGATAATGATGTTGGCACCCAGAGTGCCATCTAATTTTTCATTGGCAAATTTAACAGCTTCCCGAAGATAAGATGCAGGATCATGACCCGGAAGCGAAACTGTTGTAAGTACGGGACTAAAATATTCATCTCTGAAACAAGGTTCATCGATATGGGAGTCTACATCATAAATAATGGTACGATTAACACGGCAATCGAGACTTTTCGCATTTGCATGTTCTCTAGCGGTATTCTGACGATCTTCAGCTCCGGGATAATATGCAGGACGACTTTCAGCATTGGAAATTTTACGCTCCACTTCTTGGAGTAACTTTTCTGTTCCCACCCATTCTTCCGGCATAACCAAAACCTGTGTGGCAATACAGTTATGACCTGCATTTTGAAGTTTTTGGGTGGCGATATTTTCCGCCTGATATTTGAAATCTGCCTTCGACCAGGGTCCCGGTACAACAATAGTCGGTGAAACACCACCCAATTCCGATGAAATGGGTTTATTCATGATGGGATGATTTTCACGCTTGCGCCTTTGACCTTCTTCTCCTCCTCCAAATACAATTACATCATGGGTTCGTGCACTGCCGGTTATATGGATAGTATCCACCAAGTCATGGTTGGTCAAAAAAGCGCCAACATCACCACCGCCATAGGCAAATTGTATGAATCCTTTATCTATTAAGGGCGCAAATACTTTCTCAAAAATGGGTCCCAGGTAATCATTGATGGGGTTCATTTTAATCATAACTACTTCCCCTTCAGCATACAGTTTATAGAATATATCCAAGGGAACAATAGATGATACATTTCCTGCTCCCAACACGAGAGAAACTTTTCCTTTCGGGTTGTCCTGCTTATAAAATAAGGCAACCGTATCTTCAATATTTTTCGGCGTGACGCCATCTTGCATCCAAACGTCAATGTAATAATTATCCAAGATTAACTTTTCAAGAAAATTGTTGGGATAGACTCTCGCCACTGTTTGACCATTGGATCTCTCACTTATTTTTAATTTGCTGATTACACTTTTTCTCTCATTCAGTAAATTGAGTGTATTTTTCATATATTGAAGCCAGTTAAGAAACGCATAAGGACCGCCCAACCATTCTTCCCCCGCTAAGGGTGAATTGGATTTCAAACCTTTCGCTTCGGATCCCGCCATTGCCCATTCTTCAGCATGGGTAACTGTTAGATCGATGGCTTGATCCAAAAAGTCAATCTTCTCTAAAATGGGTAATTCCGCCCAGCGATCTTTATTTACCTGTAATTTTGAAAGGCTATTTTCCAAATTTTGGGAGTCCATAGAAAAATCCTCGATTGGTTAATCAATAATACACTAAAAGAAAATATATGACAATAATTATCTATTGCCGATAGGCAATCAGCTTGTTTTACTATGCTGCACACGATTAATATTTGCTATGGAAAACTTAAAAACGCTTGAAATCTTACTGATTGCAGGCATCATTGTCGGCTTTGGAATCCTTGAATCATTTACAGGGCTTTACAGCCGAAAATCAATTCGGACAAAAGATGACTGGCTAAATGAAATTTTATCATTTTTGCAACTTGCCTTAATAATAAAACCAGCTATTTTATTCACTGCAGTACTAATCCTTAACTTTTTCGTACCACATAATTATCAGTCTTTAGCTCATCTCCCTTTTTGGACATTATTCTTAATCGCATCAATACCGGATGATTTTTCTCAATACTGGTGGCACCGGAAATCCCATGAATGGCCTTGGATGTGGAAATGGCATCGATCCCATCATGCTGCAAAAGAAATGGGTGTTTTGACCTCCTATAGAAATGCAACGCTTTATTATGTCTTTATGCCCAACATTTGGTGGTTGGGTACCATGACATTTTTCATGCCCTATGAAGTGATTTTCACTCAACTCATTATTAAACAATTAATTGTTATTGGAGCTCATAGCGAATATAAGTGGGACCGCTTCCTTTATAAGTATGAGGTGCTCAACCCATTGGCTTGGATAATAGAGCGTACTATTTCAACACCTTCCACCCATTTTATGCACCATGGAAAATCAAATGAAGATGGTGTCAGTAATAATAATGGTAATTTCAGTAATATGTACTTTTTCTGGGATATACTTTTTGGATCAGCAAAAATTACCCGAAAATATCCAGCAGTATATGGAATAGAAAATGACCCGGGAGATTCGTGGGTAGCTCACATGTATTACCCTTTTGTAAAATCTAGTAAAATACAGAGCGAATTAAATATTTAAATAAGGTGAAATTGGTAAGAGCTCAAGAGTACTTTAATAACACTTTCAATTATTCTATACTCATAGAAACATTATAATCGAGTAAAAAATGTCTATAAATACAATCATTTCTGGTACAGGTTCAAAACTGCCTGATCAGGTTATCCCCAATAGTAATTTTTCTGACCATCAATTTTATGGAAAAGATGGGTCGCTTACCGCCAAAACTACAGGGGAAGTTATTGCCAAACTTGAAGAAATATCCGGTATAAAAAGCAGGCGTTATATTCCCGACGATGAAGACTCTGTACCTTTGATGACATCTGCATCGACGCGTGCTATTAAAGATTCCGGGTTGGACAAAAACCAGATCGATGGCATTATTGTGGCCCACAATGCTGGTAATATGAGAACTGACGGATTGGGATGGGAACCTGTACCCAACCTTGCTTCCCTGGTTAAAAACAGCCTTCAAATAAAAAACTACGATTGTTTTGCTTATGATATTTTATTCGGCTGCCCCGGCTGGATCCAGGGACTGATTCAGGCTCATTATGCGATCGTAAATGGCGATGCAAACCATGTGCTTGTAATTGGAATTGAAGTCGCTTCTCGGCTTTTGGACCCCCATGATGTGGACTCCATGCTCCTGGGGGATGGTTGCGGAGCTGCTATTTTATCTAAATCTGAAAATGATGATAAAATTGGAGTACTGGGTTATACCACCTTTTCTCATTGCCAAGAGGATTGCCGTACTATATTTGTTGGCCAATCCAATAACCCTGCATTAAAGGAAAAAATATTATTTAAAATGAATGGAAAGGAAGTTTACCGCTATGCTACGACCTGGGTACCCCAAGTAATTAAAAAAACTTTGGATAAACTGGAGCTATCCGTTGAAGATATCGACTTATTTCTATTTCATCAAGCCAACGGGAAAATGCTTACTGCGATTGCAAAAAACCTGGGAAAACTCTACAACCAAGACCTTTCATTTTTTAATGGAAAAATTCCTTCAACCATTGAATTTACAGGCAATACATCCGTAGCGACTATTCCCACCATGCTGGATTTAATACAAAATAAAAAACTGGATAATTATGAAATTAAATCTGGACAAAAAATCATTATGGCCTCTGTTGGGGCCGGTATGCACTGCAATGCAATCGTCTATCAATTCTAGAATAAATCAATTTCAACAGATTCTTTTATTCCTTCTGGGAATAACGCTCATATCATCGTGTCAATCCAATTCTGGTGAAGGAGTCCAAATCTTGAGTGGCGCCACCGTTATTACCATGGAAAAGGGAAATCCCCGTGTGGAAGCAGTTGCCATAAAAGAATCAAAAATAGTTGGCGTGGGGAATTTAAAGTTATTAAAACGGCAATTCAAGGGTGCGGAGGTTGTTAACCATTTTACGGAAAAAGTGATTATGCCCGGCTTTATTGAAAATCACATTCATCCCTCCTTGGCTGCCATTTTACTCCCCATGGATTTTATTACACCCTTTGAATGGGACCTCCCCAACCAACAAGTCACTGATACCCACGGCAGAGATGCATTTTTAAAAAAATTAACAGATAATGTCAAAAATAGTAAAAAAGATGAATGGTGATGGACATGAAGGTGAATGGCTAACTGAACCGGAAGAATTGGCAAGCAAGGCTAAAGGATATTGGGATACCGGTTATCAACTCCACATTCATACCAATGGAGATAAAGGGCATGAAGTGGTCCTTGATATTATAGAAAACTTGATCAAAGAAAACCCCAAAGATGACCATCGAACAACACTGCATCACCTTGGGTATTCCACAGAAGCCCAGAGTAAGCGTATAGCTGACTTGAATATGTTGGTCTCGGCTAACCCGTATTATCTTTATGTCCTGGGTGATAAATATTCAGAAATGGGTCTTGGACCAGAAAGAGCTACAAAAATCTTTCGCGGCCAATCCCTGATTGAAAATGATATTCCCCTTTCTCTTCATTCCGATTTTACCATGGCACCGGTAAAACCATTGACATTGGCTTGGGTGGCTGCCAACCGAATTACCGGGAACGGGAATCAATTATCTCCAGAATTGCAAATTTCTTTGGATGAAGCACTTCGAGCTGTCACAATCGAAGCTGCTTATGCCATCCGAATGGAAGATCAAATTGGATCCATCAAAGTGGGAAAAAAAGCAGATTTCACCATCCTTGAGCAAGATCCGTATGCGATTCCATTAGAAAAATTGAAAGATATTCCTATCTGGGGAACCGTATTTGAAGGTGAAGTATTTCCTTTAAACAAATAAAATTGAAAAGGGTTAAGATTATAAATTTAGAAATCGTCCTTGGAAATTTGGGCGGATTACCGGCATGGACTACTAAATTGCGAAAAATAGATAGAATTGATCCAGGTTCTAATAACTAATTAATTATATTTCACGTAAAAAAGCCATTCAGCTATAACAGCTGGTCCTTCCTGACCTTCAATTTCTAATTGGGCGTCCAATGTTGTAACGGTTCCTTTCCGACCTTTAGGTTGGACATCTTTTATCGTAAACCGGCCTCTAAATCGTAAACCTTCCTTTATGGGCTTGATCATGCGAATTGTATTGAATCCATAATTTAGACGATAAATCCAATTTTCAAGTGCTATTTCCACATTACAATTTTTCAATGTTCGTACAAATTGAGAGATGAGAAATGTGCCTTGAACAATTGTAGATCTAAAAGGTGTATTTTTTACCGCCCATTCCAAATCATTATGAATACGCCCGCTATCCTCAGTTAGTTTAGCATAATCATCAATTTCGGGTTGGGTAATTATAATCCAATCTGAAAGGCCAATTTCTTTACCTATTCTTGCTGAAAATTGTTTAATGTGATCTTCCTGGCTCAATTATATAACTCCTATTCAATAAGTACAAATTTTAGATCAACCCTTTTTAAAAGTAAAGGCAAACCAATGACTACCTTTCCCTGCTTTACTTTTTAAAACATGTTTTACTTCATCAAAACCAACTTTTTCACCGCTTGGAAATCTCCTGCTGTAATTTGATAAAAATACATTCCCGACGGTAATTGTAACCCTTCATCATTCAATCCATTCCAGTTTGCTTCATGGATTCCGGGAACAATGTGTTTATTCAATAACGTTTTTACTTTTTGACCCAAAATATTATAAACCATTAATTTCACATGGATTGCTGCAGGTAAATCAAAACGAATAGTCGTCACCGGGTTAAAGGGATTGGGATAATTCTGGTGCAAAGCAAAGGACGACGGCAATTGTTTACTATCATCAATACCCAGAATGGTAATGTCAAACAGCCGCTGCATGGCCAGTTCTGCTTGGTGATCAAGTCCTTCCAGAGTTTCAGCAGCCAGTAACAAGGTGGCAAAACGGGCACTATCGCCTGGAAACATATCATATAAATCCAGCATTTGCATTGTGGCATAATTAGCCGGATCTGTTTCGTTATCATCATCGTCTTCCTGTTCCAAAAGGGACAACAAATCACCAAGATCTTCATCCATATCGATTGAAATATGTACTGGTTCAGCCAACCACTGTGGAACTATAGCAAAACCTACATACCCTGGGGAATGGCCATAATCGTCGTCATCATCAAACATATAACTTATTTTCACCGGAATCATCACAGTTAAAATTGGATGAGATACTTCAATTGTCCTGACCCCGGCCAGGTCATCTTCTGCGAAATTTTCATAGCCGCCTTCACTATAGGCCACATCCCAATTCATATAGTAACCAAACCGTGCATCTTCCAATTCTGCATCACCTGTATTGATTATTCTTGATAAAACAACAGAAAAATTTTCATATCCATGGGAAACAATTAATTGTTCAGTAAATAAACCGGTGGAGTCATCCGTCATGGATCTGTTGATGAATTCCAGCTCATTTTCAATATAAGTATAAATACTTTCGTCCTCCGGAACCCAGGCATCACCTATAATGCCGCCCAGCAAAATATCACTATCTTCATAGGCCAATGTGACCATTCCGCCAAATGATAAGTAGCTCCTGACTGCATCACTGGCTACAGGCCATTGACCGCCAAAGTGAGCGCCATTATTTGTCCAGAAAAAACGGAAATTTCCATAATTATTGACCAAACCATCTATCGACTGCTCTTCAAAATTAAAATTAACCTCCACTGCGTTGCTGTCTATATAAATATCCTCACATAATTCTTCTTCCACTGCCCAATAAAAAGCACAGACTTCGTATTCACCGTTGGTTACACCCATTTCATAAATGCCGTCTGCATTGGTATAAGTCTCAAAATAGTCATCTGTCCAGACATTTTCCGACCAAACCGTGATTCCATTCAGCGGTTCACCTTCGTAGGTAACTTCACCATATATTAAACCATCATATGTAACGGCCTGAAGTACGAGATTAATTTCCAGGGAATCACCAGAATTAACGATTACACTATCCACTATACCAATTATTTCTTCATCTAAATCATCAGATTCATATACACCCAAGACCCAATAAGGCCGCTGTTCACCCAAGCCGATCACACCCAATCCATAATGACCATTGACATCTGTCCAGCTGTCAAAAATCAACTCTTCATCAAAACCAAGGGCAACGGCCGCCACCCAGGCTTCATGTAATGGTGTCCCATTGGAATCAGTAACAGTACCATAGATATCCGCATCATACATAAGCGCCGGTGCGAAAATATCCACTTCCACAGTATCGTCATCAATTTCAACATCAAATACAAAACCGGGTATATGAAAATCATCAAACGGTAGAGCCACCATAATATATGAACTGTTTAAAACGTATAAACTGTAATATCCGCTATCATTTGTAACTGTTGAAAATTGGTATTCATTAATTGTATCAACAGCGACGACCTGGGCTGAAACGCTGCCATCTGTCTGGTCATACACCCGGCCGACAATAACGCCATTATTTATATTGTGTTGTAGCGGTTGCGGATAAATATCAATTTTATCGATTATTTTGTTTCTTAATACTCCAACTTTTTTGACCGATTGCATCTGTTCTTTGGTTGGCAAATGCCGGCCGGTCGGTCCATGTTTTAACGATAATTTGGAAAACTTGAAATCCGGTTGATTACCGAATATTATAGATGATAATATCGTTAATATGATCAGTCTTTTCATGATTATTTTAAAAATGTGCTACAATTTACTTGATCATGTATTGAAACACAAACTGATGCTGGTTTTGGATTTTAACCTAATAATCGCTCAACTTCTTTAGCCATAGTAAAATCATTTGCAGTAACGCCTCCTGAATCATGCGTTGTAAAAGTTACACCAACCTTGCACCAGCCAACAGTCAGATCAGGATGATGATTATGACCTTCAGCTTTATCAGCTAATTGTTTTACAAAGTTGATTCCATCTAAATATGAATCAAATGTCAGATCCTTATGCAGAGCATTATTTGTAAATACCCAGTCCGGAAGATCAATTAGTTCTTCATTGATTTGGTTCAAGTCTAGTTTTTTCATGTTGAACTCCTGTGCTTTGAATAGAATGTTTATTTATAGCCCTTACTAACCATCCAACAGCAACCATGAAAGCGACAGCTGTTGAAATCATCATTGAATACCAAATCCATTCCAAAGGGCGTCCCTGGACAAAAATAAAATAAACTGCCAGGGGCGATGATACCAGCAAAACACGGATCAATGTAATTACTAGTAAGGGCATCCCTAAACCAAATCCCTGCAGGATACGGCCACAGGGCAGCGCAATGGCTACAAGGGGATATACTATAGCCATGAGCCTTAAATAGGTAACAGCTGTATCTTGTATGTATTGTATATCTGTGAAAATCATGACCAGTTTTGGTGCTGCTAGATATACAATTGCAGATGTAACTACTGCAATCATAAATGAACGGCTCAACCCATAGAATATAATGTGCTTTACCTTGCTCATTCTTTTAGCGCCAAAAAACATGCCTACTATGGTTGTTAATGCATAAGAGATAGACAGGATAGGGAGAAAAATAACCATATCAATACGGCCGCCGATTTGGTATGCAGCAACTGCATCTGTAGAAAAATGAATAAGGATGCGGTTGAAAACAAGCTGCCCAAAGGACATGATGATCATGGACATGGAAGCAGGCAATCCCACCTGAATGATATCTTTCATAATAAATGAAGACGGTGAAAAATCGTTGAGGCGAAAGGTGATATAAGAATGTTCTTTTATGAACAGCATATAAATAAAAACAATAAACACTATTATCTGGCTGATGGCTGTCGCCCAGGCAGCTCCCGCAACTCCAAGACCCAGGGAAAAAATGAAAATGGGATCCAATATAATATTTAGTACCGTTCCCAGTGCTGCTACAGTCATGGGGAATTTAGTATCTCCCTCACCTACAAGTATTGAACGAAAAAAAGCAGATAAAACCATAAAGGGTAAACCAATACAAATGATACGCAAATAGGACCAACTCAATTCAATAATCGATTCCGTTGCGCCGATTCCTATGAGCATATCCCGTCCATAAATGAAACCCAAGGTGGTTAATACAACACTGATCCCAACACCCATTACAACTGCATGTTCAGCGCTATTATCTGCATTAACCTTATCTTTAGCACCGATAAATCGAGCGATGGATGCGGTTACACCAGCACCGAGACCCATAGTTAAGCCCAATACAAAAAAGAACAACGGCATATTGAAAGCCACAGCAGCAATGGCCTCACCTCCCAGCCGGCCGATAAAGATCATATCAACAATCGTGTACAGAGTCTGGATACCCATCCCAGCCAAGACTGGTATGGCCAGTCTCCAAAGCCCCTTTTCAGGATTTTCTATAAATTCATTCAGACGGGAAGATTTTTGTTCGATAGCTGCCAATTTACAAGCACTAATTAGCTGCTGAAAATGGCCACATGATGGGAATTAAAAATGTAGCTATTACCCAAAAAGAGATTGCCAAGGGAAGACCTACTTTTACATAATCAGAAAATTTATATCCACCTGGACCATAGACCATGAGATTGGTCTGATAACCGATGGGTGTAATGAATGATGCCGAGGCTGCAAAACATACTGAAAAGATGAACGGCCTTGGGTCCAGGCCTAACTGTATCGCAGCAGAAATTGCAATGGGTGTCATAATGATAGCTGTGGCTGCATTGGATGCCATTTCAGTCATAATCATTGTAACCAGGTATATCAAAGATACCATCACAACAGGGCGGGAAGCCGGGTCAAATTGATCGACGATATTCTTCATTAAGGTTGCAAGCAAGTCCGCTGTTCCGCTCTTTTGTATTACAATGCCAATGGGAATCAATGCAGCGATTAAAACAATTACCTGCCAACTAATTGATTGATAGGCTTCATTCGTAGAAATAATGCGCAGGATCAAAAGTAACATCAACCCCACCAATGCGCCTGTCAGTATCGGAAGAATACCCAGTGCTGCCAAAATAACTGCGCCAATAATTACAACCAAACTCACCCACCAAAAACGGTGTTTCTGTAAAGTTGCTTCAAGTTCACCCAGAACAATAAAATTTCCTGAATCTGATAATTCTTTTATTTTATCCCTGGGGCCGTACACCAGTAACGTATCAAAAGCTCGCAGTATTACATGGGCAATTTTTCTGCGCAGGATAGCACCTTCTCGACGGACTGCCAGGATAAAACTTCCAAACCGTCGCCGAAAGTTTATTTCCATCAGGCTCTTCCCTACCAAATCTGACCGTTGGGTTAATAAGCATTCCACTAATGTATTATCATCATGGATCAGTTCAGCCTGGGTTAATTTTTCATCGGTCAGCATGGTAACCTTTTCCACTTCTTTCATACGCAGGAAATTTTCCAGCGAACCACGCACAAATAAAACGTCCGCCGGATGTATAATTGTATTGCGGATATTTCTGCTGATCACCTTGCCCTCTCGAATGATGTCCAATACAGTAATATCATAATTCTTATTTATAGCCCGTTCCATGAATGTGCGTCCTACCAATGGCGAATCTTCAGTCACTTTCAATTCAGTTAAATAACCACCCATATGATAACTCTGGGTCAAACTGGATGTGACTGTTCGTGATGGTAAAATCAACGGAACTGCAAAAATGATATAAAAAAGGCCAATCAATAAAATGAATATCCCATAGCGGGAAAATTCAAACATGCCCAATGGTTCAGCCATGGTTGTGTTAACATAAATGGAATTCACCAACAGGTTTGTTGATGTACCGACCAGTGTCAAGGTTCCGCCAATAATGGCAATATAGCTCAAGGGAATCAACAGTTTAGAAGGGCTCAAATTATATTTTTGCGCTAACCGAATAGTTAAGGGAATAAATACAGCAACTATGGCAGTATTATTTACAAAAGCGGAGGCAAGCGCAACCGTAATTAGAAAAACAGATAACCCCAAGAGTTTGGAGCGTTCGGTTAATTTATTCAAACGTACAACTCCATATTCCAATATTCCAGATTTTTGCAACGCATGGCTCAAAATAAACAAAACAGCTATAGTGATCACTGCTTTGTTTGAAAAACCACTAATGGCTTCCTCCAGTGTTAAATTTCCCATAACGAGGAAAATGACCAGCACTAGGAGCGCAGTAACGTCTAGGGGAAAGAACTCTTTCACAAAGAGCACAAACATCAGTGAAATGATTCCCAGGACTATGGCAATATCAGGTGTCATATTAGCTTATGAAATTAAAGGGTATTGGTTAATCCATATCCAGCTGTTCTTTTGCTAGATATTTTTCCGCGTATTTTAAGTAGATCTTCTCTTTGACAAATAATTCAAATAAGTATGGATCTACATGGGCATCATTTTTCATAAAGCCCATGATACGCATAGCCATGGATAGAGCTTTACCTTCTTTATAGGGCCTGTCTCTTGCAGTCAAAGCTTCAAATATATCAGCAATAGCCATCGCTTTCGCCTGCACAGACATTTCATCTTTTGTCAAGCCCATTGGATAACCAGTGCCATCCAATTTTTCATGGTGACCACCAGCGAATTCAGGGACATTTTTCAGATGTTTAGGATAGGGCAGCTGCTGCAGCATATCGATCGTTTGGACAATGTGGTCATTGATAATTTGCCTTTCCTCAGCTGTTAATGTTCCTTTAGCAATACAAAGATTATATACTTCATTTTCTGAAAGAAAATCCTTAACTGTTCCATTGTCCTTCCAACGGTATTTGGCGATCGTTTTGACACGGTCTTTTTTGTCCCCGGACATGAATTCACCACCAATATTTGTTCCTCTAATAAATTCCATATCATCTTCCATTTGTGCCAATTTGGCTTTATGCTTTTTGCGCAAAGATTTTAGAGCATCATTTTTATCTGTTTCTGAAGTAGAAGCATCCGTTTCAATTTTCAATCGTTTTTTCAAGACTTTGATATCTTCATCGCGCTTTAATACTTCAAACCGAGTATCCAGCGTATGGATACGATCGTAAATAGTTTCTAGTTTTGTAGCTTTATCAACCACGTATTCCGGTGTGGTAACTTTCCCGCAGTCATGGAGCCAGGCAGCGATCTTCAATTCATACATTTCCTTATCCGAAAAAAGTACATCTTTGAAGGGCCCATCCTTGCTATTATGAACTGCTTCAGCCAGCATCATTGTAATTTCAGGAACACGGGCACAGTGCCCTCCCGTATAAGGTGATTTAGCATCAATTGCCGTAGCAATCAATTTGATGAAAGACTCAAAAAGGACTTCCAGGTCACGGATCAAATTTTTATTTGTAATCGCCACTGCGGCCTGGCTGGATAGTGCTTCAACAATATCTTGTATTTTTGAAGAAAACGGAATTGACTCGTTTGTTTTCGTATCTAACGCGTTTAATAATTGCAGAACACCAATTATTTCATCTTCATGGTTTTTTAATGGAACTGTCAGGAATGATTTTGAGCGGTAACCTGTTTTTTCATCGAATGCCTTGGTTCCTGAAAAATCGAATCCATCCGCTTTATAGGCATCAGGAATATTGACAGTTTCACCGGTTAAGCCTACGTACGCAGATATCATATGGGTATTTTTCTTTCCGTCATCCTCATATAGTTTAACAGGATAAAATGGTATATCCTGCCCGGATGTGCCGCCCATATGAAAATTCAATGAATCAGTCATCATGATTTCAAAACGTAATCGATCGTCATCTGTTTTCATGTACAGCGTACCGCCATCAGCATTGGCAATACGCTTGGCTTCCATCAGGATATTCTCCAGCAGAACATTCATATCCTTTTCCTTGGAAAGGGACAGGCCAATATCTGCAAGATTCTTAACTTGTTTTTCCAGATGGTCAATATATGATTGAATACCACTGGGTACATCTTTGAGCAGTTGCTTTAATTCAGACTGCGAGAGATCCGCACCTTGACCATTTGGTTTTCCATTTTTTGAACTCATTATAAATACTCCCTATGCATAAAATTTTATGAACTTACGCCAATGCAGATTGATGCTCAATAGTAACCTTATACTTGCATGGTCTATATAATCAAACTATTTTTAGGCCCTACAAGGAGTAATATCATGAGCAAGAAAAATATTCTTCTCTTCATTTTCATTTCCTGTAATACGGTTTTTGCAGGAGTAACAGGTAAACTGGTAGGGACAGTCACCGATATTACAACAGGTGATCCCCTCATTGGTGTAAATGTTATTTTAAAAGGAACAGCGCTGGGTGCCGCCAGTGATGAAAATGGCGATTATTTCATCCTGAATATATCTGCAGGCTCATACACAGCATCTGCTTCATATATAGGTTATAAGACAACATCTGTTACCGATGTACGCATGAATGCTGATCGTACGACCACGGTAAACTTTTCCCTGGAAATCTCTGCTGTGGAAGGTGAAGAAGTAATCGTGGAAGCAGAACGCCCTGTCATCGTCCGGGATCAAACAGCCACGACCGTCACGATCGAAGAAGAAGATTTTAAAAATATGCCCATTAATTCCTATGCGGATATTATTGATAATGTTGCCGGTGTAATTGAAAATGATAACGGCGGCGGTGATGACGGTATCCATGTTCGCGGCGGTCGCTCCGGCGAAACAGCCTACCTTGTCGATGGTTTTTACGTAAAAGATATTATTAACGGCGGCATGGCCACCGATGTGGCCCGCGGCGGTATTTCTGAATTATCAATTATAACTGGATCATTCGATGCTGAATACGGCCAAGCCATGAGCGGCATTATCAATATCATTACCCGGGAAGGCGGCGCTGATTATGATTTGAGTTTTAGAACCTCGACAGACCAATTCGGTGAAAAAAACAATTGGAATACCGGCCGGATCGAAGGCACGGCCAGCGGACCTATCATCCCCACCATGCCCAATCTGGCAACATTTTTTATTTCTGCAGACCGTAAACGTACGGATGGCCGGTTGAAAAACAATATTCTGCCCTGGGCTATATTAAAAGTGGATGAAGATGGCGATGGTGTTTACGATGCAGGCGAATCATGGACAGATGCTGCCAACGGTGTATACGATGTTGGCGAAGGATTTAACGACGCCAACAATAATGGTTACTGGGATCATGCTGTATACGACACATCTGGAAATTTAGTTTCAGCAGCTGAATCATGGACAGATGCTGCTAACAGTGTATACGATGTTGGCGAAGATTTCACCGATGACAATGGCGATGGTATACGCAATGGAGACGTGTACGCCCTTGCAGATATAGATGGCGATGGTATTGCCGAACCGCTCAAAAAAGGCGCCAAAGAAATAACTGGAACTTACAATTGGACAGACAGGCTCATGGGCAAGCTGGTTCTGCGTCCTATTAATAACCTGAAAATAACACTGGGAACCAATATCCATAATTATGAGGGCCGCGGTTTCAGCATGAGCTACCGTCAACTCCCGGAGCGCGGTGCAGTCAGTTGGCAGGAGAGCAAACTCATCTACGGCAGGCTGAACTATACATTCTCTGAAAATATGTTTGTCACATTATCCTATTCAAAAAACAGGTTGGACAACTGGACAGGACCAAAAGTTCCTGGTGAAAAATTCCTGAAAGATAATCATGAATTATACTCTGATATATATATAATTCCAGATGATTGGGATAAATCAATATTAGACCCTGGTTCTGAATTCACTTGGCTTAGCTATTATGCAGAACCCTATAATGATAATGACGAAGATGGAGCATTCACAGAAGGTGACGATTATGCAGACTTGAACAACGATGGTAAATACAGCTGGGGTGTTTTCCTGCCTTTAAGGGAAGGCGATGCATATGATAATACCTCCAATTATGAATTCTACGGCAGCTATCCTATTGTTAATAATTCTGGCGATACAATCCGCATGGGCTATTCAACCTATCCCAGCTATTATAATGATTATTCTGAAACAAAGCAGTTGGAAGGCGCCTTAACCTGGCAAGTAAATAAGATCCACCAAGTCAAAACAGGCTATTCCCAAAAGACTCACAAATTATTCAATTTTTCTGCTTCTTGGATTGGCGGGGGATATTACGGCAATAGTTCCGATGCCTCGTTTATCCTCTGGGAAAAAGAACCGGTTGAATCGTCGTTCTATATTCGGGATAAGATGGAATTTAGTGACCTGGTTATCAATATTGGTCTGCGTTATGATATACTGGATCCGAAAAGTGAATATGCCGATCCTACTAAAAATATCGGATATAGATATGATGGCCAAGTTCTTGAAACAAGTGACTTGAATTCCATCGACTTCGACGCATTTGCTGCAGGAGCCGTTGAATGGGGTTATATTGAAGAAGACGGCTCATTCAGCCAGCCGGATAAAGCAACTGTAAAAGCACAGTGGAGCCCGCGGATAGGCATGGGTTATCCAGTTACAGAAAATACTGCTTTCCATTTCTCCTATGGTCATTTTTTCAAATATCCTGATTATGATAATATGTATGACTATACGAACTCAGGTGGAATTGGTGGAGAAGGTGTACCATCTGGTTTGACTGGTTTAAATTCAACTTCGAATCCAAATAATATTTTCAATCTAACCGGCAATTCGATGTATCCCTTCCCCTTTAACCTGGGTGACTGGTACATCCCCCCTGTGGGTTCACCCAATATTAAACCGGAGCGGGCCATCCAATATGAATTTGGACTGCGCACCATGCTTACGCCGGAATACTTGATGACATTGACATTATTTTACAACGACCGGCATGATTATATATCAGCAAATATATATGATGCTGACCCCACAGAATACGCTATTTATGAGAATATGGACTATGCGAATTCCAAAGGGTTTGAGTTAGGTTTAAGAAAACTGTTTTCCCAGAATTTCAGCTGGGAAGTTTTCTATTCTTATTCCCGAGCTGAAGGCAATACAAACAATGAAACGTCCAACTGGTATGCAGCATATCTCTCATCCGTATATGGAACACACCCTGTTCACAGGACTGTAACCATGGCCTGGGACCAACCCCATACATTAAATGTGCGTTTTGATTACCAACATCCCAAAGGATTTGGTTTAAATGTATTGGGTAATATGGGCAGCGGCTTGCCTTACACTCCAACGGATGCCCGGGGCAGGTATATTGATGATGAAAACTCCGGTCGTATGCCCTACACAGCCATATTTGATGCCAAAGCATACTATGACTTGAAAATACAAAATATGGCCCAAGTCCGTTTCTATCTCGACATAACCAATTTGTTTGATAAAAATAATATTGCGAATGTGTTTAATAATACCGGTCAACCGGATGAAAGTTTGAATCCTAATAATTCACCTATGTATATTTTTCGACCCTATTATTATGGCGCCCCGCGGCACATTGAACTTGGTATTAGTGTAGGATTGAGGTAAAGATGAAAAAGACAATTATTATTAGCCTGTTCAGCTTTTGTTTTCTTTATAGTGGTGAAGGGTCAGGCCTTTCAAAATATGATTATTATAACCAGGTGATTGCTCCAAAGTATGGCAAGAAACTACTACCTGATAGACTTTCGAAGATTTCATCTTATGATGATCGAAAACGCAGTGTGCTGGATAAAGGGAATATGGTTTTACGTTTATCCAACGCGGCTATCTATGGTTATGACCGCTGGGGGTTGTGCCATGAATTCCCGGCCGGCAGTATGCTCAAGGACGGCTGCTGTACGTACTACTGGACTGCTTCCCCCATGGTAGGTGGACTCATCAATGGTGAACCATCTGTTGCGGTGGGTGTCCGTGGTTCTGTTCGTGACCACGAGGAAGAATTTGAACCATTACCGGGTTATGATGCCGGTACAGTTGATTCAGAAGCCAACCTGGGAATAGCATTTAGTGATATGCCTGAATCCTGGCCGGCTGCATGGCCGCGGGAAATAGATCCTACAGGAACATTTGAATCCGTTATCTATGATCTTGAAGGAAATAAAGATACACTTTATTTCCCAGGAGTTGAGCCGGAACTTGGCCCAAGTGGCTTTCCCGATGCACCTTGCGGTATTGGTGTTCAAGCCGAGCGTGAAGCCTATTTTGTCGTAACAGATAATGATCCTACTGAAGGGAATACCTTTGCCAGTAATAATGGCGTTGGACCCTTGAACGTCCGTTTTGATGTGTGGGTTTTGAATTACTCGCTTTCTTTCGGAAATGATGGTTTAATCTTCATCCAGCAAATGACCAATGTGGGAAAAGACACTATAAAAGATGCTTATGTTGGTACTGCTGGCGATCCAGATGCTCCGGAACAAGGCGGTGCCGAATGGACTGATGATATGGCACTATTCATTCCAAAGAATGATCCGCTGATTGCTGAAAAACTTGTGGACACGACTGATGCCCACCTGCTTTCCAACTTTGCCCTGGTGTATGACAATGATGATAACTCGGATGGATTTAAATCATCTGGTATTGGCTGGGTAGGACTCAAATTCCTCGAATGCACAAAATTCAATAATGATGGAACGGACTCCAGTTATGATGTTTCCACTTTTTACACATATGAATACAGCATGGACGCCCAAAGTGACGCACAGGCTTATAACGAACAAATGACACATGGCATACAAACACCCCAAAATATTACGCCCAATGAATTCGACATATATCAGAAACCGTATTCTTATGGACCGGATATAACTTGGGTGATCGCTGCTGGACCATTTGATGTTGCTCCAGGAGAACAGGTCATTTTCACATTCGCAGATTTTGTAGGCATCAACGAAACCGACCTGACCCGTAATGCAAAATTATTTCAATCGCTATATGATAATAATTGCTCCACTCCAAAACCGCCTGATCCACCGTTGGTACAAGTTATAGAAGATGATGAACAGGTGACAGTATTTTGGGACGACCGCAGTGAAGTATCTGTTGACCCTGTAACTTTAAATAATGCATTTCAAGGCTATAGGGTTTATCGCAGTCATGACCGTGGACTTAGTTGGGGCAATGTCGTTACTGACCTTAACGGCGACCCAACAGATGTGTATCAACCACTCGCTATTTATGATATAACTGATGGCCTTACAGGTTCTTTTGCCATGACGGATCCACTGATTTACTATAATCTTGGTACGGATGGAGGATTACAATACTCCTACGTTGATAATAACGTCGTGAATGGTTATGAATACTGGTATGCGGTTACTGCGTATGATGGTCCTGATGATTGGGCCGGATCTGTCGTAGACCCTTTAGAAAATTCCAGATCGAAAAATGCCTATGCCAGTGATGTGGATAATACCATTGCTGCTATCCCTCAAAAGGAAGCAGCAGGATATGACGCAGGTAGTTTTAGCGTTACCCATACTGGTGAATCTGATGCAACTTTAGAAGCAGTGACAGCTGTTCCATCTACCCTGGAATTTCTTGGCCTTGAAGTCACTCCGGATGACTTTACAAGTAAAGGACATTCATATGCTGTAACATTTGGTGATACAGTTCTGTATGATATAACAGAGGTCACCGGTGACAGTAGCTATACCATAATAGATACCATTGTGTCAAACTATTGGATGGTGTTTGATCAAACTGATAATGTAACAGTTGTCGCTATGGATACATCCGATATCAGCGCTGGTATCTTAACCCACGTGATTGATGGTTTTGTTCCACTATTTGCTAACGCCAGTTGGAGAGTCAGTAGTTATTCTACTGCAGAAACAACAACAGATGCCGATACAAGTACTGCTATTGTTTTTGGTGGACTAAATCCCGGATCAAATGATGGTACATTTGCCGGATTTTTAGAAAATCTTCCTGTAAACCAGCCGGAAAGCAAGCCTGCTGTGACTGAATTACAACGAGACCTGGAATTTCGTTTTGGCGAAAGTTCTATAGCTTGTTATTTTAATTCAACACTAACTACAGTAGATACGATTGACATTCCTTTCTCCTTGTGGTCAACTGAAGAAAATAAACAGCTTGGCTGTTTGATTTACCAGGCTGCTGGGAGCAAGCCCATCATAGAACCAACGGATGATGATCCGTTGGTTTATGAATTCACGAAAACTGTATACATCATGCCCATCTATGAAGATTATAATGCTGATATAACGCATTTACAATCATTTGATTATGCGGCAGATGCTGGACTATTTGGCTGGATGATGTATTTCAATAAGAGTAGTACATTATTTGAAAGTGGAAATGTTTTCACAATATCCTTCCAGAATCCACTGCTGCCTGGCGCAGACGTCTATACGATTACAACTGTGGCTGATGATTATGAACTGAGCAGCAAAGATGATTTGGAAAACATTCTTGTAGTACCCAATCCTTATAAAGCAACTTCAGCGTTTGAATCAGTTTCTTTTGAGCGGGAATTACAGTTTCATAACCTGCCTGAAAAATGTGTGATTCGAATCTATAATACTGCTGGTGAAATGGTTCAGATTTTAAAGCATGATGAAAGCAGCGATGGCTGGCGCGGGCCCAACATTGAAGCATGGAATCTGCAGACCTACAATATCCAGGAGATTGCATTCGGGGTTTATATCTTTCATGTTATTTCAGATGAAAAAGAATTCGTAAGCAAATTCGCGGTGATAAAATGAAGAAAATATTACTTACATCCACCCTGCTGGTTGGAATAGCCAGTGCTCAATTTGACAATGTCGGTACTTCAGCGGCAAACTTCCTCAAAATAGGAGTGGGTAGCCGTGCTGAAGGAATGGGCGGCGCATATTCTGCACAAGTTGCGGACGCATCCGCCTTGTATTGGAATCCATCTGGTATAGCCCATATAACTTCCCCACAAGTCGTATTCAGTTCATTTAACTGGATTGCAGATATGAAACACAGTTTTCTTGCCGCTGCAATTCCAGCCGGAAGAGGTACCTTTGGCTTAAGCCTGGTGTATTTTGACATGGGCGAAATGATAAAAACCACAGAGCTCGCTCCTGATGGCGAGGGTACTTTTAATGCCAGTGATTTTGCCATTGGCGTTGGCTATGGTACAAAAATAAGTGACCGTTTTGCCGTTGGCATGCAGGTTAAATTAATCAGGGAAACAATTTCCTTTTCATCCGCTACTGCGTTTGCTGTTGATGCTGGTTCACAGTATATCACCAACTTTTATGGTTTACGAATCGGTATGGCTGTTTCAAATTTTGGTACAAAAATGCGCCTCTATGGGACAGATAACAAAGTAGATGTTGATGCTTACGAAGACTTGGACGCCAACCCGGATGTGATAGCTCATTTAAACACAAATGATTGGTCAATTCCCATGGCTTTTCGTTTCGGTTTATCAATGACACCGGTGGGAAAAAATGGATTCATAAAGCAGGATATGACAGAAGTTACTGTTAATTGGGAATATTTTGATCCTCGTGATTATAATCCTTATTATATCCTCGGCTTTGAAGCAAAAATAATGGATGTCTTTTATATCCGTTCCGGCCTGCAATTTAAGTTCATGCAGTTCAGCGATGATTTAAGTGATGAATCAACAGATCAAGATTTTCAAGATGCTATAGATAGCGAAGATGGATTTGATTACGTTCAAAATATGACATATGGTTTTGGCATTGACACAGAAAAAATATCTTTTGTTCCTGTGAAACTCCGGGTCGACTATTCCTTATCTAATCTGGGATTGCTTGGAGATGTGCATAGAACCACTTTATCCATCGGATTTTAAATATAAAATCTTTATTAAAAAGGCCTTCTTACGAAGGCCTTTTTTATTACAATTCATTCATTCTGAAACAACATAAACACTGTAATTTTCAATATGGATTTGAGACGCGAAGCAATCCAACAACACATTATACAAGCAGAAAATAATGTTGTAGATATCGAAGAATTATTATTGATTGCTCGGCAGCTCCTGGAGGAAAAAACTGAACGTAAAGCAATCCATACCTTCTTGGACTTGGGCCACATATCATCTGTTAATAATATTTTGGCCGAAAATAATCTTGTTGATACATGGCTGGATTTATTAATTAAGCTGATTGACAAATCCCAATATTCTTTTGGTCATCTTTTTTATAACCGTTCTCGAAGATATAAGCACAAAAAACTTTTTCATGAATTACAAGATGGCAAACTCACCAGTTATACATATGAAAACATTTGGGAGGAAATATTACAAACAGCTGGTGCCCTGACAGCTATTGAAAAATCATACAATGATGAAATCCGGGTAGGTATTCTTACGCCTAATTGCCTCCGGGGTGCAATCATTGATTTAACTTGTTTATCTTTCCATTTTCAAGTTGTACCTATACCGGCTAACGCTGCCAAAAAAGATATTGATTATATTATTAACCATAGTGGAATTACTCATTTGTTTATACATAATGATCTAAATAATGAATTGCATGATATTCTTCATTCACATGTTACGATAATCAATCTGAACAAAAAAGGATGGCAGCACTTCATTAAACAAAGTCATAATTCAGATCCTCTTGAGGTATTAAAGCGCATCAGCCGAGTGCAAATGGAGGACGTTGCCACCATTATGTATACTTCCGGTACAACCGGCGAACCAAAAGGTATCACATTCACACAGCGCAATATGATCATAAAGCGGTTTGCCCGTGCACTTGCATTATCAAAATTGGGCTCAGATGATACTTTTTTATCATATCTCCCCCTATACCATACCTTTGGGCGTTTCCTGGAATTACAAGGCAGTATTTTTTGGGGCGCTGCTTATGCTTTTGCGGAAGATTCATCTTATGACACCTTGCGAAAAAACTTTATAACCATAAAACCATCGGTCTTCATTAGCGTACCAAAACGTTGGTCGCAATTATACGAAACCATACAATCATTAGCTGAAGATCATTTAGATGATGACCGCATCGTTCGAAAAGCAATTAAGAAAGTAACCGGTGGAAAATTAAAATGGGGATTATCTGCTGCCGGGTACCTGGATCCGGATATTTTTCAATTCTTCCAAAGCAATGATGTACATTTATTAAGCGGATACGGAATGACCGAAGCCACTGGCGGTATTACCATGACATCACCTGATGAATATACAGTGGATTCAGTCGGACAAAAACTTCCCGGTATTGATTTACGTATATCGGAAGACGGTGAATTATTATTAAAGGGACCGTATATATCAGCACATTATTACGCTGATCCACTCATACCAAGTACTGACAGCGGCTGGTTTCATACCGGGGATATTTTTCATGAACAGGACGGTCATTATTACATTAAAGACCGCAAAAAAGAAATTTACAAAAACGCTGCCGGACAAACCCTTACACCGCAAAAAATCGAGAATATGCTTTCTGAATTTGATGCCATACATACAGCCTTTCTTGTTGGGGATAATAAGAATTTTAATACAGTATTAATCTATCTGGATGAAGAATATTTGAATGCTCATATTCCAGGAAGAGAATCGTTAAAAATCAGATCTGCTATTAGTGCTTTAATCCAATCAGTAAATGGATTTCTTGCGCCTTTTGAACGTATTATCAATTTTGCTGTTATCCCCAGGAATTTCAGTGTTGACCATGATGAACTCACCCAAAAAGGTACATTCAAACGAAAAAACATATTGGCAAATTGGGCAGATATAATTGAACCCATGTATGCACCAAACCAGGTGAATATTGAGTCCAAAGGAAAGGTGCTGTCATTCCCAAACTGGCTCCTTAAAGAAATGAATATTGTGGCTCATGATATTTCCTGGAGCGGCCGTTATTTGACTATTGAGAGTCTCAATCGTAAATGCAGGTGTCAATGGCGTGATGACACATTAATATTGGGTAAATTTGAATACACAGTAAGCAATGATAATCTAATCCTGGAAAATTTATTATTGGACCCCGGTTTATGGCTGGGCAACAGTTCTTTAGTCATTTTTTTTGGTGAAGTTGTCTTTCAATTAATTCATTATAAACAATCAAGTGATATTAAAATACAATCGCGTAAATCTTCGCAACCTGTATTATCAGATAACTTCCATCCGGAATTAAACGGATCTGCCTCTATCGAAGATCTCCATACAGGTACAATACTTCTGATTCAAGATCAAAAAACCGGGTTAGATATCTTTAAACAAGTTTTTGAACAAAAAGATATTGAATTAAAAAAGATTGGTATTGGGTTGTTGATAAATATGCTGGATGATGCTGAATTGAAATTCAGCCGTGCAATTTTTAATACTTTAATTCCTAATCTACAAAAAGACCAATTTATTTTTTCATTAAAGTTGCTTTTCGAACGACACCAACACGATAAAAAACTGCGTTCATTCTCTATAGATGAATCACAATTGAAAGTACATCATGTTGAAGATATAATTGATGAATTAAGAAACTATAGATCCCAACCAGCAACAACAAGCTCTGATCATGTTTACATACGGAAGTTAATGAACATAGCCGTATCCCTGGCTCATTTACATCCTGCTCAATACACGCTCATTAGAAATGAATTGACCTGCTGGAAATTACTTTCAAATACTGAAGCATTAAGCCAAACTGCAGCTAATTGTATTTTATCGATGACTAAACAATTCAAAGAAATGATCGGAGAAGTGGATGTCATGAGTGTTGATCCTGAAACAGGCCAGGAATATTCCTGGCCGGACATTTTGGAATTCGATACAGTGATTGATCGAGATGAACAAGCATACATCCTAAAAAAAATTCAGTCTATTCCCATAGCCCGCGAAGCTATTTTTATCCTCTCTGGCTATAAGCTGCTGCATTTGGAACATATCCAAAAAAAAGGAATTTGGATCACACCCATAAAAACAAATATGCCAATCAATCAATACCGTATCCTTACAACCATGAGGGATGGCAATGCCTATAATTTTATTTTATACCATCTACCAGAAGCCAATGCGGATGATATAAATCAAATGAGTGATTGGCAAATTGTAAAAAGCACCGGTTTAAATACTCTGAGGGTAACGAATGATTTTCTTTGTGCTTATCCGGATTCAGGGATCATCGTTTCTGATTACGATACCAGGGCGAATGTTGACTCATACTTACGGTTGCATGAGCACGAATTGAATAATCCAAAACTTCGTGATCGCTGGGATATGCGCTGGCTGCATTTTGGCTGGAGCGGACTCCAGGGATATATCAACCATTGGGCACTTACCCATTTTCAATATTCAATAACAAATCCTGTAATGACAAATGTCATTATATCTGAATACGATAATGCGACGAATGTGCGTATCAACCATTCATTTTTCCAAGATCCTGTAAAATCTAACCTGGCTTTCATTATTACCCTTTATAACGAATTAATCATAGCCACTGAAGAGAAATTCTCCGGCTTGACTCATGTACTCAATTGGGAAATCGTATTTACATGTATTTTGCAAGCTGCAGGAAAAGAAGAAGGATTAGAAATATTGAATCAAATCGCGAATGAGGTGGAAACTAAAGATACTCCCGGATTAACTCATGCACAAATACTAGAATATATATCAGAAGTAAAAGCGTATGGCTATATACCCAAACCGGTTATCTTTGCTGCATTGAGATTTCAACGGTGGATGGATTTGAACCCCAAAGCTACCATTGAAGCACGGTGTGATATTTTACAGGAATTGTATAATGATTATAGGCTGGATACTATTTATACACACCATCCAGAGGTACGGCTGCGCTACTTTTTGCTCACCTGTTTTGTAGACCATGAATCTTTAATTGCCCAAAGACTTTTTGAACTTTCAGCCCAATTGCATAATCATGAAATCACAACCTCAGCATTAGAAAGCCATATACATGCCCTTGCAAATGGCCCGGAATGCTCATTTGAAGATGCTTATTTCCTCACGAGATTAATATATCAGCATATAGGCTCAACAGATTATGCTGAATTAATCACCAGTGCAACAGGACAAAGAAAGCTGGATCTTGCTGTTAATGTAACTAATAAAGATGGCAAGGTTTTTACCATCAGACCACCTTTCAAACCCAAAGAGATTGCCAATTTTCATGATCTATTACTCTCTTACGATCTACCAGCTCGATTCGGTGAAGAACATGATTTCCTCATTATGTTTACAGCTAATAAAACTCAAGCTGGCGGAGTATTCTGGAAAATGATTGATGATCATACAGCCCACCTTGAAAAAATAGCTGTTCATAAAAAATATGCCAGGAGTGGCCTGGGTGATCTGCTGATGAAAGAAATGATGCAACGAATTAAAAAATCAGGAGCTACACACTTAACAGTTGGTTTTATGAAAACAGAATTTTTCCAGCGTTTTGGTTTTAAAGCAGATGAATTGTTTGCCGGACTTGTAACTGAATTATAAACTAATATAGCATATTATAAACCAATACACCTGTTACAGAAACATACAGCCAAACCGGTAGTGTGATTTTAGCTATTTTGCGGTGTTTAGTTATTTGATCCGTCCACCCGCGGTATAGTGTAATCAGAGCCATGGGAATAATTGCAGCGGCAAGCACAATATGGGTTATGAGTATAAAATAGTAAAATGACACATAATCACCAGTATAAAGTTTAGGCCCGCTCTTGAACCAGTGATAGATTATGTAGGTTATGAGAAATGCTGCTGATGTGCCAAATGATGTCAACATGACGTTTTTATGAGCCAAGCGCTTCTTCTTCCTGATTAAAACATAACCAATAACCAGTAAAATAGCAGTGATGCAGTTAAGGGTGGCGTTTACTTTGGGCAGGCCTGATACATCCAGCGCACCTGACAAGCCTTCCGGCCGAGGCCCTAAAATCAAAAAAGCCACCGCGGCGGATATAACGAATGAAATAATATATATAATGCGCAGCCAGAAGCGGTCAGCTTGAGCTGATATCGGCATTATGAACCCTCAGAATTTAATCTTTTAATATCGCGCTTCAATTTATCTACTTCGCCATGTTCAGTTCCGGTATAATACCCTCTAATATTCATATTCCTGTCAATCAAGGCGAATTTGGTACTATGGAATACTATTTCCTCTATATCACCCATCATAAAACCATCAGTAAGAATGGTTTGAATATCTTCATAAGGCGCAGTCAGGAAATGCCATTGCGACCTATCGGCATTGAATCTTTCCGCATATGCGGCTAAAACTGTAGGGGTATCATAATCCGGGTTGACTGTGTATGTAACAGTACGAATATCATTGTTTTTAAGAAATGTTTTATGAATATCAGCCATTTCAGTACTCATGATCGGGCAGGGTCCCGCACACGTAGTAAAAATAAAATCAGCGACCCAGATTTTCCCTGCCAGGTCATTTGTTCCAAAAGAATCTCCCCTTGAATTAGTCATTTCGAACTTGGGTATACTGCCCAAAACAGGCAATTGTATCGGTTTTGTAATCCACCACAGGACAGCGATGATTACACCTACAACAATATAAATAATAAAGCGGTTCCTTTGTGAAATCATATTGCTTTGTCAATCACAATAAGTAATAATAACAACGGTAAATATATAACCGACGATTTTAACAGCAACTTAGCGTTCTGCACTGATTTATCTCTAGCCATGGGTAAAGCCGATAACAGGAATACACCTGTTAATAAAATGACACCGACGGCATAAATCAAACCAGCGCTGCCCTCAACATAGAGCAAAATAGAAACTGGAACTAATAATGTTAAATGCCAAAAGATCTGCCGCATGGTGCGTTTTCCGTTGGGTTCGATCACCGGCAGCATTTTGAAATTTGCACGAGCATAATCATCCCTGCACATCCAGGCAATGGCATAAAAATGGGGATGCTGCCATAAAAACATAATGGCAAATATGATCCATGCACCGGCATCAAGATGCCCTGTTGCCGCTGCCCACCCGCCCATGGGAGGCAAAGCCCCGGGTATTGAACCGATGGATGTATTCAGCCAGGTAATTTTCTTTAGTGGTGTATAAACCAGCACATAGAGAAACGCTGTAAGAATGGAAAGAAATCCCGTCAGGAGATTGATTTGATGCACTAGGATTATTGTTCCTATAAGTACGAGCACAATGCCATATAACAATACATTTCCGGGAGTTATCAAACCAGCAGGAAGGGGACGGTGTTTTGTGCGCTGCATCAATTTATCCGCATCCCGTTCCAAATAATGATTTAACGCTCCTGCCCCTCCTGCGGTAAATGCTGTACCCAACAATGTTATTCCCAGCCTTATAAATGAATCTATACCATCACCCCCAAGGTAATATCCCAATACTGTGGAAACGAGCACCAATGACAGAATATTCGGCTTTAACAGCTCAATATAAGCTGCTGTTTGATTCTTGGCTGGTTGTTTTTTTAAACGCATGGTTATTTCTTTAATAAAGTTAAATCTGACAGGCGTAAAAATAAGATAAAACACAGTCCCATAACAGCGGCACCATTCATAACATGAAAACTGGTAATGAAGGGACTTTTAGCTGTCCAGATAGTCAGCGCCCCCAGTAAAATTTGCATGAACACAAAAACATAAATAGCAAAAACATTTAATTGAATCACTTTTGAATATGCACTTTTATTTTGATGTAAACGATAACCCATCATAATTGTTAAAGCTAAAACGACAAACGCACCCAAACGATGCAGAAAATGAATCACAACTTGCTGCATGGACACTTCAGGGTAATCCATATTAAAACGCCAGTCGTTGATGGCAGTAATCATTTTATCATTAAAGATGGGAATCCATTGCCCGGCCATTTTGGGAAAGTCATAAATAGCTAAACCTGAATCTGTATGACGCATCCAAGCACCCAAGATCAATTGAATAAAAACAGCGATGAATAATGTCATAACAATGTTACGATTAGAATCGAGTTGTCTATTACTTTTTGATAATTCTTTTGAGAGAGAAAATGCAATTAAAATGACAACTAAAAAAAATGTTTGTGCAGTAATACCGTGGATCATGGAAATAGCCGTAGGTAGAAAAAACATAACTGTTAGCCCGCCAAGAAGTCCTTGAATGATCACAAGAATTAATGCCACATAGCCAAGTTTCTTAACGTTATTTCTTTTTTCGACTAATCCTAACCATATAGCAAGCCCTAAGGTCATGGCCCCAACAATAGTGGCTAACATTCGATGGCTATGCTCATAAAATATTCCTCCCACCATATCTGACCAGGGGAATGCGAACATTTGATATCCATAGGTGGTAGGCCAATCTGGTACGGATAATCCTACTTCAAAACTTTTAACCAGCGCACCCACAAAAATTAGCCCAAGTGTTGCCAGTACAGTGAGTTTACTAAAACGTCTTAACCAGACGTTAGTTGTTTTCATAGAAGTAATTTAATACAGGAAGTATCTACCAATCATCGTCACCCCAGTCATCATCATCGCTCTCTTCTTCTATATATGCTTTTTGTTCTTCAATCCAATCAGCGTAACCCTGATCATCATGAATTGTCAAAAAGCCGCGCATACGATAATGACCTAAACCGCACAATTGTGCACAGGAAATCTCCAAGCCCTTACCTTCCCGGGGAGTGCCAACCATTTCAGACAGAAATTCATCTGAAGTCATGGTCGCTTCAAAATGAACTGGAATCTTCATTCCCGGTATGGCGTCTTGTTTGACACGCAACTCAGGTAAAGAAAAACTATGAATGACATCTTTGGTCGTAAGATCTAAACGAATTCTGGTATTGACCGGAATATGCAGCTGATTAATTGTTACGAAGTCATCTGCACCACCATCTGTTGAGCGGTCAAGACCGATGGGATTTTCCACTTCATCAACCAAGCCTGGGAGTGTCTGTCCAAAAATACCATCATCTCCTGGATAATGGATATTCCACGCAAACTGCTGAGCGATCACCTGGGCATGGACTGCGCCGCTATTAGCTTCAGGTACATCATCGATACGGCTAGCCCAGATGGGTAACGCAAAACCTACTAATAGTATTATCTCAATTACTGCAACAACAACTTCAAGTACAGATGAAATATGCGTTTTTACACCATCATGGTCTGCATGGGCATTCTTTGAACTTCTGAATTTGATCAGCGACATAATAAAAAATGCGCCCCACCCGACAAAAAGTATCAGCATCAGCCAATGTGTCAAAATGATCACCTCATCGATAGCAGGACCATCGATTGACATATTAATCGGTAAACCTAAATAATGAAGAAGTTCATACATAAATACCTAATCCTAAAGCAGTCGATTGTTTTGGTTTTTCATAAAAGTTTTTGCACGGTTGCGTAACGATATGATACCGGCAACGATACTTGATAAAACACCACCGGTAATGATTAATAGTGTCCAAATAGCGCCATTCATGCCGTGGGTTGCCGGGGAATCCGGAGCACCGTAGCACGTTGCACATGCCCAAGCAGTTTGGAAAACAAACACAAAAATGAATACACTTATTTTTTTTATCATTATAATGTTTTGAATTTCTTATACACTTTCAGACCATAAACAACTAAACCAGCGGTAATCATAAGTGAAACAATGGCTAAAGTAGTTGCCGTTCCATTTTGATCCAATTGCAATTCATATATGGCAAACCATACTGTCAATATGATTGACATCATAATGAAAAACAGATGAAATGTTTTTAGGGATATCATGAAATGTCCACCCAATCGAAAAAAGCAACAGTGGGAATAAACATGAGGATAAAAAAGAAAGCAAGAGTTAGCATCAAAATCCATGTAATGAGAGCTTTTTCGGAAATTAAATGCATAAAATAACTGGCTACAAGAGAACCTTTAATCGAGGCGATTAATAACGCCAGAAAAATGGCTTCACCTGTGCTCAAATTCAAATAGGATGCTGCTACCGTAACGACAGTCAGCACCGCCAATGCTGCGAAGACCAGCATGTAAACCTTTACATGACTTTTTATATCATCCATACTGTGTTCACTCATGATACCTCCTACAGCAAATAAAGAACCGGAAAAAGGAAGATCCATACCAGGTCAACGAAGTGCCAATACAGACCGGCGACTTCAATCCGGTTTGTGAAATGTTTAGGTTCCGTTGACCACATTTTAGAACCCGGACCTATGAAATAACCATTGACGATCATACCGCCAATCACGTGTAAACCATGGAGTCCGGTTAAAGTAAAATAAATAGCCATAAATGTATTCGTACTGGGAAAAATACCATGATGAAATTTAGACGTGTATTCAATGTATTTAATGACTAAAAACCCAAGAGAGCATAATAATGTTAAACCCATGTACATTTTGAATTTTTTGAAATCATTCATTTTCAGCGAAGCCCAGGACATGACCATCGTAACACTTGACGAGATCAGGATCAGTGTATTCAATGTTGCTAATGGAACATTTAATTCTTGACCCCATTCATGAAAAGCACCTGCCGGAGCGCCCATGCGCAAGAATACATACGCTGAAAATAACCCGCCGAACAGCATGACTTCTGAAGCCAGGAATAACCAGATTCCCAGTTTGGAATTGATTAATCCAGTATCCGGGCGTTCTTCAATTGTATACGGTATTTCCATCAATATTTACCCTTTTTTCGGTTCAGTTTGTGGTGTGTAATCCCGCTTCCGTCCCGGAACACTGTATTCATAAGGATCTCGATGTACTTCCGGAATCGTCTCAAAATTCACATGGGGTAGTGGCGGGGAAGGCGCTGTCCATTCCAATGTCGTAGACTCCCAGGGATTCTTATCTGTTTTTTCACCATTTTTTAAGCTATAAAAAATGTTAATGATAAAAGGTATCTGCGCCAAACCCAATAACCACGCTGAAATTGACATGAATTCGTTCCATTGCAAGGTTCCCGATGCATGGGCGTATTCTAATCCGCCATCCCATAAACGACGGGAAACACCGGCCAAACCCTGAATGAACATGGGCATAAAAACACCATTCATAAAAATCAGTGATGGCCAGAAATGTAGTTTACCAAGTGTTTCGCTCAATTTTCTTCCTGTCATTTTTGGGAACCAATAATAAATTCCTGCGAACAATGCAAAAATTGTTCCCGGAGCTACAACATAATGAAAGTGGCCAATGACATAATATGTATCATGAAGGTAGATATCGGCTGCAGCCAATCCCAATGGCAACCCTGTCAGCCCGCCAATCCCAAACATCGGTAGAAACGCCAAAGCGAACAGCATGGGTGTATTAAAGCGGATCGAGCCCCCCCAGAGTGAAATAAAAAAAGCGGAAAGAATAATTATTGAAGGAATGGAAATGATCATGGTCGTTGTTTGGAAAAATGCGCTCATGGCACTGCCCATTCCTGTAATAAACATATGGTGTGCCCAAACAATAAAAGACATGAAACCCAAAAATATTACAGCATAGACCAACGATTTATAACCCCAAATGGGTTTGCGTGAATTATTAGCAATAACCTCGCCTACGATACCCATAGCCGGCAGTATTAACACATATACTTCCGGATGGGCCAGAAACCAGAATAAGTGCTGCCATAAAAGGGGACTGCCGCCACCACTCACATTCAACACTTCACCAGAGACGACTAAACCACTGGGCAGGAAAAAACTTGTTCCGGCTACCCTGTCCATCAACTGCAGAACAGCTGCTGCTTCCAGGGGTGGAAATGCAAGGACCAATAAAAAAGCAGTAACAAACTGTGTCCAAACAAAGAATGGCAAGCGCATCCAGGTTAATCCCGGGGCTCGCAATTGAATAATGGTTGTAAGAAAGTTTATGGAGCCCAGCAATGATGATGTGATTAAAAACACCATACCAACAAGCCAATAGGTCTGCCCCACTTCTATATCTGCCAAGGGAGGGTAAGAGGTCCACCCGGAACGGGCTGCTCCTTCTGGGGAAAAGAAACTGGCCAGCATAATGACCCCGCCAACGAAATAACACCAGTAACTGGTCATATTTAATTTGGGGAAAGCCATGTCCGGCGCGCCAATTTGGAGGGGCACGAAATAATTACCAAAGGCACCAACCGCCAGAGGAACAATACCCAAAAAGATCATGATGGTTCCGTGCATCGCACCAAGGGAATTATAAATTTCAGGAAGGAGTATACCACCCTCACCCAGTAATTTTCCGACTATGGGCACAACTTCTTCCGGATACGCCAGCTGCCAGCGCATAATCAGCACCAAGCAGAACCCAAACAATAGAAATAGCATGCTGGTTATGCCATATTGCAGTCCAATGATCTTATGATCAATGGAGAAAATATATTTACGCCAAAAACTTTCTTCGTGGTGATGATCTGTACTAATAATTAACTCCTGTAAAATGTTTGGAAGTAAATCAAATTTATTAATACTATAGACGATGAATTTATAAATAATAGGTTAATATTTAAAATAAATTTAGTTGAAATTTTATATATATAAACCCTATTTCCTTATTCATTTTCACAGATGAAATCATCTAAATTCATCGGCTTTATAAAGATTTAAATTAATAGACAGGAGAAATCAAATAATGAAAAAAATTATTTCAATAGTGACTATTGTCGGTATATCCTCCACCCTATTCGGAGGCGACTTGACAGGAACGGTCACGTATGAAGGAAAGATCCCAAAGAAAAAAACATTGCGTATGGATTCAGATCCGGTATGCGGCGCAGCACATCAGGATGCAGTATATACTGAAAGCTTTATCGTAGATGAAAATGGACATTTGGCAAACGTGCTGGTATATCTCAAGAATGCATCTGCAGATACGGTCCCTGCAAATGCTGCAGTTATAGACCAAAATGGATGTATGTACTCACCCCATGTTTTTGGTATGCAAGCTGGACAGGAATTAAAAATTCTCAATAGTGACCCCACCATGCATAACATACATGGATTACCAAAATTAAATAAGGAATTCAATTTTGGAATGCCAAAAACAGTCAAAGAAAGATCAGTTACTTTTAAAAAACCAGAAGATGTTTTTGTGATTAAGTGCGATGTGCATCCCTGGATGAAATCATACGTCCAGGTTTTTGATCATCCATATTTCGCTGTTTCAGGAGTTGATGGAAAATATGCTATTTCCGGTGTTCCGGCAGGTGAATATGAAGTGGTTGCCTGGCAGGAAAAGTTTGGCTCCAAGCGAATTATCACTCAATCTGTAACAGTTGGAAATGATACAACCACCTTGGATTTCAAATTCGTAAAACCAAGCAAAAAATAATTCACTTATTTCCAAATAAAAAAGGCGGTTGAAAAACCGCCTTTTTTATTATCTAAAATTTAAATCGACTTTTACCAGTCGTCGTCTCCCCAATCATCTTCTTCATCTTCGATAATAAATCCATACCCTTCACTATCCAAGTGAGCTTTAACAATCCGTGAAACATCCTCTTTCCCCTTCAATCCCCAGAGATAATCCACTAACCCTTGATATAATTTAGTAGAGTCACCATTCATATTAGCCACTGATTTACCCCAATTGTTCAATACATCTGCTATAGGCTCTTCTGTGGGTATATATGGTGCGGGCATTTTTGTACCGGGCATTATATCTTGTGGATTACTAAAATATTCTAATAACCATTCAGGTCTTAAACGATTCTTTGTCAAAACAAGATTCGGCGCCCAAGTTAAAGCAGCTTGTTTGGGTTTCTGATTGCCATAGAAATGACAATTTGTGCAAGCACCAAGTTCCTGGATGACATTTCCTGCTTTATAAGAGTCAGAATTATTATTTATGGAATGAGGTAATTCATAAGCAAGGGACTGACCGTCTTTTTGCTGAAAATATTCAATAATGGAATTCCAGTCCTCATCGGTAAAATCAAAACTGGGCATGCGCACCTGCAAGTGCGGCCTGATCATCGATATATCTTTAAACCAATTTAATAACCATTCAGGTTGAGTTTTCCGTCCTTGTGTATTCAACAATGGTGGTGAAAAACTTTGAACGATACTCATATCTTCAGCATTAGTTTCATCGGCAATCTCACGCAACCAATCTGCTGTTGCTGGTAATATTGCTCCGCCATCTCCATCTATCTTATGACATCCTTTACAATTATTGGTTTGTATAATCTGTTCGCCTGCCTCTAAAGCCAGCTGTTTTGCATTTACTTCAGGTAATTTTCCAGCTGGTATTTCATCTTTTACAGAACCCATGATAACCGTGACTAATGCATCTATCTCATGCTGTGTTAAACTATAGTCAGGCATACGCAATTTATCCAGTGGCTGTTTTTCCATAGATTTCAACGATCCATCTTCCTGTGGAATCATATCAAAGATTCGCGGATCATCAAGCTTTTGTGCAAACCAATCCCACCGAGTATGGGGCAAATTATCATGGTGAAAACCAAAATCCAGCTTGGTAATCAGTTTGCTCCCTTCAAGTGTTAAACTTGTACCAATTGGTTTAGTTTTTTCAAATCCGGGAATATTATGACAGCCAAAACAACCATATTGTCCTATGAGGCGCTGGCCGTTATAATCCAATTTCTCATCTATCGATATTCCTGCAAGCTTGGTATCTACCTGCTCCTTACGTAGTTGCTGGCTTAAAAATCCTGCCGCGATATCATCAAGGATCTCTTCATTCACTCCAGGAATTTCTTGCGCATCAAATTCATTATTTTTATCCTGTGTAAGATACGCAGCTATGTCAACTGCTTCCTGTCTGGTCAAACGCAGGTTTGGCATTTTCGTTTCCGGATGGAAAGAAGCAGGATCCCTGACCCAATTATATACCCATTGAGCAGTTGATTTAGATCCCAGTCCAATTAAGTTTGGACCTTGCTCACGTCTTAAGGTTTGGATGGAGGTTGTTTCTTCAGCTACAGCATCGGGTTGAATCTCATGGCAGCCCATACAACCAACAGATGCGACTAAAAGCTGTCCATTTTCTGCATCCGCATTCCGTGGCAGTTTATCCATAGGGAAAGATTCACTCTTATTAAATAAATATGCAGTGATCGAATGAATTTCCTGTTCAGTACGAATTAAAGAATTTGGGTCACTATTGTTGGTTACATTAAAGAAATGGGGCATCCACGTATTGTGACGAAAATCCCTGGGGCTGTTGATCCATTTCCAAGTCCAATCTTTGGTAGTTTTCGAAGCCATCTTTGCCAAGTTGGGTCCCGTTTTGGGCTTACCTTCCCAGCGGTCCATCTGATGGCACCCAAAGCATCCGGCGCGCTCAACAAGGGCCATGCCAAGAGAAAGTGTTTTCGCTCCATCTATAGGCATATTTCCGCTGTGGCATTTGAAACAGCCTGCTTCCATATTCTGTTTGGTAAACATGGGGTCTTTCCAATGGTGCATGCGGTGCCAATCATATTTTTCTTCCCAATCATGGGCTTGCTCTAAAGTAGATGGCGAATGAGCAGTTGTATTAAAACCTGTACCTCTGCCTCGACCTGCATGGCATGTTGTACAGCCAAATTCACTCAAAGGGTGTGGAGAATTCGCTCCTACCATTTGGTCTAAATTAGGATGTGTTGTATAAGGCTGGGGAACATCTACAAATTCCTTATTATCAATACCCATGTGACAGGTCATGCAGCGATCAACCCTTGGCATTCCTAAATACACAAGGTCTTCTTCAATGTCCTTTACTACTACCTGTTTTACTTCATAATAGGGATCGATAAAATCAAGAACAGGAAGATCACGGACCACATTGGCGATCTTGTTGGAAAATGACATTTTTTCCGGATCAGTTTTTGCGAGTTTCCTAACTGTAAGATTTCGTTGTCTGCTGATTCCACTTAATTCATCTTTATATGTTTTGTTTTCAGCATATAGATCGGCTAAACGATTTTGCAGAATTTCCAGCTTCTTTTCAACTGTTTCCAGTTCCAACTTGAACCCAGAAGTAAGTTCATCGAGACGTTTAAGATTTATTTCTGCAGCTTCTACGTCTCCATGCCCGTGTCGAGCTTGATCTGCGGTATATTTTGCTACATCAAATTCCGCTTTGGCAAATTGATGATTCTGGTTCATACGATAGCGTTCTGCGTCTGCTTCCTTGATCTTTCCGTTTAGTTCATCTATCTCATCAACCTTGTCTTGTAATTTCTTTTTTGCTTCTGATAAACGCTCCTTCAAGGCATTATATTCGTCATTGCTGTCAAGATTAATATTCAGTTCAGCAAGATTATTGCTGATTTTTTCTATTTCAACACTGCGGAATTCCTTTTGAAATTTTTTCCATGGACGCTGATAATCATCAGCAAATGTGAGAATGAAAATTCCAGCAAAAATCAGACTCGATAAAGCGAACCAGCGATTCAGCTTGAGTATATTATAATATCGTTCCTGTTGGTCAATCATCTTCTATATAATCTATACTAGAAATTGAAGAAATATTCTGGTATGGCTATGATGTATTTCAAATTGAACATCCACCGTAGATACATTTTAATCGGTAATGTTAATGCAGTCAGGATCAAAACAATGAAAATTGAATAAACAAAAGGATTCAACCGTTCATATATTTTCTTACATACTGTTTTGGCTAATAAAGGCGGCAGAATAAGATAATAACCAGCTAAAAGAAGGATACCCCAAATTTCTCTAGCTATAATACTGTCAGGGAGCCCTGTGCTAAACCATTTGATATATATATATTCAGATAAATTAATGTTGGTTAGTGCTTCAAGTTTATGGATATCCCAGTATTCGAAAGGACCAAAGAAATTCCAGTTTGGTCCCCTAAGAAACGTTCCAACTACGATCAGCATATTCCATAATACCAGCCAGCCAAACATGAAAAGAGCAATAGATAATTTCCTGTTTTTAAAACTATAATATCCAGAACCAGCTGGTTCATTATCGATAAAAGGGAAAGCCATCAAACCTACTATGATTAAGCTGGGTAGTACAACGCCAGCCATCCAGGGATCAAAATATACCAGCATTTCCTGCAGGCCTAAGAAATACCATGGTGCTTTTGAAGGATTGGGAGCTTCGGAGGGGTTCGCTGGCTCTTCGATAGGCGCTTGCAAACTAATGGACCAGATCATCAGAAAAGCTGAACATAAAATCAGAGCAATAAATTCAACATACACAAGGTCCGGCCAAACTAGCACTTTATCATTTGGTGCGTCGTATTGTTCATCGATCGATTCGCCGCGTTCTAATTTGGCATCGTTTTCATATGCCTGGTGCATCGATAACCATGTAAAAAAGTAAACAAGAAAAATCAATCCGGAGATTGGTACATTATCCGGTTTCAGAACAATGGATCTGAAATCAGGATCCGATAAGCCAAACATGAAAAATGCAGCCATGATAATTGCCGCAATGAGCATACCTTTGCCAGACCACAATACATACAATTTTAACCGGCGGTTCCATTTATAAAACCAGTCATTTATGGGAAAAATAAAGAAAAAGATAATAAGTGTCGACGTAAATAGAATCGTGGGATTCGAGATTGTATCGATTAAATGCTTAAAATCAGCCATTGTTATACAGGAGTTGAAATACCACCGTCTTTACGAATTCTCCAGAAATGTACGGCCATGAAAATCATAATAATAAAAGGCAAGCCGATACAATGCAGTACATAAAAACGCAAAAGTGCTGCTTCACCCATAAACCGTCCTCCAATCAAAGCAAAACGAACATCACTGCCCATGGTTATAAAATTAATATCTCCAATAGCCAATAATCCTGCTCCAGGGCCTTCATGTCCAAGAAATGGGGTTGCCCGAGCCATATTGGATCCAACAGTAATCGCCCAAATGGCCAGTTGATCCCAAGGAAGCAGATAACCGGTAAAACTCAATAACAATGTTAGAAGTAAAAGTACAACACCTATTGCCCAATTAAATTCGCGTGGAGGTTTGTATGAACCTGTCATAAACACACGAAACATGTGCAGCCACACAGTAATCACCATGGCATGGGCGCCCCAGCGATGGACTTCTCTCATGATCCCAAATGGAACTTGTTCTGCTAGATCAATAATATCGGTATAGGCATATTCAATCGTTGGGCGATAATAAAACATGAGCAGTATACCTGAAATGGTCAAGATAAGAAATATGAAAAAAGATAATCCACCCATGCACCAGGTGAATTTTAACTTTACTGCATGTTTGGGTAATCTTACAGGGTGTAGATGAAGAAATACACTATTTAGTACCACCATCATCCTTTGTCGGCGGCTTTTAGGAACACCACCTCCGCGGAAGATAGATTTATACAATTGAGTCCCACGAAATTTATCTAACATATAATCTCCATTATACTTTCAAAAACGCTTCCGGATCATTCCATTGACCCTTTTCCTGTTGAAATTTTCTTGTTTTATCAATGATGATCTGACCATCATCTGCCAAAAGTATTTTGAATCTTTCCAAAGGTCGTGGCGCCGGTCCTTCAAAATTAATTCCAGTTTTAAAGAATCCACTCCCATGGCAAGGACACTTGAATTTTTGTTCAGATCCTAACCAGTTCGGTACACAGCCAAGATGTGTACATGTTGTTGAAAGAACATAAATACCAGCAGCATTTCTAACGATCCAAACACCATATTTATCTTTCCACCTTAAATCCACTTCACCAATCGTATAGTCTTCAGGATAGCCAGCACGGAAGGTCTGTACAGGTTCAAATAAGACATTGGGGAAGAAGAAACGGAGCATCATGGTAAAAAACCCGCCTGTTGCAGCAATAAATGCAATCCAGCCGATAGACAACCAGGAAAAAAATGAGCGACGAGACATTTGGTCACCCGTGTCAGCTTTACCGAGCGCTGCGGGCGGACGGCGACCCGGGTCTTTGGTAGCAGATTCTTTTGAAATAGTTTCGGCCATAAATATCTTATTCCGCTAATGCCTGTCGTGCTGCTTCTCGTACCTTCATGCTGCGATCTTTATCTCTCAAATTAATCAATACAGATTCAAATTCTGTATCTATAATATTTGGTATAACCTGAATTGCCACCAACATGGCTTGATCCTGTTCAAATTGATCAATATTAGGAAATGAATCTAAATATTTTCGGTCTAATAGGTCTAACAAAATTCCTCGCCCGCTATCATTTTTTAACTTAGCCATAGCTACAGCTGCATCCCAGCGTACATTAGCTTCCTGATCTGCCAATGCATTTAATAATATATCTTCTGCCTCATGATTTTGATAATTACCCAGTGCGATAATTGTTTGTAATCTTACCTGGGCATCTTCATGTTCAGCCATATTTAATAATGCTGCAAAACCAGCATCACTTTGTATTAATCCCAAGGCATAAGCACATGCAGCTACAATAGAATAATCATTTTCATTTATAGCTTTAATGAGTGTGGGTGTATAGCGCTGATCAAGTGTCCTGCCCATAGCCATAGCCAGGTATGAGCGAATCCGGGAATCTCGATCATGGGCTGAATACTCAAAGGTTGAAATCATATCCTGGACAAAGCGTTCATCTTTGGGAACCATTTTGGGATTGGAAAGAATCTTGGATAGTTCGAAAGCTCCCTGCCAGCGCTTAGTGGTACCACCGATTTTAACATGCTCTAAATAATCCCGGGCTGTATTGGGTTCGACGGTAAGAACTTTAACCATTAAAAAAACAATTACTGCAAAGACAGCGATCAGGAATGGTACAACAAAAAAACTATGTACAATAACCCGCAGAGCTGATTTTTTTTCAGGTATTTGTTCCATTACTTCATCTGTTTGCTTTTGTTCAGTCATTTTTGTGCCGCGGAAAGGAGTCGAACCTTCACACCTAATGGGCACCAGATCCTAAATCTGGCGTGTCTACCAATTCCACCACCGCGGCAATATACGTTTTTGAAGCAACTGAAATTAAGATTTTATGTATGTCATAAAAAGAAAAAGGGCAGGAAATCCTGCCCTTTTAAAATTGGCTCTGAAATTTTAATTACTTAAGTAAAATCAGCTTTTGTGATTGCACTTGTCCAGTCGATTCCAGTCTGTAAATGTACACACCGGCACTCACACTGCGGCCGTGGTTATCCTTGGCATCCCACACAACTGATTTTGCACCTGCATGGTCAAAACCTCTTGCCAACGTCCGTACTTCCCGCCCAGTAAGATCAAAAATACGAAGGTCAACATAACTTGCTTGAGGTAAATCATAACGAATATTCGTCATGGGATTGAATGGATTTGGAAATGCGGGATGCAGGGCAAACTTAACCGGCATTTCAATTTCTTCATCCACACTCAAGTTGGCGTCTAGTATTGTAAAACCTGTTCCGGAAGATGTCATTGAATTCAATCCTGCGTCAGCTGTATTTACTTCTCTCAACCATGAGATTACATCGCCGGAAAGACCTGTATTTGTTTTGATATCATAACTTACTTCCAGTATTTCACCAGAACCAACGGCTATACCATTGGCTAAATCATATGCAAGGATATAACCGGAACCTTCATCAGTTTCCCCAGACTGGCCATCCACTGAACCACTAAATCGTCCGGCAGGTGCAACATCTGTTATTTCAATCCCTTCAGGTGCATCTGTAAGATCAAGTTCAATAACATACACCGGTGATGAATTTTCCATTTCTATCATCATGGTTTGAGCAGATTCATTTACATCGCCAATTGAATAGACTGCTTCAGGCGTACCCATATATACTTTACTTTCAAAGAGTTCTGCATGCATTGCAATATTATTTTGGTCAACAACCACTACTTCTTCCATAGATATCTGAACGGTTGTTTCCACTGTCGCAGCAGGATCTATATACAGAGATATATCAGCTATATGACCTGTCCCTTGAGGCAGAGGATTATCCAGAGAATTATTGAAAAGTACAATCCGATATTCATTACCAACATTATTACCCTGCACTGTCCAGTCACTGAAATCATGGAAGCTGGTTGCTCCAATTGCTATACCACTTAAATAATCAGGATCATCCGTTAAAAATATCTGAATACCATAGACATCCTGGGTATTATTGATCAGTAATGGAACTGTTACCAATTCCCCGGGATTGCCATAAGCATTAGGCATAACCAAGTATTGAGTTTCAACTGAAACATCGAATGTCGCACCTTCGGCTGTCCATATCATATCATTGCCATTAGCATCATGTACTGAAACTGTAGTAAAATTCAAATCGGCCAGGAGTGGGTCTTGACTGGCGGCCATTACAACGACTCGACAAACTGCATCACTGCCAGGCCCCATGTCATTGCCTAACCCAAGACCGGTAATCACCATTTGACCACCGACTTCAGATACATCTAAAGTCCAGCTGCTTGTTCGATCGGTCGCTATGATTTCCTGGGCAGATATCAAATCTGGATTATCTTCAATTTCAAAGTAAAAGAAACTGACACTTGATTCATTATTGATAAAAATATCCAAGGTGTCTGTGGAACCGGATAAGGCAGCTCCGTCGCTCAAATCAAGCTCGATCCACTCCACTGGTGTAGCATCTGCAATGTTGGACGGTTCGGATTCAGTTCCATCTGGTGAATAGTCAGCGGTTATATAATAATAATAGGTTGTTCCATTAACCACATCATCATCTGTATAAGTCAATTCATCCGAGCCAACAGATGTTAGCATGTTAAAGTTTGCACCATCATCGGTACGATAAATGTTGTACGCAGTAACAGGTACATCACGATTAATATTTTGAGGTTCAAGTGGATTGTCCCAATCTACTGTTTGTTGATATGTAATTCCGTCAGGATACTGTTCCACTACTTCCGCTTTATCTGCAGTGATGACCCATTGTCCGAGTTCATTAAAATCAAAGTGAATATTGCGAGCAATTCGACCTCCTGTAAAACTGACTAGAATATCATCTATTGCCCAGCCAGAAGCCCATACACCGTTATCATTTGAATGAAATGCAATATAAAATTCGTTTTCACCTGCATAATCATTCAAATCAACAGTTTCAGTGACCCACTCTGCACTGGCAGGTAACGCATAAACTTCAGTGAAATTGACACCATCCGTACTGACCTCAACATGTGCAGTTTGACTGTATGCGCCAGTATAAAAAGAAGCAAAACTCAATTGAAAATCAGTTGCCCCATTTGTATTTAAAGATGGAGTAATCAAATAATCTACAGAACCATCATCGTCTGCTGCATCATCATTGGAGCAGGCATAGTATGTATGCGATGGGATTGCCCAAAAAGCACTGGATCCATCTTGGGTGATAAACCAACCTACTGCTGAATTTGTAGTCGTTGTCCAGCCTTCAGAGAATGCTCCATCTTCAAAATCTTCTTCAATATCATTTCCTACGGGTCCATAGGGAGCATCCCAAGCTAATGGGACCACACCATCAAGCCCGGAGGTTGCTTCCAGGTTATGGGGTTCTTCCATGTACCCGGGATATACTGTTACAAATCCTGTATCCAATCCGGCAATCCAATATACACCGCCAATATCATCGGAAATTACAACATCATTGAAAGTGACAGTAACATCACCGGCATACGCATTGCTATGAACTGTAAAATCGACATTCAATATAGCTCCAGAACCTGCAGAAATGTTATTTCCAGTATTATCATAGACCAATACTCTCGTACCATGTCCGATATCCGTTGTGGTAACAGTGAAGCCAGTGGTACGATCAGTCGTTGTAATATTGGAAATAGACACATAATCCGGGGTATCATATAAGTCGAACTGAACACCGCCTACAACGCCTCCATTAACCATGTCTACTGTTACACTTACAGTATCATTTACATCACCTTCACCATCTGTCATATCTAATGAAACAACGTAGCCAATGGTTATACTGCCGTTACTGCTGGAAGATGAAACTGTAGTGCCGGATGAATCACTTACTATCAATCCTGACACCATTAAATCAATTTGGCTTGATACAACAGTTGAACCATCAAAATGTAATGTCATTATCGTATCAGCGTTTGAAGAAATGACGGAGTTACTGGCAGCATTATATAAAACAACACGGTATACATCATCTGACAATGTATTAAAATCTGTTGTAAAACCTGATGCATTGCCAACGGCGTCAACACTGGATAATGAAACAACTCCACCCGGAGCCACTTCCATATCAAACTGAATACCGGCAACTTCATCATTGGGATTTGTTAAAATGACAGGTACTTCGATATCAGATGTATATCCGTCAACTGTTGCATCACCAATTGTAACCACAATGCTCTGAGCCATTATTGGTGCTGCACAGCACATCAAAATAAGATAGAAATTATTGAGTTTCCTCGTAATCATAGATTTTCTCCGATTTAAATAAAGCGGTAAGATGTAAAGTTTATTAGTGTCATTTTGTAGTTTAACATCATATTTACAATGATATTCTCTCTAAACACAAGTTCGTGAAAGTAACCAATTCAAAAGGATTTTCCAGCAAATTTTTCCATAATTTGACGCAGGTCACAATGCCCTAATTATATCATCTTTCATGTTGCTGAAATCCTCGATACCAATTGATAAACGGATGAGTCCCTCGGTAATACTCATAGCCATTTTAATAATTAATATGTTGTTCATACAGCTTGAGTATACCCCTTATTTAGAAAGTCTTGCAGTTTTTTGAATTTAATTTCTATTTCTTCACCTTTGGGGCTGATCATTTTGATCTTTTCATTGCGCCCGATCTTTTTATCAGCATTTATTGGCGCTCTTGAAGCCTGTTGAGGTCTATTAGGCTGTTGAGCTTCCTGTGGCTGGGCAGTCATTCCCATACCCGTTGTATCTTGATGCTGGAGTTGTACATTCTTGGGTGATTGTTGTTGAACTTGGGGTTGTTGTTCCACACCTTGTAATTGTGTTCTAAATAATCGCTGTAATGTCATTTTATTTGTAGATGAAATCATTTCTCTAAACATTTGGAACCCTTCGGATTTGTACTCCAGTAATGGATTTTTCTGACCATACGCTCGAAGATTTATACCTTCTCTTAACTGATCCATAGCATAGAGGTGATCTTTCCATCTTTCGTCAATCGAACGTAATATTACAAACCGTTCAAAACTACGCATAATATCTTCTGGAATGAGTGTTTCCCTAGCTTGATACATGGCCACTGCTTCATCCATGATACGTAGGTGAATTTCATCTACAGTCAATTCATTCCCATTTTCCGAATGCAGTTCATCAATGTTCACATCAACCATTAATACCGAAGAAAAAATATGCTTCAAATTTTCCCAATCCCAGTCTCTTTGATCTTCAGTACCTTGTGCTTCAAATTCATCATCAATATAATCTGAAATCAGATTTAATACTGTTTCTCGCAGGTTTTCTCCTTGAAGTGCCTGGTTTCGTAAGTCATAAACGACTTGGCGCTGCTGGTTCATGACATCGTCATATTCAAGCAAATGTTTGCGGATTCCAAAGTTGCGCTGCTCCACTTTCTTTTGTGCATTACTAATAGCACGAGTTACCATTTTATGGGTGATAACTTCTCCCTCTTCCACACCCATCTTATCCATGATTGTCGCTACGCGTTCAGAATTAAACAAGCGCATCAAATCATCTTCCAGGGATAAATAAAATTGTGATGAACCTGGATCTCCCTGTCTTCCGGAACGGCCCCTCAGCTGATCATCAATCCGGCGGGATTCATGGCGTTCTGTTCCCAGAATGTGCAGTCCTCCCAAATCTGTAACACCTTGTCCCAATTTGATGTCTGTACCGCGACCAGCCATATTTGTGGCAATCGTGACTGCTCCCGGTTGTCCTGCCCTGGTCACAATTTCAGCTTCACTTTTATGTTGTTTAGCATTCAAAACATTATGGGGTATGCCGCGGCGCTTAAGCATTCTGGATAGTAATTCTGATGCTTCCACTGATATTGTACCTACTAGTATTGGTTGACCTTTATGATGAGCTTCTGCAATTTCATCAATGACTGCATTATACTTTTCTCGCTTTGTTTTATATACCAAATCATCTCTATCATCACGGATCACATTATCATTTGTAGGCACAACCATGACATCCAAATTATAAATACTGCCTAATTCTTCAGCTTCAGTTTCAGCAGTGCCAGTCATCCCGGATAATTTATCATACATACGGAAATAATTTTGAATCGTGATAGTAGCCAATGTTTGGGTTTCCCGTTTAATCTCAACATTTTCTTTGGCTTCAATGGCTTGGTGTAAACCATCGCTATAACGGCGGCCTGGAAGAATTCGTCCGGTAAATTCATCAACAATCAAGACTTGCCCTTCTTGGACAACATACTCAACATTTTTCTCATATAGTGTGAAAGCCCGCAGTAATTGCGTGATGGTATGAATTTTAGAACTGCGATCGGCATGCAATTGATGCGCTTGTTCTTTTTCCTGCTGTTTTTGTACAGTATCTAAAGCATCTTTTTCATCTATATCGTGCAATAATTCTCCTAAATCAGGAATGACGAACATTTCAGGATTATCAGGCGCAAGTGCTTCCCGACCTTTATCTGTTATGTCAATGACATGAGTTTTTTCTTCAATGCTGAAATACAATTCTTCATCAACTTCATGCATCTTTTTATCACGCATGAAACCAGATTCAATGGATTGGGTTAACGACTGCATACCTTTTTCCTGGAATACTTTCAATAACCGTTTATGCTTTGGTATGCCGCGTGATGCCTGCAGGAGTTTTAATCCTGCATCATCTTCTTTATCTTCATCAAGAAGTTGCTCCGCGCTTCTAACTAGATCAGATACTAGAGTTTGTTGCTGACGAACCAGGTTTTGGACTAATGGCCTAAGGTCTCGTGATGTTGTATCGGTTGGAGCATCAACAGCTCCGGAAATGATCAAAGGTGTTCTGGCCTCATCGATCAGCACACTATCTACTTCATCTACGATTGCATAAGCATAATCACGTTGAACTTTCTCTGCTGCCGATAAAGCCATATTATCACGGAGATAGTCAAAACCAAACTCATTATTGGTTCCGTAGGTAATGTCACAATTATACGCTGCCTGGCGGGCTTCATTATCCATGGAGTTCAGGATAAACCCGACAGTTAAGCCAAGGCGTTTATAGATTTCGCCCATCCATTCAGCATCACGCTGGGCAAGGTAATCGTTTACTGTAATTAAGTGAACACCCCGCCCTGATAAGGCATTTAAATACAGCGGCATTGTGGCCGCTAATGTTTTTCCTTCACCCGTTTTCATTTCAGCCACTCTGCCTTTGTGCAATGCGATAGCGCCAATCAACTGTACATCGTACGGAATCATTTCCCACGTGATCTCCTGGCCAACGATTCGCCAGGATTGACCCACAAGACGACTGCATGTTTCTTTTACTATGGCAAAGGCTTCAGGGAGCAATTCATCCAATTTTGTACTTTCTGCTTCAAGAACAACTTTGCTGAACTCCTCTTTTTCCAGGTCCTTTGTTTCTGCTTTTTCCTGCGCAGTTTCTCGGGAAGTAATAATCTCATTACGCATCTCTGCGGTTCGTGCTTGCAAATCATCATCTGATTTTCCACTGAGTGTTTCATAAAAAATATTTATTTCATCCACTTGTGGTTGCAAATTTTTTACATCCCTATCGGATTTTGTCCCTAAAATCTTTTTTAAGATATTCATCTTGATTAACTGGCTTTCGCCTTTTTGTGTTGCTTCGATTTTGATTGTTTATACACTGTGTCCAGAATACCATTTACAAAACTGGAACTTTCAGCTGTGCTGTATTCTTTAGCAATTTCAATCGCTTCACTAATAGCAACTTTAGGTGGTACCTCTTCGATAAATACCATTTCTGTAATCGCCATGCGCAATATCAGTTTATCCAATAATGCAATGCGGTTGAATTCCCAATTTTCAAGGTATTCATCTATTAATTTGTCACACGCATCTGCCTGGGATAAGGTTTCCATAAATAAAGAACGTATAAAATCTTTATTGCTATTAGTAAATTTTTCTCGCCTGTAAACATCCTTTAGAATTTTGCCTGAATCTTCACTGACTTGAGCTGCTGCATATAATGCACAGAGAACACCAATTCTGGCTTTGCGCCTGGGATGTATTTTTATTTTATCTTTAGCAGGCATGTTTAATTATCCCGTTTGTTCATGGTATTATGATCAGTCAATTGGGTACAACCAATTAAATGTATCTTCACATTCTTCCTTTTGGATTCCTAAAAGCAATGTTCTTAATTCATTTGTTATTTTACCCATTTCGCCATCATTGATGATGTGCTCACGACCTCCACTGGTAATTTTCCCTACGGGAGTTACGACAACTGCAGTACCGGTACAAAACACTTCATCAGCCGCTAATACTTCATCTAGTGTTACATCCGTTTCCTGTACTTCTATTTTCAAAATCTCTCTGGCTAACGTCAGAACAGAGTCTCGAGTAACGCCCGGTAATATGGAGCTGCAAAGTTGTGGTGTTTTTAATTCACTGCCATGCAATACGAAGAGATTAGCAGAACCAAGTTCTTCAATCAGGTGTTCATCACTGGCATTTAAATAAATGACTTCATCATAGCCTTCTTTTTTTGCTTCTGTTAGCGGAAACAAGGATGCTGAATAATTTCCGATGGCCTTGGCGTTTCCGATACCTTTTGGGGCGGCCCGGTGATATTCAGCGGAAACTTTTAAATGGAGTGGTTTAACTCCACCTCTAAAATAGGGGCCAACAGGTGAGACAAAGACAATAAAAGTATATTCTTCAGTCGGCCGGACACCAAGGGCTGGGGATGTCCCCCATACGATTGGCCGTATATAAAGGCTTCCTTTACCGTAAGGTGGTATATAATCAATATTATCCTGGACAGTCTGTTCAACTGCATCAATAAAAAAATCTTCATTCATTATTGGAATACAAAGCCGTTTGGTTGACATTGCCATCCGCTGTGCATTCATTTCCGGCCTGAATAATACAATGCGGTCTTTTGCTGTGCGAAAGGCCTTTGTGCCTTCAAAAACACCCTGGCCGTAATTGAGTACTCCTGAAGCTGGAGAAAGGGCAATAGTTCCATAAGAGACCAGTTTTCCCTCGCTCCAACGTTCTCCCGTTTTGCATGCTGCTTTGTACATACTCCTGGTTTCCAGGGCATTAAAACCCAGGCTGTTCCAATCAATTGTCTTTGGATCAATTCCCATCTTTAATCTCCTAAAATTGCTCGTGCGATTACTAATTGCTGAATTTCAGATGTCCCTTCATAAATTTGCGTGATTTTGGCATCACGCATTAATCGTTCTACACCATATTCCTGCATATAACCATAACCTCCAAAAATTTGAACACATTGTGTGGCATTATCCATTGCTGTTTGTGAAGCAAACACTTTTGCCATGGCCGCTTCTTTGCTGTATGGTTGATCTTCATCTTTCAATTTTGCAGCACGATGGATCAGCAATCTGGATGCATCCACATTGGTTGCCATGGTTGCTATCTTATCTTGGATGGCACCAAATGAACCGATTGTTTTTCCAAACTGCTTTCTTTCGTTTGCATATTCCACTGATCGGTCTAGGGCTGCCCTGGCAATCCCTAATGCCTGGCTGGCTATCCCTATGCGCCCGCCATCAAGAGTACCAAGAGCTATTTTTAATCCTTTCCCTTCTTCACCAATTAGATTATCAGCTGGAACTTTACAATCCTCAAAATACAACTCACATGTATCGGATCCGCGAATACCCAATTTATCTTCTTTCTTGCCATGGGAAAAACCAGCAGTTCCTATTTCAACTATGAACGTAGAAATCCCTTTATGCCCAACGCCTTTTTCTGTCATCAAAAAAACAATAGCCACATCACAATTGATACCATTACTGACCCAATTTTTTGTTCCATTAATAACATAGTTATTTCCATCTTTTTTTGCAAAAGTAAGCATATTGCTGGCATCGGATCCCGATTGCGGTTCACTTAATGAGAAGGCACCCAGCCATTCACCATTGGCCAGTTTTTTAAGATATTTTTCCCGTTGTTCATCATTGGCATATTTATACAATAATTGACACACTAAAGAATTATTTACAGACATAATCACACCCATGGAGGCATCTACAGCACAGATCTCTTCCATGGCAATGCAATAGCTGATGGTATCAAAACCGGCTCCATCCCACTTTTCCGGGACCATCATACCCATAAAGCCTAACTCACCCAGTAATTTTAATTGTTCTTTGGGAAATTCTGCCTTTTCATCCCGTTCGATTACGCCGGGAGCTAAATGTTCTTGCGCAAAATCACGAGCAGTTTTTTGAATAAGCTGCTGCTCTTCTGTGTACGAAAAATCCATTAAACCTTTTCCACAATTAATGCTGATGCTTCACCACCGCCAATGCATAGCGTGGCTAAACCTGTTTTGGCGTTATTTTTTTCCATGGCGTGAATCAATGTAGTTAAGATGCGCGCACCGCTGGCACCAATGGGATGGCCTAAAGCGATGGCGCCACCATGCACATTTACTTTTGAGCTATCCAGATCAAATTCATCCATTGCTGCTTGCGCCACTGGAGCAAATGCTTCATTGATTTCCCATAAATCAATTTCATCAGTTTTCATTCCTGCTTTAGCTAATACATATTGGATTGCTTTAACAGGCGCAGTCGTAAACCACTCCGGTTCATGGGCTGCAGATGCCTGGGCAACAATTCTTACTTTTGGTTCTAGCCCAAGTTCTTCCGCTTTTGCTGCTGACATTATTAATACAGCTGCCGCCCCATCATTGATCTTGGAAGCATTGGCAGCAGTGATAGTACCGTCTTTATCAAATGCTGGACGTAAGTTAGGCATTTTATTAAAATTGGCTCTTCCCGGTTCTTCATCCACGCTTACCTGAATCGAATTTCCTTTACGTTGAGGAACTTCAACAGAAACGATCTCCAAATCAAATGAACCATTTTCTTGAGCATTCTGCGCACGAGTATATGATTCTTTGGCTAATTCATCCTGTTGTTCACGGCTATAGTTTTTTCCACGTGCACAAATCTCCGCACAGTTGCCCATATGTTGATCAGTATACACATCCCAGAGTCCATCCTTGATCACACTATCTTCAATTTTTCCATGACCTAAACGATAACCAGACCGACCTTTGGGTAAAAGATAGGGAGCGGAAGACATATTTTCCATGCCGCCGGCTATGACCACTTCCGCATCGCTGCTTTGTATAGCCTGTGCCCCCAGTATAACGGCCTTCAAACCAGAACCGCACATTTTATTGATGGTCAGGCATTCAACGCTGTTTGGCAAGCCGGCATATAACGCTGCCTGTCGCGCCGGTGCCTGGCCTAATCCTGCAGATAGAACATTTCCCATAATCACTTCATCCACTTCGTTGACATCTATAGCTGTTTCGTCAAAAAGAGACTTGATAACAGTTGCTCCCAATTGCGGGGCAGAAACAGATGATAAACTGCCTTGAAATGCTCCCACAGGTGTGCGTTTAGCCGCAATGATTACAACATTAATTGTATTCATTTTAATACCTTATTTTTGAATATAGAGGTTTGAGAGGGTTGTGAAAATGATCAACCTCTACTCGTTTCGAACACAGCGGCCCTCGGCGGCCCTGATATATGTAAAAAAACATCGATTGATTAGTATTTTTGCCTGTTTCCGTCTTGCGCAATTTCTATCAAAAAATTGCGCCGGAAGTTAGTATTGTTTATGCAGGGTAAACATGAAATTTTAGATGATAAACATCGATCATTATTTTCTATTTAAATTACACCTAAATAAATTTAGGGGTTATTTGCCATTCGCCTTGTCGTAGGCCTTGATGATATCCCTTACCAACTTGTGGCGCACGACATCATTTTCATTCAGTTGGGCAAAGCCGATGCCATCCACACCTTTTAAGACTTTCAAAACGTCTATCAATCCAGAATCAGAACGCCTGGGTAAATCAATTTGTGTAATATCTCCTGTTATAATCGCTTTGGAATTCACCCCCAAGCGGGTCAGGAACATTTTCATTTGCAGCGGTGTGGAATTTTGTGCCTCATCCAAAATAAGAAATGCATTATTGAGTGTTCTCCCCCGCATATAAGCCAAAGGGATTATTTCAATAATATTTTTGTTCAATAATGGTTTTAGCTTGTTTCCCGGCATCATTTCTTTCAAGGCATCATAAAGTGGAGTCAAGTATGGATCCACTTTTTCCTTCAGATCGCCCGGCAGAAACCCTAGGCTTTCCCCTGCTTCTACGGCTGGGCGGCAAAGGATAATGCGATCCACATCATGATTTTCCAGGGCTGCTATTGCAAAAGCCACCGCAATGTACGTTTTCCCAGTTCCAGCAGGTCCCACAGAAAAAACAATATCATTGCCGTCAACTACCATTACATAATTTTTTTGGCCAGAGGTCCGTGGTATTATCGCGCCTTTACTCCCATAATGAATGACATCATCCGGCACAACTTCTTCATGCCCATTATCTGACTGAATCACTTTGATCAGTTGATGAACATCTTTTTTCGTTAAGGAACCCTTGCGGGTTAAGGTTTGGATCATTTCATGGATGATTTCGTGCACCAATTCTACATCACTCTTTTGCCCGTCAAGTTTGATCTCATTCCCGCGCACCAATATATCTGTCGAAAAAGTATCGTTTAATAACCGAACATGGGTATCGGCTACGCCGAGAAGCGTCTGCAGGTCAATACCTTTTAATGCAATAGTCTTCTTCATCCTTTAGGGATTCTGTATTAAGTTTTCTGCCATGAGAACCGGCAGAGATTATGTGCCGTAAAAAATACGTGCTGGAATGTGCAAAGTCTATAAAATAACACTCAACCAATTTACACAATTTTTAATACTTTTTACGTTGACCTTGACGGCTTGCAAAACACCCGTACCTTATACTCAAGAAGACGCTTACCAGGAAAATGTACAATACATTAAGGAGCAGGCCTACGATAACTGGAATAAGCGTTCAAACCGCAAGAATGCTACTGTAGCTACATTTTTTCTGGAAAAAGCTCTGTCTCTCGAGCCGGAAAATTTTGAGATTGCTTTATTATTAAGCCGCGCATATCATTTTGAAGCATATTATATAGAGACTGACCCATCGCAAAAAGACAGCTTGTTTATGATGGGTGCCCGATTAGCCTTACAATTAGTCGGGCAATCAGCAGCTTATCAGCAAACGATAACCACAGTACAGGGTGATTCCATGGTAAAGGTCACCGCAGCATTAGCGGTGGTAGAAAAAGAATATATAAACGCCCTTTATTGGTGGGCGGCAAATATGGGACGGTATCTCTCCTCAAAATCAGTCCGTATGCGACTGGATTACAGAGAAATGGGGGAAGCGGTGATGCATCGAGTATTGGCGTTAGATCCGGACTTTTATTATGGCGGCCCCTACCGTTTTTTTGGAGCTTTATACGCCCGCCTGCCCGGCGTTGAATTATCCAGGTCAGAGGAATATTTTCAAAAAGCAATTGCAGCATTCCCCGATTATTTGGGAACGTATGTTTTAAGAGCACAGTTTTTACATACCAAGGCAGGTGACCGGGAAAAATTCAGAGCAGACCTAGAATACGTTATGAATGCTGATCCAGCACAAATCCCAGATGTTATGCCGGAAAATCTCGTTGAACAGAAATTAGCTCGTCAATTATTGGATCAGGAAGATCTGCTGTTTGAATAGAATTATGCTGAAAATTTATATCTCCACGTAGCAAATTATCCCCTGATGATAAACATCATATTATCTACAATACTTTTTGTTTTGAGCATTTTGCTGATTTTGCTCATGTGCCCGGTACGAATCAGGTTAAAGGGTAATTTGAAATTCCAGGAATCAACCCTCGACGGCAGTGCTCGCCTGCTGTTAGGTTATAGTAAACGCGGCATAGGAATTGACATTATTCCTGCAAAAATCATTTCATTCGGTAAATACGATAAACCTTTATTTGTAAAAGCCCTGAAAAAAGAGGTAAAAGATAAAAAACACGAAAAGCCTGATAAGTTAAAAAAATCTTTCAGGGAAAAATACCCATCATTAAAAAAAATGCCAGTCAGGCAATTGATCAAATCTATTCTGAAATCAATCCGTTGGGAAGAATTTTCTTTAAATGGAAAATTGGGTTTATCAAATCCAATGCAAACAGGCATAATATTTGGTATGTTGAATGCCATTAAGGGACTAGTCAAGCCGAAAAAATACAAATTGGCATTGAAACCGGCATTTTCTAATAAACTGCATACAAATATTGCAGGAACAGTACATTTTCGCTTTTCACCGCTGATTACGGCGATCCAAGCGGTAATTACCTATTTTAAATATCGTAAATAGAAAGGATTACTATGAATGTAACAGAACTAATTAAAAGTACCTTGGAAGAAGTTCAAAACCTGATGCTGACGAGAACCGTTGTCGGTGAGCCCATTACAGCTGGGGAGCATACAGTTATACCCGTTTCCAAAGTCACCTTCGGCTTCGGTGCAGGTGGCGGAGCTGGCAAAGAATCAAAAGAATCCGGGGAAGGATCAGGTATCGGTGGCGGCTGGAGCATTGAACCAGTTGCCTTTGTTGTCCTCGGAGCTGATGGCGCTAAAATGCTCACTGTGGGAGATAAAGAAAGTGTTGCCGGTAAATTATTTGACTTGGCACCTAAGGTAATGGAAACCGTAAAGGAAATGGTGGATAGCAAATCCGGAAATGGAAAGAGTGATGAGGAGGAATCATCATGAGAAAAAAATTGAATGTCGCTGACATTATGACAAAAAATACTGATCACATTCTACACCCACACTCAAGTATTGAAGAAGGCCATTGATAAACTGATATCCCACAGATTTCAGGTGCGCCAGTGGTGGATAATAGTAAGCTAGTAGGGCAGGTCAGTAGAAGAGATGTTTTAAGAGCTATTCAAAAAATATCAAACTAACCTTTCCAAATATCGATCTGATCTTTTGCCAAGTAATGAGTAAGCTTTTGTGACATAAATGCTCTTACTTCTTCGCGTCGTGCATGGGGAATGGATAAGACTCCATTTTCCAATTCATACTGCTGATAATAAATATCTATTCTCGGTTCCCGCTTCCGAGCGCGCTGAAAAAAATCCTTATTCATCCTGAATACACCTGCCACAGCATCATATACCTTGTCAGCCGGTAAGGTATTGAAAACATCATCCAGAAAATGACTGTAAATATCCTGCCAGTCCGGATTGGTCATCACCGGGTCAAAACAAAGGCGCACCTGCCATCCTCTTGCCAGTGCTTGACTGACTGCTTGCAACCGCCTGGATAAGGGCGGCGTGTCCCATTCATATTTATCAATCACTTGCTGCGGTGACAGCGTCCAGCCCAGTAATACATTATTGCTTGGTTCAACATCATTTATAGCATTGAAGAGAGCACTCTTAGTTCTTATTTCGATTAGTATATCCTTTTCTTTTGCAGCAAAATTGATCCAGCTTCTGCAGTAGGGTATAATATTTTCAAAAGCCAGTAAATCGGTATTATAGGAAATTGATAAAACAAGCGGCTGGCTCATGTTTGAACGCTTTTTTAAAGCTGCCTTAGCTTCATTGAAAAAATCCTCCTCATTGACAAAGGCCACCAGGTTGGCTGAAGGATACAGGCCCTGGAGAAAACAGTACTGGCAATTATACAGACAGTTCAACAAGGGCGTAGTATAGACAAAATTTTCGAAACCTGCATCCTGGAGAATGTCCGTGGATGCATAAATGAAGGGTGGTTTTTTCACGGCCAAGATCAGTTTCATGCTTTTTTTCTGCTGGCTGAAATCCTGACCGGAGCGGTTGAAGGCTGTTTTATAATCAGGGACAAAAATGTGTTCTGTTTTAGGGAAGTGTTTTAGTACATCTTGGGCTAATGGATATTCTTCAGCTCCATTTTCAATATAAATGTGGGAAAAATCAGGCAGATAATCTGGAGCAGATTTCATGGAATATTTTTGTCCGTTCCTGTTTCGAATTCACTACTGAATCATTGTATAATGAAAGAAAAGATATATCACCAGATTTAAGAACTACATAACCCTCAACCTTATCTCGCAATTGATGGCTCTGCGTGGTGGTCAGCTTTAAGGATGTACTTAACTTGTTCACTAAATTTTTATCTGCATTGCTTAATAAAGGTTCTTTAACAAGGTTTGAATTTTTTAATATTTCAACGATTCGTCCAATTTCTGGTAATTGTTTTGTCAGCAGGGGGATTACTTGTTCCGTGCTGTCCAGAACCACATCCATGTGATCAGAAACGATCTTTATAAACATCATACAATGGACGGGGATAAATCTTACTGCTGTTTCAAAAATGGCCGCAGCCTCCATGTCCACAAGTCCATCATAATTTTGCCCACCATCCGTTATTCCTTTTGATACAGTAGTCAATGGCATTTCAGACAGGCCTGTTTTCAATAAAATGTCCGGCAGCCACACTTTGCCATTATTACCTGTGATCTTATTGACCATGTAGATACTGCCAATATCTGTATGTTCCTTATTTCCCCCGGCAATACCAATATTTAACAGGATAGAATTGCTACTGTTTGATTCTTTTAAAAATGTTCCTAATCGATTATGTACATTTTTTTCACCAACACCAGTTGTCAGGCAAATGATCTCACCCTTTTGAAAAAAGAAAATCTTTTTGGAGAGCTGTTTTTTTTCTAATTGATACTTTTTTATTATTGGTTGTGCTTCTGCCTTGAGGGCTGTTGTTATCAGAATATGATTCATGGATGGATAAAATTTACATACAAAAAAGCCCCGTATACCTACAGGGCTTTTTTCATTCTTGTTCTGGTTTTTATTATTTCAGTAAGAGCGTCTTGGCTGTTTGAGTTTTACCACCCACATTTACATTAAACAAATAGACCCCGGAACTCATACTGCGTCCGCGATCATCCTTCGCATCCCACCGAATCTCGTGCTGTCCGGGAGTTTGAATACCAGTGTATAAACTGCGAATCTTCCGCCCATTTACATCAAATACGTCAATGGACACCGGACCGGCTGAACCCATTTCATATTGCAGAGTTGTTGTAGGGTTGAATGGATTCGGAAACGCCTGATGCAGTTTGAATTCGTTTGGCTGTAAACCAATATCTCCGGCGATAGATAAGGAGCCCGTATAACTCATTTCCATCCAGAAATCGAGAGTAACATCTTGGATATCTGTCATTCCAAAGTCTTCTTCTAACATGTCAAAACAATCCAGTGTATCGTAATAGTAGTAGTAATCATCTCCCATCATTTCACAAAAGTCAAATTCTGCAGATATATTTAGATATGCTCCTGAATCCAAATACATTATCGAATAAGCAAGAGAAATTGTATCGGAATATTCATAACCATAATAATCATCATAGTCAGAAAATATCAGAGTTAGAGAATCATCGGTGGCAGACCATTCAAATTCTGATGTATCGGTCCATTCATAACCATAATAATCATCAAAACCGCTATATATTTCAAAACCTGTTCCATCACCATAAAATTGAAAATACATGGATTCATCTTCACCTGGATCAGGGCCAAAATCTTCTGACAAAAACGGCATCTCAAATGGGGTACCAGCTACCAGGTCCATGGTTCCGGGAACTATTGTACCTGAGATAGTATAGGTCGAATCTCCAGCATCATTGGCAACCGTTAATGCTGAAATATCTACTCTCATTGAAGTTGTATCGATAGAAATATAATCAGCTGCATCTTCAATTTCATAATCATACTCCATCATTTCACCATCAACAGTATCCGCGAGCATAAACACAGCAAATTCATATCCTGAAA
>CAZORD010000001.1:0-4822 GCA_964582455.1 uncultured bacterium | reverse complement strand
TGCAGTCAAGTAAAGAAATCATGCTTTTGCAAGGGGACCAATGATCTCCAATAAGTGAAGAAATTTAGCTTTATAAATTTCTTTTTCTGCTCTATGATCAGCAATTATAAGCCCACAGCGGTGCTGAATTTGTATTTGATTGAGAAATTGGCGAATCTGTTTTTCAGCTTTTTTATCTTTTTTCATAGTACATCCTTTCTCCATACTGACTAAAACTAACGTAGAAAGTTGTCCATGAGCCGTGTCCGCCGTCACACGTTGAATAATTGCGGGAGCAGTTCTCCTGCTTTGCCTTTATATACCATATCAAACAGCCAGGCTAGTTCACTGGGTTGGGGATTTAACTCTAAACATAACGCACCCGAAGATTTGGCCAGTTGCGGATAACCGGCGGCCGGCCACACTACTCCCGATGTACCGATACTGATAAATAAATCGCATTTGGATATAGCTTCATCCGCCAGTTGAACGGTAACGGGATTGAGCATATCGCTGAACCAGATGATGTCAGGACGCAGCCAGGCACCGCAATCACATTTTCGCTTTTTAAATTTTTCAACAGCCACGTCCTCTTTTACCCAGCCTTCCCTATCACAGCGCACCCGCCAAATACTGCCATGGAGTTCAATTACATTATTTGAACCTGCCCGCTGGTGCATTCCATCAATATTCTGGGTTACAACTAATACATTAGCATGTGCTTCCTGGATAGCAGTAATAACTTCATGCCCTTTATGGGGAAAACATTTCAACGCCTCAGTCCTGCGTAAATCGTGGAAATCAAACACCTTTTCCGGATTCAGTTCCCACGCGTCCTGACAGGCGTATTCCTGCCAATCATATTTATCCCAAACACCACCCTCTCCACGGTACGTGGGTACACCCGATTCAGCGGACATGCCGGCGCCTGTAAAAAACACAATACGTTTAAATTTGTTAATATCTATTGTTTTGATGTCCATTATGAGATTGAAATTACTTCTGAAGCTGACATAATATCACCTGACCATTATGCCGTTACTCGATAATTTACTTGCCATTTTAACACAACGTGATCCTTTTCCGCTTCTTGTACCTGAAAGGGTGTGGGATAATAGTTTAACAGCAAAAATTGATAAATTGACTGCAGCGCCACTGATCAAAGCGGGGCTGCATCTTTTGAATGACAACATTCATAACTGCCACATTATCGCCCAGGAACATGAAAACCCCGACGGCAATTACTGGCACGCAATCCTGCACCGCCGGGAGCCGGATTACTGGAATTCAAAATACTGGTATAAACGTGTAGGCGATCATCCAGTCATCCATGACATGCAAAAAGAAGAACCGGGCTGGGATCCTTTCAATTTTGTAGACCAGTGTGAAAAATTTAATACAGCACAGGAAAGACATATCCAGTTACAGGAAATGACATTGCTGCTTTACTATACAATTAAGAAATATGCAAAGAATTAGTAAGCGATTAATCCTATTCGGGGATCGGTTTGTCCGGGTGCACCATGGGCACAAAACGTACAGGAATCACTGATTCCTTATCCATGATACCGCCTTGCAGTTTGGTAATAACCCATAATTCCTGCCAGATACTCCCCACCGGGATAACTAACCGGCCGCCGACTTTAAGCTGTTCAAACAATTTTGGGGGTAACTCCGGTGGTGCGGCGGTAACAATAACAGCATCAAATGGTGCTTCATTCGGCCAGCCCTGGTAGCCGTCACCCCATTTTACATGAATATTATCATAATCGAGTCTTGCCAATGCTGCCTTGGACCGCACAGCAAGTTCTTGTACTATTTCAATGGTAAACACTTCCTTGCACAAAGGGGACAAGACCGCTGCCTGGTAGCCGGAACCGGTACCGATCTCCAAGACTTTTTCATGGCCTTTTAATTCCAGCAAAGACGTCATCAAACCAACGATGTAGGGCTGGGATATGGTTTGTTCATAACCAATTGGTAATGGATAATCCTTATAGGCATAGGGTTGCTGCTCATTGGGGATAAACTCATGCCGGGGCGTTTTGCGCATAACCTCCAACACTTTTTCATCTTTTACCCCACGCGCCATGATCTGGCTATCCACCATGATACTTGCTTTCCGTTCCCAGTTTTCAACCTGTCCCACCAGGTTTTGAATAAGAAAGATTAAAAGCAGGAAACTGTTGACATGCTTCATACCAGAATGTATTGCGTTATAATGAAAAAGGAAAGAGCGTCAGCTTAAAAATTCTTCGCTCACGGACCAGAGGAGCTGCTGATCTTTTATAACATTTGATTGTTTGGAACTTTGCTTGGATTTGCATTTGGAGAAGTATTTTCCGCTGATACTTTCTACTTCATCAGAAGATGCCAAGTAGATGCTGGTCAATGCACCTTTTTTAACATTGATAGCGCCCACTGCTTTTGCAGCTTTAAGACTCATACGCACACTGGTTTTATTATTATTGCCAAAGTTGGTATTTACAAACCCCGGATGGAGGCAATTTGCAGTTGTTTCGCTACCTTCCAATCTTCGTGCTAATTCATATGTGAACATCACATTGCACAGTTTGGATTTGCAATATGCCGGCCAACCCTTGTAACCATCAAATCCCTGAAGATTATCAAAATTTATATTTGTTCCTAAATGGGCATCAGAGGCCACATTGACAATGCGGGAATTTGGTGTCGCTTTAATGGTCTCCAGCAAAAGATCAGATAACAAAAAATACGCTAAATGATTTAAGGCAAAGGTATTCTCAAACCCTTCTTCTGTTTTACCATAATCTGCAAAATAGGCGCCGGCGTTGTTTAATAATACATCGATTTTATCAAACGTCGAAATTATCTCACTGGCCAAGCGTTTTACAGCTGACATTGAAGATAAGTCTGCTTTGAAGAATCTGATATTTTCATTGTCAGATGCAGTTTGGATTTTATCAAGGGTGGATTCGATCTTTTGGGGATTACGGCCAACGAGACCAAGGGTATAGCCCATTTTGGCTAAGTTTAATGCTACTACTTTACCGATACCATCCGTGGCGCCGGTGATGATGCATGCTTTGCCTTGATGGGACAATTTACTTTTTCTTTTTGATCTGGATATTCAATTCATCTAATTGCTTTTCGCTAACTGAATCTGGCGATCCATCCATGAGCGATATCGCTGATGTTGTTTTTGGAAACGCAATTACGTCCCGGATATTATTGGATACGGTCAGCAGCATTACCAGCCTATCGAATCCAAAAGCAATCCCACCGTGGGGTGGTGCACCATAGGTCAGAGCTTCCAATAAGAAGCCAAATTTTTCCTTGGCCTCTTCTTGACTTAACCCAAGTAGAGAAAATACTTTATTTTGAATGTCAGGCGAATGAATTCGAATGGATCCGCCTGCAATTTCATAACCATTCATGGTTAAATCATACGCTCGTGCTTTTAATGATTCTGGATCAGCAGCGAGGTCGTTTACATTTTGCGTTGTGGGTGATGTAAACGGATGATGTAAGAATGTTAGTTTTTCAGTCTCTTCATCAATTTCAAACATGGGGAATTCTGTCACCCAGAGAGGTTTGAAATCAGATTTATCCGCTATATTTTCACGCTTTGCAATTTCAACCCGCAACGCTCCTAACGATTTTTCTGTTACCGAACGCTCATCCCCAATCAAGAATATTATATCACCATCACTCATGCCCGTTGTATTGATGAGTTTTTTCAGTAAATCATCTACAAAGAATTTGGATATACCACCTGTGAGTTGTCCTTCCACCATTTTCATCCAAGCAAGGCCTTTTGCTTTGAATGATTTAACGAAATCTGTCATTTCATCAATATTTTTTCGGGAATATTTAGCTCCGCCTGAAACAACAATTGCCTTTACACATTCTGCCGATTTAAAGGCATTGAAATCAGATTGATCTGTGTATTTTTTTACGTCTTGGAGAAAAAGTTCATAGCGAGTATCCGGTTTATCTGAACCGTATTTGGACATGGCTTCATCGTAAGAAATTCTTGGAAACGGGTTCGGCAGATCTACAGCCAGCACTTCCTTGAACACATGCCTGGTCAACCCTTCCATATTGGCATAGATATCTTCTTCATCCACAAAGGACATTTCAATATCAATCTGGGTGAATTCAGGTTGACGGTCGGCGCGAAAATCCTCATCCCTGAAACATTTTACGATCTGGAAATATCGGTCAAAACCGGAGATCATTAAAATCTGTTTATATATTTGCGGTGATTGAGGCAACGCATAAAATTTACCATTGTGAAGTCGGCTAGGCACCAGGAAATCCCGGGCGCCTTCAGGAGTGGATTTCATTAAAATGGGTGTTTCCACTTCGAGAAAATTATTATCGGTTAAAAATCCACGGACGGCTTGGTACGCTTGGTGGCGCGTAATAATATTGTGCTGGAGTTCATCCGTCCGCAGTTCAAGGTAACGGTATTTCAGGCGCAGGTCTTCCAGGGCGCTGTCACGGTCGGTGATCACAAACGGCAGAGGCGCTGTTTCGCTCAAGACTTCCATACTTTCTACCAGCACTTCTATTTCACCGGTAGACATATCCGGATTAACAGCATTTTCTCCCCGGGCCTGCACTGTGCCCTTGATGGAAAGGACATCTTCCATGGACAGTTTCTTCACCGCTTCAAAATCACCTTTGTAATCTTCTGAATTAAATACGATCTGAATTTTACCATAGCGATCCCGCAGGTCCACAAAAACCACCTGTCCATGGAGGCGGACTGTATTCACCCAGCCATTTAAACTGACTGATTCGTCAATGTGATCTTTTCCAAGTTCTCCGCAGGTGTGTGTTCGTTTAAACATTTTTT